>JBKGZY010000119.1:0-8510 GCA_046543175.1 Dichotomicrobium sp.
ATGCCGACACTCCTCATTACACATCCGGTTTTCGTGAAGCATGACACCGGCTTCGGCCATCCCGAGCGCCCCGACCGGCTGCGCGCCATCGAGCAGGCGCTTGAGGATGAATCCTTCCAGTTTCTCCATAGGGAAGAGGCGCCGCTGGCCGACGAGGAAGCAATCGCGCGGATGCACGGGCCGGACTACATCGCGGCGCTCAAGAAGGCTGCGCCGGCGAGCGGTCACATCTATGTCGATGGCGGCGACACGGTCATGTCGCCCGACAGTTGGGAAGCGGCGCTCCGGGCCGCGGGAGCGGCGGTCACGGCCGTCGACCAGGTCATGAGCGGCGCTGTACGAAACGCCTTTTGCGTCGTGCGCCCGCCGGGGCATCATGCCGAAACGCGTCAGGCAATGGGGTTCTGCCTGTTCAATAATGTGGCGATCGCCGCGGCGCATGCGCGGGCAGTGCATGGCATGGACCGCGTGGCGGTTGTCGATTTCGACGTGCATCACGGCAACGGCACGCAGCACATGTTCTGGTCGGACGCCGACATGTTCTATGGCTCCACCCACCAGATGCCGCTTTTCCCCGGAACGGGGGCCTGGAGCGAGCAGGGCGTCGCCGGGAATATCGTCAATGCGCCGCTACGCGCGGGCGACGATTCATACCATTTCCAGGAGGCGTTCGAGAGTCGTATCCTGCCGGCGCTGCATGATTTTTCGCCGGACCTCGTGATCATTTCGGCGGGTTTCGACGCCCATCGCGCCGATCCGATCGGCGGCCTCGCGCTCACCGAAGAGGATTTCGCCTGGGCCACGCGGCGGCTGTCGGACGTTGCCAATCAGCATGCCGGGGGCAGGCTCGTCTCCGTGCTCGAGGGCGGTTACGATCTGGGCGGGCTGGCGCGGTCCGTGGCGGCGCATCTGCGCGTCCTCATGGAATATTCGGCCTGACGGTTGACCTCCGGCAACTCGATCGCGCGATACGGGGCAAGGAATTCAAACCATGGCAAAACAGCAGAACGCAGCCAATGCCGACATCAAGCAGATGTCCTTCGAACAGGCGCTCAAGGAACTGGAGCAGATCGTCGGACGGCTTGAGCGCGGCGATGTGGAACTGGAACAATCCATCGCCATCTATGAGCGGGGCGAAGCCTTGCGCGACCATTGCGACCGGCTGTTGCAGCGCGCCGAGGCGAAGGTGGACAAGATCAACTTGAGCGAAGACGGCCAGCCGGCCGGCACCGCGCCGCTGGATGTGGAATAAAATTGCGTGAGCCGCGCCAAGCGCGATAATCCAGCAAAACAAGTTGCTGCGTATCAAGCGTGACTTGCCTACAAGTTTTGCCGTCCCGGCGACGGAAATGTAGACTCCCGGCGACAGCGGGCGCCGGCCTGCGACGGTTGCCGCAACGGTGGTGTGGGGAAAGCGAACATTGTGAACTCAGACAGCAAGACACCTCTTCTCGACGGGATCGACACGCCGGACGACCTGCGCGCGATGGACGAAAAGCAGTTGCGGCAGTTGGCCGACGAACTGCGCGCGGAAACCATCGACGCCGTCTCCGTCACCGGCGGGCATCTCGGCGCGGGGCTCGGGGTGATCGAGTTGACCGTCGCGCTGCATTACCTGTTCGACACGCCGAACGACCGGCTGATCTGGGATGTCGGCCACCAGGCCTACCCGCACAAGATCCTCACTGGCCGGCGTGACCGCATTCGCACGCTGCGCCAGCCTGGCGGCCTGTCAGGCTTCACCAAGCGGACGGAAAGCGAATACGACCCGTTCGGCGCCGCGCACTCTTCCACCTCGATCTCGGCGGGCCTCGGCATGGCGGTCGCGCGCGATCTCAGCGAGGGGGACAACAATGTCGTCGCGGTGATTGGCGACGGGGCGCTCAGCGCCGGCATGGCCTACGAGGCGATGAACAACGCCGGAGCGATGGACAAGCGCCTGATCGTCATCCTGAACGACAACGACATGTCGATCGCCCCGCCTGTTGGCGCGATCAGCCATTACCTGGCGCGGCTGACCTCCTCCGGAACTTACCTGTATCTGCGCGACATCGCGAAGCAGCTCGCCAAGCGCCTGCCCAAGGGCTGGGAGCGCCGGGCGGCGCGTGCGGAGGAGTACACGCGCAATTTCTGGACCGGCGGCACGCTGTTCGAGGAACTCGGCTTTTATTACGTCGGGCCGATCGACGGGCATAACCTCGATCACCTGATCCCGGTGCTGCGCAATGTGCGCGACGCCCAGCAGGGGCCGATCCTGGTTCACTGCGTAACGCAGAAGGGCAAGGGCTACGAACCCGCGGAAAACGCCGCCGACAAGTATCACGGCGTGTCGAAATTCGACGTTGTCACCGGGGCGCTGTCGAAGTCGAAGGGCAACGCGCCGAGCTACACCAAGGTTTTCGCCTCCAGCCTGATCGACGAAGCGCGGCGCGATGACAAGATCGTGGCCATCACGGCGGCCATGCCATCCGGCACCGGCCTCGACCTGTTCGGCGAGGAATTCCCCGATCGCTGCTTCGATGTCGGCATCGCCGAGCAGCACGGCGTCACCTTTGCGGCCGGTCTCGCAACCGAAGGCTACAAGCCGTTCGCTGCGATCTACTCGACCTTTCTCCAGCGCGCCTACGACCAGGTCGTGCATGACGTGGCGATTCAGCGTCTGCCGGTACGCTTCGCGCTCGACCGTGCGGGCTTCGTCGGCGCGGACGGCCCGACCCATGCCGGCTCGTTCGATGTCACCTATCTGTCCTGCCTGCCCGGCTTCGTCGTGATGGCGGCTGCGGACGAGGCCGAACTGCGCCACATGGTGGCGACGGCTGTGCAGATCGACGACCGGCCCAGCGCGCTGCGCTATCCGCGCGGGGAAGGCGTCGGCGTGGAGATGCCCGAACACGGCGTGCCGCTGGAGATCGGGCGCGGGCGGATCATGCGCGAAGGTAACAGCGTCGCGTTGCTGTCCTTCGGCGCGCGGCTTCAGGAATGCCTGTCGGCGGCGGACCAGCTTGCGCGCCACGGGCTTTCGACGACCGTGGCCGATGCACGCTTTGCCAAGCCGCTCGATCACGAGCTGGTCCGCAGGCTGGCGCACGAGCACGAGGTGGTCGTGACCATCGAGGAAGCCTCTGTCGGCGGCTTCGGCGGCCACGTGCTGCATTTCCTGGCGACGGACGGGCTGCTGGACCAGGGGCTGAAAATCCGCTCCCTTGTCCTGCCGGATCAGTTCGTCGATCAGGGCAAGCCCGAGCAGATGTATGCCGATGCCGGTCTCGATGCGCAGGGTATCGTGCGCACCGTGTTCGCCGCGCTCGGCCGGGAGATGATCGCGGACGGTTCCGACCGGGGTCTGGCAACGTAGAAACGCGATCCAAAGAGCAGGTACAGTGTCTCGGATCGCGCGCTGAAGCGCGATCCGAAAAGGCATCTTCCAGACGTGCTCGGGGACGGGAACCGGTTTTCAGATAAGTCGCGCGTCAATTCGAGTCGATGGAGCTGTATCCCGGTTCAAGCAGAACTGATGCGGTTCTAGCATCGACTATTCCGCGCTGCTTCCCGCGGCGATCGCTTTCACCTTCTCCGACGTCAGCATCTCCCCGCCTATTGCCCAGTCCCCACTTTCAACCTCATTGATTTTGACCCAGGTGACACTGCGCATGTACTCACCTTCGACTGAGACCATCGCATCGGTCACCTTCTCGATCAGCGCCTGCTTCTGGCTGGGTGTAAAAACGTCGCGGATAATATGAATGTCAACGAGAGGCATGGTCGGCTCCTTCTTTCAAGGTTCTGCATTTCTGAGCGCCGGAGGTTGTTTCCCGCCGCTCAATCGGCGACCGTGTTGATCGCCGGTTCGCGAATTCTGGTTCCTACAGGAAGGTCGCTGCGCAGGGTCTGAAGGACGACGCAGCACCGCTCTGCGGCGGATGTGAGCATGCTGATCTGCGCGGGGTCGACGCCTTCCGCGGCCTTGATGCCCACTTCGATATCAATCCGCTGGAAGCCGGCCGGCACATCGCGATCCACCAACAGGCAGCCCCGCACATCGGCAATTGCTCTCACCTGCACTTCAAGGGCTTCCAGGGCCACGCCCATGCGGGCAGCGGTCATCCGAAGGGTTGAATCCAGGCAGGCGGCCAGCGCCGCACAGAGAATGTCGCCTGGATTGGACGCGTCGTGGTCACCACCGACGGCGCGGTGGATGCCGAACCCCAGCGCGAGCTGATCGTCCCCGATGACCACCGTGCCGTGGAACGGGTCGGAGCCGATGCTTGCTGTTCGCGCGTGGTCGACGATCCCGGCTTCGCTCGGCCTTTCGCGATAGCGCCGGCGCAGCGGCTCTTGACGCCGGCTCACCATGTCATTCGCCTTTTCGTGCATCGACCTGCTCCCAATATGCCGCATCCGATGACTCGAGCATGCGGCAAGAACGAGCGCGGCGCATGAAGCATCCGTCCCATCGGTCGTCGATCGATTTTCGATTGGAGTGTTGAATTCGGGACGTTTGTCCCGCTCAGTCGCGACCGAGGCCGGCGTCGCGGGCGGTAATGATCGCCTGGGCGCGGCTTGCAATGCCGAGTTTGCAGAAAATCATTGTCAGGTGATTACGCACCGTTTTCTCGGAAATCCGCAACACCTCCGCCACGTCACGGTTGCTGAGGCCGCGAGCAACGGCGTTAAGGACTTGCTTCTCGCGCGCCGTCAGATCGTCAAGCCCGATGGCGCTGCACCTGCCGGCATATCGCTCTGGCTCAAGGAAACTCGTGAACTCGCGGCAGAAATCCCCCCACGCGTCTTCGCCGGCAAGAAGGATGTGGTTGCGCGTTTCAAGCGGCACGAAGTGCGCATCCGGTATCAGCGAGGCGAGGTGGCGGCCGGCCTCGAACGGCACCATGGCGTCCTTGCGTCCGTGAAAGATCAGGGTCGGCGTTTCGATGCATGCGGCAATCTCGCGAAGATCGAACCGGTGGAAGGCATCCCACATCTGGCGTGCGTTGCGCGCCGAGGCGCTCCGCCGCTGCATTTCGCCGATCCATTGCAGCGCCTCCTTGCCGGCATCCGGCATGAGAAGATTGGCGAAAAGTTCGCGGAAGGCCCCGGTCTCCTTGCCCCAGCCGACTTCTATCATTTGCGATACGGCGCGCGCCTCTTGCGCGAGTCGCTCCGAGGTGCCCTCGACATAGGCGCCGAAGGGATAGCACCCGTAGAGGATGAGGCGGCTCACCCGATGCGGATGCCGGGCGGCATAGGCTGCGGCAACGACGCCGCCCTGGCACAGCCCGATCAGCGGAAAACGCGTCAGTCCGGCCGCGTCGGCAACCGCTTCCAGATCGTCGACCCAGCGTTCGAGCGAGAAGTCGTCGACACGGCGGTCGGACAACCCCGAGCCCCGGGCGTCGTAGCGGATCAGGGTTCGCCGGTCGGAGAGCGCATCGAACCAGTGCCTCCAGACAGCACTACACCAGTCGAGGTCGAGGTGCGTGAACCAGTTCGCCACCCTGACCAGCGGCGGTCCCGTGCCCGTCTCGGCAAATGCTATCCCAACACCGTCCGCCGAGGTGCAAAATCGGACGCGTTGCCTCATACGGCTATTCTAGGCAAGGCAATTGTCCCGATAAAGTCCCGCGACGACAATCGCGCGACAGCAAGGACAGCCGCGCCGCGAGGAAGCGCGCTCCCGGCGGCGCAAGGCGCACGGGATTGACCCCATGTCTGTGAGGCCACCAATGCGGCTAGACTTGGCGATGGTGGCGCGCGGTCTCGTGACCAGCCGCGCGCGGGCGCGCGATCTCATCAAGCGTGGCTTCGTCCGCGTGTCGGGCGAGGTCGTCACCAAGGCGGGCGCGCTTGTCTCCGAAGACGCGGATATTTCGGTCGCGGGCGGAGAAGCCGCCTACGTCGCCCGTTCGTCGGGCAAGCTAATCGCCGCGCTGGACGCCTTCGGCTTCGATCCGTCGGGCTGCGTCGCCCTCGACATTGGCGCCTCCACCGGCGGCTTCACGCAGGTCCTGCTGGAGCGCGGCGCGCGCCGCGTCTATGCGGTGGATGTCGGCCACGGCCAGCTTCACGAGCGCCTTGCCGGCGAAGCGCGGGTCGTGAACCTTGAAGGGCGCGATGCGCGCGGTCTCGCGCCGGAGGACGTGCGCGAGCCGGCGGGCGCGATCGCGGTGGATGTCAGCTTTATCTCGTTGCGCCTCATCCTGCCGCATGTCATGGCGTTTGCCGCGCCGGGCGCCTGGCTTGTCGCGCTGGTCAAGCCGCAGTTCGAGGTGGGCCGCGATGCCGTCGGCAAGGGCGGGATCGTCCGAGATAAAGCCGCGCAAGCCGGCGCAATAACGGCCGTTCGCGAGCTTGTGGACACGCAGCCGGGCTGGCGGACCCTCGCGCCCATTCCGTCGCCGCTGCGCGGCCAGGGCGGGAATCAGGAATATTTGCTCGGCGCCCGGCACGGCTAGGGTGATATCGCCACAGTGTTGCCACTATGTTGCATCACCTCTGCGCGGGTCAGCGGGCGCATCGCGCCCGCCATCTCTTCAACACCAGCAGGATACATCCAATGGTAAAGCGCGCAGCTTTTATGCGCGGCTGAACCGCCCGGCCTCTTGGCCGTCTCGCTCAGCCGTGTGATCATTTTTTCCAAATGTCGAAGAACACACGCGAGCGAGCATCATGTTACGCTGGATCGAGCAACGTATTTCTCCGTTTCGACGATCGAATATCGATCGTCCGCCTGAAGACCTGCCCGGATTCTTCTGGTACTACGCGCGCCAGGTGTGGGGCACGCTGCTGGCCGTCGTCCTTATCGGCCTGGTCGCGGCGCTGATCGAGGTCTCGCTGTTCGCCTTCGTGGGCCGGATCGTCGATCTCGCGCGGGCGGCGGACTCCGCCGAGGCCTTCTTTTCCGACAACGCCACGATCCTGATCGTGATGGCGATCTTCGCGATCTGTCTGCGGCCGCTGACCTTCGTGCTGCACATGATCGTCATCAACCAGTCTTTGATCCCGTCTTTCACCAGCCTGGTCCGGTGGCAGGCGCACCGCTACGTGCTGCGGCAAAGCCCGTCCTTCTTCCAGGACGACTTCGCCGGCCGCATCGCGAACCGCGTCATGCAGACCGGCGGTGCCCTGCGCCAGGCCGTCGTCGAGGTGACGGACGCGCTGTGGTTCGTGATGATCTACGCCGTGACGTCGCTCGGCGTGCTGTTCACGGCCGATCCCCGGCTCATGGCCCCCCTGCTCATCTGGCTGGTTCTTTATGGCATCATGCTTTTCAAACTGGTCCCGAAGGTAAAGGAGCGCTCGGCGATCCAGTCGGACGCGCGTTCCGCGCTGGCTGGCCGGGTCGTGGACAGCTATGCCAACATCATGACGGTGAAACTGTTCGCGCGCACTGAGCGCGAGGACGACTACGCCGCCGAGGCGCTTGACGACCATACGCGGAAGTTCCGCAACCAGATGCGCCTTCTCACGCTGATGGAGGGCATCCTCTGGACCATGAACGGCGTGATGATGGTCGCGACCGTCGGACTGGCGCTCTTCCTGTGGAGCCAGCAGTTCATCACCCTCGGCTCCATCGCCGTGGCCGCCGGCCTCGTCATCCAGATCAACAATATGTCCGGCTGGACCATGTCGGTTGTCACCAATGTGTTCGAGAACATCGGCCAGGTGCAGGAGGGCATCAAGTCGATCTCCAAACCATTGCGACTGACCGACGCGGCGGATGCGCGCCCGCTCAAGGTCACGCAAGGCGAAATCCGCTACGAGGGCGTCGCGTTCCATTACGGCCAGGCCGGCGGGCTGATCGACAAGCTCGACCTGACGATTCAGCCGGGCGAGAAGGTCGGGCTGGTCGGGCGCTCCGGCGCGGGCAAATCGACGCTGGTGAACCTGCTGATGCGATTCCACGATCTGGAAGGTGGGCGCATCCTCGTGGACGGGCAGGACATCGCGCATGTCACGCAGGAGAGCCTGCGCCATCAGATCGGCATGGTCACGCAGGACACCTCGCTGCTGCACCGCTCGGTGATCGACAACATCCGCTACGGCCGGCCGGAAGCGAGTGACGCGGAGGTGTTCGAGGCGGCGCGGCGCGCGCATGCGCACGACTTCATTCCCGACCTGCGCGACTGGAAGGGCCGCAAGGGCTATGACGCCCATGTCGGCGAGCGCGGCGTGAAGCTGTCAGGCGGCCAGCGCCAGCGCATCGCGATTGCCCGCGTGCTGCTGAAGGACGCGCCGATCCTCGTACTCGACGAGGCGACCTCCGCGCTCGACAGCGAGGCCGAGGCGGCCATTCAGGAGCAGCTCTATAATCTGATGCAGGGCAAGACGGTCATCGCCATCGCCCACCGGCTGTCCACCATCGCCATGCTCGACCGGCTGGTGGTGATGGATGAAGGCGCGATTGTCGAGCAGGGCACGCATGACGACCTGATCCGCCACGGCGGCATCTACGCCCAGCTCTGGTCGCGCCAGTCCGGCGGCTTCCTGTTCGGGGGCGAAGGCAAGGTGGCGTA
>JBKGZY010000120.1:0-8293 GCA_046543175.1 Dichotomicrobium sp.
AGCCGCAGCATAACAGGCCAGTATCCTGCTCACCAGAAAGTCGCCCGCCGAAGTTTCGGAATGGCGAAAATCGCAACCGCACTGTTTGGGGAGACCGCTCCACGATTAACGTCGATAACTTTGACGCGACACTGGCCGCGAAACGGAACGAATATTGAATGCCAAGATCGGCCAGACCGGGAAATCGAGGCTTGATCCGCGTAGCGGGCGGCGGCCGCAATGGGACGAACGACCGCCGCCCTCCCGCGCGCCCCGCTGCTCGCGCGGTTCTACTCGCGGTCGTCCTGTGTACCGTTGTCGGCACGGCGGGCCGCCCCCCGCTGGCTGGCGTTCACCAGCGCCTGCAGGTTGATTGATGCCGCATCGATGGCCCGCGCCGCGTCCGCGAGATTCTGCTGGACCTCCCGCAGCTTGCGCTTGTCCTCGTCAGTCATTTCGCCCTCCCGACACCCCCAGCAAAGCCGATACCGGCGTCCTTGGGTAGTTGTGGGCAGTCCTTACTTGACAGCGCGCATCCCGCACCTGCGGCCTCCACACCCGGGAAAGGGAAGCCGCCGCATCCGGCTTCGCTACGCTCGCAAGGAGGCGTGTCTCGGCTCGATCTGGTCGGAGCGCCCGGCCCATCGATTTCGGAGAGGGACAGTGCGTGCGCCCGGCGAAGGCTCAAGGCGGGTCCGGCGCACCGGCCTACCGGCTTCTCCCCAACGCGTCCAGGGCGTCTTGGGCATTGGCGAGTCCGGCGCCGAAAACCGGGTCGCGTCCCGCGGCGCCCAGGTCGCGCGCGGTTCGGCTCAGGAACTGGACAAGACGCCCGCGATTGAGGTCCTCGCTTCTTTCCAGCATCAGGGCGATGACCCCGCTCAAATGCGCGGCGGCATAGGAGGTTCCCGACGCGATGTCATAGCTGTCTTCAGGAGCGAGAACGAGGATGTCGACGCCCGGCGCGGCCAGGTCGATGTAGTCGCCCCGGTTGGCATCCACGTAGGGTTCCGTTCCAGCGTCGATCGCCGTTACCGCGAGCACACCGTCATAGGCGGCCGGATAGACCGGAGGCGCGTCGGGACCGTCATTGCCCGCCGCGCCGACCAGCACGTAATCCCGCGCGGAGAGTTCCGTCATGATGCGCCGCATGACGGGATCGTCGGGGCCGGCAAAGCTGAGATTGTAGATGCGCGCGTCGTGACCCGCTGCCCAATCCAGAGACGACGCCAATGTCACGGTCGTGGCTTCAGGAGTATCATCGCCCGTGCCCTCATGGCTGAATGCGCGCGCGGCGAGCAGATGTGCGCGCGGCGCGATCCCCGTCAGTTCGCCGCGTGCCGAGATAATCCCGGCGATGGCCGTGCCGTGCGCATCCGGAGCGACGCACGGGATATCCTGTTCGGCGCGCGCGAAAGCGTCGAACTGTCGTGCAATCGTCCCGTCCAGGTCGGGATGGGAAGCGTCGACGCAGGAGTCGATGACCGCGACACCGACATTGCGGCCGGTGGCGAAGCCGTGCGCCGCGGGAATGCGCAGCGCCGCGAGACTATACTGCTTGTGCCGCCCGGAAGCTTGGGCGTCATCCAGCAGACGATAAATGTAGTTGGGCTGGACGCTGATGACGCGCGGATCGGCGTTCAGTTCGGCCACGATCTGTTGCAGATCGCGGTTTCCGGGAAGCCGGAAATGCACCAGTACCTGGTCCAGAAGAGCCACGGGCGTCTGACCAACCAGCAGGACATTGTAATCGCCCATAAGCTCCAGCCGCGTCTCGTCGGCGTTCGACGTGGCGATCATGACAACGATGTCGCGCGGCCGATGCGGCTTGCCGTCGAAGAGCGCCGCCACGGCCGAGGCTGGCGGGAGATCGCGGCGCGCCGGAAGCGGCGGGAGCGGATCGCGGCCATCCGGCGCGGCGATATCGGCCGTTCTTGGCGCGGGCAACGGCATGTCCGGGGCGGGCACCGGCTGGAAGCGCGGTTGCGCACGGCGTTTCGGCCGTGTCGCGCGCGGCTGCTGCCGCTGGGGACGCGGCCGCACCCGCCGCCTCCGCGGCGGACTTCGACGGGTGCGCGGGCGCGTCAGTTCGTTGAGGATCAGTGGCGCCAGTACCTCCGGCAGACTGGGCCCTGAGCGATTTCGCCGCCTGGGGCGTCGTCGCCGACGCTGCCGGCCCTGATATCGCCGCTGCTGCACGAGTTGGTATCCGCCGATCTCGGCAGTACGGTTCTCCCTCAGTTGCCCGTAGACGGCGTCTTCCAGGGGGCTGGCATGCGCGCCGGCACTGCCCAGGACAAGGCTCATCCCGGCAATGAAGACAAGCTTCAGGACAATACGGGTCATCGCGCCACCATGTTACAGGATAATCGCTTGCCGGGACACGCTTTCCGGTCGAGCCACTTGAGAAGAAGCCGATTCAACCGGTCTTCAAGATCGTCATGTTGCGTATTCGTCCCTTCATAAGCGCCGTGTCTCACTCCCGATCACTCGCCGGCAGCAGTGTTGTCACGACCGACGACGCGCGCAGCACCTGTTCGACATCGTCGATATTCTGCTTGTCCGGCGCCGTGAGAGAGACGCGGTAAAAACCGCCCGCCTTCGGGCCGTCGACAATTCTCACGCCCGCCGCGCGCAGCGTCGCCGAAATCTCCGTCGCGGTCGCCTCGCTTTCAAAGCGTGCGAGAAATCCCGGCCCCATCCGGGCGGCCATGTCCTGGCCAGATGCGGTCTGGTAGGTGCTGGCCGGACGCTCGGCAATCAGGTAGCCGATGACCGCCGCCTGGACGGCGATCACCAGCACGGCCGCCCCGACCGCCGCAAGACGGCCAACGGCCGGCGCGCGCAGGGAATCCAACCAGCGTTCGATCGCTGCCGCCCAAGTCATGCGGCGGAGCCTGGGCGCGCGCGCGGTCTCTCGCTCCACCGAGGCCATGACACGGTCGAGAACCTCGGCGGATGGCACGCCGCGCGCCTCGTTGTCGGCCGCGACGGCGGCGGCTTCCTCGCGGACTTGCCGTGCGTGGTCGGCTGTCTCCGGATTGTCGAGCGCATCGCGATCCGCCCGTTCGCCGGGATGCCCGGTTGCAAGCCAGGGCAACAGCTCCTCGTCATGTCGAGAGGAAGAATTGTCCGAACCGTTCGACGTCATGGCCATTGCGCGTTGACCCCCATTGCAATCAGACCGTCCTTCAAGTTGCGGCGTGCGTGAAACATGCGCGTCTTCACGGTGTTTTCCGGTATACCGACGATGGCGCTGACTTCGCGAACCGTTTTGCCGTGATAATAAACCAGGTCGATAATCTCTCGGTGTTCTCGTGAAAGTCCATCCAGACACCTGCGAATAGCCTCTGCCTTGTCGGCCACGATGGCAACCGTTTCCGGCGATTGGGCATCGTCCCGGCGGGGGTCCGTTCCTTCGTTCCACTCGGTCTCGTCACGCCGCCTGCGCAAGACATCGATCGCCTTGAACCGCGCGATGCTGATGACCCAGGTCGAAACACTCGAACGGGCATCGAATGTCCCGGCCTTTCGCCAGACCTCCAGGAAGACGTCGTGCAGCGCGTCTTCCGCCGCCCCGTGGTCGCGCAGGAATCCCATGATATAGCGAAAAACCGGCACGTGATGGCGCATGTAGAGCGTATGAAAGGCCTGCCGGTCATTGGCGGCCACCGCCCGTATCAGCTCAGTGTCCGATCGATCATGGCTCATTGCGACGCCACTGGACTGCTCCGTGTTAGTCGTCCGGGCGTCGGCAAAGGTTCAAAAGAATTTTCTGCGTCCCCCTGATCGTGGTCCGCCCATTTGAACCTGCACCTTTTTGCGTTCGCATTGAACTTTATCGCGCGCTGCTCCGACCAACACCGTGAGAGCTGTGACATACTGGCACAGCATTCATACTCGGAGTTATTATTATGAGACAGTCGAGCGGTAAAAAACAGCATTCTCAGGATGTTGGACTTTCACATGCTTATCGCGCCAGCCTCAGCCGCGATACCCGCCAGGCCCGGAACGCCGAACCTTGCCAGCTAGATGAAGGGGTCGTCCGGCCGAAAGACTTCGGCTTTGTGGCCTCGGTGCTGATCACCGCGTTCATTCTGCTGGTCTTCGCCATCACGACGGCGCGCGCGCAGGACGACGTGCTGATGCCCGGCGATGCGGTCGTAACCGGCTTTTCCGGCATCAAGCCCGCGGATGTCCCGCTCGCTCCGGGCGGCAGCCCGCTCGACGAGTTCTTCATCGACCTCGACGGTTCCTCGGCGCAGATCATGTCGCTCGCCGTGCCGGGCGCGCCGCCAGAGGGCCAGCTCGTTTACGCGCCCACGAAGTTGCAGGTGAAGGCGCGCGATGTCGGACAGGTTTTCGCCACGGCGCTGGATGACCGCGGCGCCGAGCCGACGCCCGATATTTACCTGGGCGCGACATCGGCTTACGGCCTGCACATCGTCCTGCCGGATTCCGACGGCGACGGCGCGCCGGAGCGCGTCAGGAACGGGCACCCCAACGCCGAGTGGATGCCCGGCATGTTCGCCACCGACGCCGGCGGCAGCCCCGGCGCGATCTGGCGGGTAGACGGCGAGACCGGCGAGGTCGCGCTGTTCGCCACCCTCCCGGACAATTCCGGCCCCGGCGTCGGCGATGTCGTGTTCGATTCCGGGAACGACCAGTTCTTCGCCTCCGATCTGGATAACGGCCTGATCTACCGCATCGCCGCGGACGGCACGGTGATCGGCAGCTTCGATCACGGCCTCGACGGCCGACCCGCGCGCGGCCTGCCGGGCGTGGCCGACGACGGCGCCGTCGCGGACATCACGTCGCCCGACTTCGACATCGAAGACCCCGGCACCTGGGGCTATACGCAAGATGCGCGCATGGTGTGGGGCATGGCCGTGCATGGCGGGCGTCTCTACTACGCGGTCGCGGAAGGACCGGAAATCTGGTCGGTCGGCCTTGCCGAGGACGGCGGCTTCCTGGACGACGCCCGCTGGGAATTTACCGTTGACGGCGCAGCCCATCCCAGCGCCGTGACCGACATGGTGTTCGACGGGCAGGGACGGCTCGTGCTTGCACAGCGCGGCTCGCCGCGCGGCAGCTACGACTATTCGGTGTTCGCCGAACCTGCCAAAGCCGAATCCCTGCGTTATCGCCGCGAAGACCCCGACGACCCCGCCACCGAAAGCGTCTGGGTCCAGGACGATCCCGAGCGTTACGCGATCGGCATGCCGCCCGAGCATCTCCATGCCGAAGGCGGCGTGGCGCTCGGCTACGGACATGACGAAAGCGGCACGCTGGATTTCGGCGCGTGCAACGTCATGCTCTGGTCCACCGGGCACCGCTTGCGGCCGAGCGCCGAAGGCGCCGACATGACCGATCCCGACGAGGCCGACATCCACGGCCTGCAAGGCAATGCGCTCGCGCTCGCCCGGCCGGACAACGTGCCGCCGTCACAGTCGTATTTCGCCGACTACGACGGCTTCGCCGGCGACGCGGCGAAGGCCGGTCATATCGGCGATGTGGAAATCTGGCAGCCATGCGAAGATGTCTCCGAGCCGGATTACGGCTACCTGCCGCCGGGCTATCTGCCGCCGCTGGACAACCCGCCGGACGACTTTCCCGGCGACTGGCCCGGAGATGATCCGGAGCCGGACTATGAGACCAACCTGGAACTGACCAAGTACGCCAGCCCCGGCGATTGCTGGGAGTGGGGCGGCGGCTGGCTGTGCCGCTACCGCGTCCATGTCACGAATACCGGACCGGACGACTACCTCGGGCCGATCCTCGTGGACGACTGGCTTCCCGCAGTTCCTCCCGGCGCCGTGATGGGTTTCGCGCCCTCGCCGCCGTGGTCGTGCTGGAGCGTGGGCGCATCGGACTATCGCTGCTTCCGCCCCGGCGTGTTCCTGGTTCCCGGTGCAAGCGTCACGCTCTCTGCCTATGCGTGGGTGCCCGAGGCCTACGATAAGTGTCATCTGCGCAACGAGGCTGAGATCGCCTGGGCGCCCGGCGGAACGCCGTGGAACATCGATCCGTTCGATGACTTCGACGGCGCCGGCGCGTTCATCCCCTCGGAAGACTGCCTGCCGGACGACGACAGGACGGATCTGGAGATCTACAAGCGCGACCTCATGGACTGTTACGAGGCCGGCGGGGGCGTGCGCTGCGCCTACCGGGTGACGGTCGTCAATAACGGTCCCGGCAACTACAACGGCACCATTGTCGTCGAGGACCAGCCACCGGTCGACGCGTCGGGCGCCACCTTCAGCGGTGCGGGTTGGTCTTGTCTCGGCCCGAGCGGCACCGGCTCCTATTACTGCTCATATCCCGGGGCGAGCCTCTCGGTCGGCGATGCGCTGTCGTTCATCGTGCGGGTCGATCTCAGCCGTGAAGAGGCCAGGGAGGCCGGATGCCGCGTGCGCAACGCCGCGCGGATAACCGAGGCCCCCGGCGGCTCAGAGAAGAACTTCAATCCGACCAATGACACTGACGCCGCCGTGGCGACGGTGCCGGACGAGCTTTGCCTGGATCAGCGTGAAAGCAACCTCAAGCTGGAGAAGAGAGTCGCTGACGAGGCCTGTCTCGTCCACCCGGGCAATGACTGGTGCAGACTTTACAACATCCGCATAACCAACACCGGCCCGGACACCTTCAACGGCAACATCACGGTGCAGGACCTCGCACCGGCCGGCCTCGACGTGTTCCTTTCGGCGCCTGCGGGCTGGAGTTGCGTGGGAGCGACCTGCAAGACCGATGCTCCCGTGACGCTGACGAGGAACCCGCCGACCGCGGACGAAGCGGTGGTGAAGGTCGCCGTACAGGGAACGCAGGCCCAGGCGAAGGAGCTGGGCTGCGAGCTGACCAACAGGGCCAGGATCGTGTCGCCGCTTGGTCCGAACAAGAACCTGCATGCGGGTGATGACCAGGATCTCGTCAGCGGCCCCTTGCCCGAACAATTCTGTGAGGAGGACAACACAAACCTGCTTGTCACGAAGGACGCTCAAAGCAGCACATGCGAGCCGGCTGACGGCGGTTACGAGTGCGTCTGGGAAATCACCGTGCGCAACGATGGTCCCGGCGTCCACAGTGGCCCGATCCAGCTCGACGAAACGCTGCCTGCCGAGCCGGAGGACGCCAGCTTCAACGCGCCGTGGACTTGTGAGGGTGTTGGCGGCGGCCCTGAGGCGGTCTGCGATCATCCCGCCGTCGAGCTCCAGCCTGGCGAGGAACTGGGTCTGCTCCTGAAGACCGTCTTCGGGGATGACGCCTTCTCCGGACCGGATTGCTCGCTCACCAACGGCGTGGAGATCGCGACGCCTGCCGGCGGCACGCCGGGCAACACTGAAGCCGGCGACGATTCGGCCGAAGCCACCGCGGCTTTGTCGGAGGACGTGTGCCAGCGAACCGCCGATGCGCATCCGTGCCCGCCGGGCTATCAGTGGACGGGGCAGCGTTGTGCCCGCGGTACAACCGGCGAAGAGCCGGGCGAGCCGTCGGAAGAGCCGGACCTGGCCCTGTTCAAGTCGGCGAATGCGCAGCAATGCCGTGAAGGCGAAGCCTGCGGGTTCACAATCCGCGTCGAGAATGCCGGCGACGCGGCGTTCACCGGGCGGCTCGATTTCACCGACCGGCTCTCGTCGTCCGCGGGGCTGCGTGCTGCCGGCCCCGGAAGCCTCTCCTGTAGCGGCCAGAGCAGCAGCTATGCCTGCACCCATCCCGAAGTCACGCTTGCACCGGGCGCGTCGCGCCGCTTCACCATGAGCTTCACGCCGCGGCGCGGCGGTTCATTGCGCAACTGCGTGTCGCTGGCATGGGGCGCCGGGCAGAACGAGGGCCGCGTTGTGGCGGTGCAGAAGGCGCTGAACGCGCGCGGCTTCGACGCCGGGCCGGAGGACAACGTCTTCGGCTCACAGACGGCAAGCGGCATCCGCGCCTACCAGCGTGAGAACGATCTGGAGGAGACGGGCCGGATCGACGACCTCCTGCTCGCCAACCTGTTCGGCACGGGCGACAGCAATGCCCGGAACGACCGGGCCTGCGCAAGCGTGACGGTTCAGGAGGCGCCGCGGCCGCAACCCGATCCGCAGCCGCAACCCCGACCACGGCCGCAACCGGAGCAGGAATGCCCGCAAGGCATGGTCGGGAACTACCCGAACTGCCGCCGCATTGAGCCGCCGCAGCGGGAATGCCCGCGAGGCACGGTCGGAACCTACCCGAACTGCCGGCGCATTCAGCGGGAATGCCCCGAAGGCTATGTCGGCCAGCCACCGAACTGCCGGCGCGTCCAGCGGGAATGCCCCGAGGGCTATGTCGGCCAGCC
>JBKGZY010000121.1:0-8166 GCA_046543175.1 Dichotomicrobium sp.
CGCGACATCGCCGACCTTCCCGCCTTCAATCTGATCGTGGTGCTCGACCAGGTGACGGACCCGCAGAATGTCGGCGCGGTCCTGCGCAGCGCCGCGGCCTTCGGAGCGGACGGTCTGGTGATGACGGCGCGGCACGCCCCGCCGCTGGAAGGGGCGTTGGCGAAGGCGGCGTCGGGCGGGCTGGAGCATGTGCCGGTCGCGCAGATCACCAATCTGGCGCGCGGGCTGGAGGAGCTGGGTGCGCGCGGCGTCATGCGCATCGGCCTCGATTCCGGCGGCGACGGCATATTCGAGGACATGCCGCCGGCCGGGCGGCTGGCGCTGGTTCTCGGCGCGGAGGACAAGGGGCTGCGGCGGCTCACCCGCGAAAACTGCGACGCGGTCTGCGCGCTCGCCGCGCCGGGCGCCATTCACAGCCTGAACGTGTCGAATGCCGGGGCGATCGCGCTGCACCACGCCTGGCTTTCGCGACGGCGGACAAGCGAATAACCCGCAGTCGCAGGCGGTGGTTTATCCGGACGTCCCGAAACCCGCCGCCGGAAATAGACCTTGCAAGCCCAGCGTAACGCCCAGCACCGGCGCGAACATCATGGCCGCCAATTGGCCGGGAGCGCCTCCGCTCTGCCAGGCCGGCGCTTTCGGCGGCGCGGGCGGCAGCGGCATCCAGCCGACATGGTTATGCCAGCGAGGGGCGGAGCTGCATCCGCGTCCCCAGGCGAAACCCATCGCAAAAATCTGCCCGGCTTCCACGGGATCGATGCCGCGCTCGGGCAGATATGACTGTCCGGGGCGGGTATGGACCATTGGCCAGACCGCCGATGGCAGCAGCCGCTGAATCGGCGACAGGGCCCAGCCGAATGTGGCGTGCATCCAGCGCTCATAGGCGATGGCGTCGCGGACCCGCGCGAAGAGCCGGCTCATGCCCTGCCATGTCCGGCTGAGGGTCGTCGTAACGTGCAGAAGCCATTCATGCGAGGCATCCTGCATGCTGCTGACAAACGCATCCGGCGCCGTCTCCGGCTTGCGAGATGGTCGGACAGCGGCACCCAAACGCGGCGAGGAATAACCGGACCCGCCTTCCTGCGCGGGCGCCGCCATCATCGTTTCCATTTCCATCCACGGCCAGAGCCAGAACACGGTTACCATCCCGAATGTTGAACAATAAACTTTTTCAACAATAGGTACATAAATGTTGCGACGCAACAAAAATGTGCGCCGCAACATCGAATCGGGATCACGGTAAAGACAGGGTTAATGTCCAGCGTCGTTCAGCACGTGTCCGGCCATGCCCCGCGCGGACGCGGCGGCGCGGCCTCAATGACGCGCTGTCGCTTGTAAACCCAGCGGTCCTTCGGCTCGTGATACTTCACCACGTTTTCATAAGGGCGCAGCAGCACGCGCTTTTTCTTCCAGACGACATGGCCGGAGCGTGTCCGCACGCGAACCTTGCGCCAGCCGTACAGGCCGGGCCGGCGCTTGATTTCGTAAATGCCCGGGCGCTTGACGACATGCTTGCGGACGACGCGGTGGCGAACCCGCGGCTCATGCGGCTTTTCGCAGGAGCCATTACCGCGCAGCCAGTCGCCGAAAGCATGGGCCGGCTGCGCATTGCCGGCCAGGCCCGCGAACAGGCCGGCAATGCCGAGGACGACAACGAGACTCAACTGTTTCATAACAACTCACCGGCTCACTTTGACACAGTAACGGTACCGGCTCAGCCGCGGCATCGCAAAGCAAAGCGCCCATAATCGTAAATATCGTGTACGCGGACGCCCTTGGCGGCCGCCTGCCCTTGTTCTCTGCCTAATTATGCGGCACGCTGACTTCGTGAGGTCTTCGATGACATAAGTCGCTGGCAGTGCAGCGCATACAGGATCGCGCGTCCCGATAAAAACCGAAACGCAGGCCCCGTCATGGCATCCGCAGTCGAGTCGCTTCAGACATCCACGCTTGAGTACATCATTTCGGCGCTCGACGGGGCGCCGCCCGTGACCGCGCAGCAACTGGACGCGGACAACCTTCGGACGTTTACACGGCTGCTCTACGGCAATCTCAATCGAGCCGATCTGAGCCAGTCCTCGCCGGAAGAACTGGCGGCACTGGCGCGCGAAACATTCGCGCTTTTCGTCCGCCGGGAAAAGCGGACGGCCAATATCCGCGTCAGTCGTGCCGCGACGGGGCCGCGCGGCAGTTCGCGCACGGTGATCCAGATCGTCAACGACGACATGCCGTTCCTGGTGGATTCGGTGCTGGGCGAAATCCTGGACCGCGGGCTGAAGCTCGAATGGATCGCGCACCCGATCCTGCATGTCGGCCGCGATCAGGAGGGCAATCTTCGCTATCTCGACGAATACGGCGCGCAGGAGCCGCCAGCCGAGCAGGCGCCGGAAGCCGGCCAGGAAAGCGTCATGGTCATCCAGCTCGAGGACATCGCCTCGGAGACCGAGCGGCACGTTCTTGAAAAGGCGCTGGGCCGGACGCTCGACGATGTGCGCGCGGCCGTCGAGGACTGGAAGCCGATGCTGGCGCGCTTCCGCGAGGTGGTGGAGCGCTACAAGACCGGCAATCCGCCGGTGCCCGATGACGAGCGCGAAGAATCGATCCGCTTCCTGGAATGGATTTCCGACCGCAATTTCGTTTTTCTCGGGATGCGCAACTACAGGTTCGATCCCAATGTCTCGCCGCCGGAACTGGCACCCGACCCGGAGTCCGGCCTGGGCGTGCTGCGCGACATCAACGCCAAGCTTCTGCGCCAGCCCGGCGAGGGCATGGCGATGCGTTCCGAGGCCGTCAATGTCTTCATGCGGCCGGAACCGCTCATCATCACCAAGGGCAATCTCCGCTCGCGCGTTCACCGCCGGGTGAACATGGATACCATCAGCCTGAAGCTTTACGATCAGGCCGAGCATCCGGTGGGCGAGGTGCGCGTCGCGGGGCTGCTGACCGCCTCGGCCTACACGCGCTCGGTCGAGGATATCCCGTTCCTGCGGCGCAAGGCCAAGCTCGTGCTGGACCGCTCCGGCTTCCCCGAGCAGAGCCATTCCTGGCGGGCGCTGCGCACGGTGCTCGACACCTATCCGCGCGACGAGCTTTTCCAGATCGACGTGGATACACTGCTCGGCTTCGCCACGGAAATCCTGTCCTTGGAATTGAAGCCGCAGACCCGCGCCTTCGTGCGCTACGACACCTTCGGGCGTTTCGCGTCCATTCTGGTCTATGTCGCGCGCGACCGCTTCTCCACGCAGAAGCGCGAGCGCATCTGCGAATATCTCGCGGAGGTGTTCGGTGGCGAGGTCACGAAGGTCACGCCGTTCTTCACCAATGCGCCGCTCGTGCGCCTGCATGTCGTCATCTGGCGCACGGAAACACAGCCGATCGGCACGCCACCTGATGATCTCGACGACCGGATCGAGGACATCGTCCGCTCCTGGCGCGAAGTGCTACGCGACCGCCTGAACGAGACCTACGGTGCCCGGGCCGGCGACATGATCGCGCGCTATGCCGACGCGTTCTCTGGGGGATATGAAGAATACAACAAGCCGGACCGCGCGCTCGCCGACATCGTCAATCTCGAAAAACTGACGGCCGACTCGCCGATTGCGGTCGAGTTCTGCCGCGACGAAACCTGCGGGCCCGGGCAGGTCAGGGTGACGCTTTACCAGCTTGATGAACCGATCTCGCTCAGCCGCCGCGTGCCGATCTTCGAGAACATGGGCTTCGCGGCGAGTTCGGAGCGGACATTCACCGTGGAGCCTTACGCTGACGACGGGCGCCGCACCGTCTATGTGCACGACATCCTTCTCGAGCCGCGCAGGAGCGAAACCTTCGACATCACCGCGCTGCGCGACCGGCTGGAAAACGGTTTTCTGCGGACCTGGTACGGCGATGCCGTTAACGACGCCTATAACGGCCTGATCCTGCGGGCGGGGCTGACATGGCGCGAGGCGGCCGTGTTCCGCGCCTACGGCTCGTATCTGCGCCAGATCGGCGCGCCGTTCGGCCAAGCCTATCTGGCGGGTACGCTCCAGCGTCATATCACTATCGCGCAGGATCTCATCGCGCTGTTCCATCGCCTGTTCGATCCGGATGTCACCGAGACGGATGCCGAAACGCCCGATACCATTGTCGCGCGGATCGAAGAGCGGCTCGAGGATGTCTCGAGCCTGGATGAAGACCGCATTCTCCGGCGCTTTCTCAACATGATCCGCGCGACGGTCCGCACGAACTTCTACAAGGCTGGCCCGGTCGAAGGTGCACCGGCGACCATCGCGTTCAAGCTGGCGAGCAGGCAGATCGAAGGGTTGCCGCTGCCGCACCCCTTCGCGGAGATTTTCGTACATTCACCACGCGTTGAAGGTGTGCATCTGCGCAGCGGCCCGATCGCGCGCGGTGGCATCCGCTGGTCGGACCGGGCGCAGGATTTCCGCACCGAGGTGTTGGGGCTGGCCAAGGCGCAGCAGGTCAAGAACGCCGTCATCATCCCGCAGGGCGCGAAAGGCGGCTTTTACCCGCGCCGGCTGCCCGCCGATGCCGGCCGCGAGGCGCGCATGGAAGAGGGCGTTGCCTGCTACAAGCAGTTCATCTCCAGCCTGTTGTCCGTCACCGACAATCTCGACAAGGACGACCGGATCGTGCCGCCGGAGCGTACCGTGCGCCGGGACGGCGACGACGCCTACCTGGTGGTTGCGGCGGACAAGGGCACCGCAACCTTCTCCGACATCGCCAACGGCATCGCGCAGGAGCACGGCTTCTGGCTTGACGATGCGTTCGCCTCGGGCGGTTCGGCGGGCTACGACCACAAGAAGATGGGCATCACGGCGCGCGGGGCCTGGGAAGCCGTCAAGCGCCATTTCCGCGAACTGAACCACGACATCCAGACCCAGCCCTTCACCGTCATCGGCGTGGGCGACATGTCCGGCGACGTGTTCGGCAACGGGATGCTGCTGTCGCACCAAACACGCCTGCTCGCCGCCTTTGATCACCGCGACATCTTCATCGATCCGGATCCGGACCCGGCGACGAGCTGGGCGGAGCGCAAGCGCCTGTTCGACCTGGTGCGCGTGACGTGGCAGGACTACGATAAGAGCCTGATCTCCCGGGGCGGCGGCGTGTTCAGCCGCAGCGCCAAATCCATTCCGCTCACGCCGGAAATCCGGCAACTGACCGGCCTCAATGCGGAGAGCGCGACGCCGAACGACCTGATCCGCGCCATCCTCAAGATGGAGGCCGATCTGCTCTGGTTCGGCGGCATCGGCACCTTCGTGCGCGCCGACGGCGAAACCAACGCCGAAGTCAACGACCGCGCCAACGACGCCACGCGGGTCGCGGCCAGCGAATTGCGCGTCAAGGCCATCGGCGAAGGTGCCAATCTCGGCATCACGCAGCGCGCGCGGATCGGCTTCGCCATGCGCGGCGGCAAGGTCAATACGGACGCCATCGACAACTCCGCGGGCGTCAATTCATCTGACTTCGAGGTCAACATCAAGATCGCGCTGGGCAAGGCCGAAAAATCCGGCCGGATCACCCGCGAGCAGCGCAACGAGGTGCTCGTCAGCATGACCGACGAGGTCGCCGAGGATTGCCTGCGCAACAACTACCTCCAGACACTGGCGCTCAGCCTTGGCGCGCGGCGCGGGCTGACCGATCTCGGCTTCCAGGCGCGGCTGATGGAGCAACTTGAGCAGGGTTCGCTGAACCGCGAGGTCGAGGATCTGCCCGGCAACGCCGAAATCCGCGTCCGGGGCCAGCAGCACCAGCCGCTGACCCGGCCCGAACTGGCCGTGCTGCTGGCCTACGCCAAGATCGACCTGTACGACGTGCTGATAGATTCGCCGGTCTGCCGCGATCCGCATCTCAGCCATGCGCTGCAGGAGTATTTCCCCGAGACGCTGCGCTCCGGCTTCGCCGACGAGATCGAGGCGCATCCGCTGCGCCGCGAGATCATCGCCACGCAGCTCGCCAACGACATCATCAACCGCGGCGGCTCGACCTTCGTCATCCGGCTGATCCAGGAGACCGGCCAGGCCGCCGACGAGATCGCCTACGGTTTCGCCACGGCGATGGAAAGCTTCGACTTCGACCACCTGTATGACGCCATCGACGCCATCGACAACAGGATCGATGGCGGCTATCAGCTCGACCTTTACCTGCGGCTTCAGGACGAGCTGCGCCGCCAGACGGCATGGTTCCTGCGCCACGGCAAGTTCGCGGCCGGCCTTGAGCCGGTCATCTCGCGCTACCGCGACGGAGTCGCGCGCATATCCGATCATCTCCAGTCGGTGCTGCCGACGGAAATGGTGGAGGCCGTGGAGACTGTACGCAGCGAGTATGCCAGCGGCGGCGTGCCCGACGATCTGGCGGGCAGGCTCGCCAGGCTCGGCCCGGTCGGCGACGCACCGGACATCATTCTCGCCGCAGGTGAAGGCGAGCACGACCTGCTCCAGACCGCGCGCGTCTATTATCAGCTCGCCGCCTTCTTCCGCGTGGATGCGTTGCGCCGCGTGGCCGAAGAGCTTGCGCAGTCCGACTATTACGACCGGCTGGCGGTGAACACGACGCTTGAGCTTGCAGCGGTGGCGCTGCGCGCGCTGACCCTGCGGATCCTCGCGGAAGCTCAGGAACGCCATGCCACGCCGGATTTCGAGGCGTGGCAGGAGCAGACAAGCGCCGCCGTGTCCCGGACCCGCGACGGCATTGTCGCCCTGATCGAGGGCGGTGAACCGACGCTGGCCAAGCTCACGGTAGCGGTGGCGCAGCTTCGCGACCTCGCCGCGTGACCAGCGCGTCGCCGGCCATAGAGCCAGCGCGGGCGAACGCCGGGCCGCTGGCCATCGGCGGCTGGGTGCTCTTCGACTGGGCGGCGCAGCCTTTCTACACGCTCATCACCACCTTCCTGTTCGCGCCGTATTTCGTCAGCGGCTTCATGGGCGATCCGGTGGCCGGGCAATCGCTGTGGGGGCTGGTCACGGCCCTTGCGGGCGTGGCGGTCGCGCTTCTCAGCCCGGTATTGGGGGCGATGGCCGATGCCAGCGGGCGACGCAAGCCGTGGATATTCGCCTGGTCGGTCGTGTTCGTCGCCGCGCAGGCGGCGCTCTGGCTCGCAGCGCCGGGCGAGACGGCTCGGTTGCCGCTGATTATCGCGGCCGTTGTCGCGGCGATCCTCGCGGCGGAGTTCACCATCGTGCTGACCAACGCGATGATGCCCTCGCTCGTCGGGCCGCGTGCGCAGGGGCGGCTGTCCGGGTTCGGCTGGGCGGCGGGCTATGCCGGCGGGCTGCTCGCGCTGGCGATCTTCGCGGCGTTCCTGCTGGTCGAGGAAGACACCGGCCGGACCATGCTCGGCTTCGCGCCGCTTGTCGCGCTCGACCCGGCGGCGTCGGAAGGCGCCCGCTTCACCGGCCCGTTCTCGGCGCTCTGGTATTTGGTTTTCGTCCTGCCGCTGTTCCTGTTCACGCCCGATTCCCGCGGCCCGCGCAAGCCGCTCGCGGCCGCCGCGCGCGGCGGCTGGCGCGAGTTCGCGCGCACCGTTTCGCATGTCCGGCAATATGGCAATATCGTCCGCTTCCTGCTGGCGCGGCTGCTCTACACCGACGGGCTGACCGCCATTTTCGCCTTCGGCGGCATCTACGCGGTCTCGGTCTTCGGCTGGGAAACGGCGACGCTCGGGCTGTTCGGCATCGTGCTGGCGCTGACAGCCGGGATCGGCGCGGCCTTCGGCGGGATGCTGGATGACAGGCTCGGCGCCAAGCCGGTGATCCTCGGCGCGCTCGCCCTGCTCATAACCGGCTCGGCCGGGGCGATTTCGGTGGATCGAGAACACGTGCTGTTCGTCGTGCCGATCGCAGGCGGGGCGGAGCCGGGCAACCTGTCGAGCTTCGCCGAGCAGATTTATCTCGGCTTCGCCATCCTGATCGGCCTGGCCGCCGGACCGCTGCAATCGGCAAGCCGCAGCTTCATGGCCCGCATCTCGCCGCCCGACAAGGCGGGCGAGTTCTTCGGGCTGTTCGCGTTTTCGGGGAAGATCACGGCCTTCGCCGCGCCGCTTCTGGTGTCGGCCGTCACGGCGGCCAGCGGCAGCCAGCGCATCGGTATCGCCACCATCGGCGTATTCCTGGTCGCCGGGTTCATCGCCATGCTCTGGGTCCGGCCCGAGCGCCCGGCACGTTA
>JBKGZY010000122.1:0-8113 GCA_046543175.1 Dichotomicrobium sp.
TCCGGATTTATCGCCCGATGCTGTAGACCGCGCGCATTCCGAGGGACGACTCCAACGGTTGGAAACGGCAAAAAAAGGGCCACGCGCCTTCACGGGAGGCGTGCGCTATTACAACACCTACGAAAGTTCAATGAACGAAAGTATAAGTTCCACTAAAGTATAGATATACGAAGGTATAAGTCCATCCAACGTAATGCCACGAAAGTCTAATGGCCTAATTGGGAATATCATCCCCGCCGGCGGTGTTTTATTTCTAGCCGAGCCATAATCAGCTTTTGCGGCCAGGCCGCGAAACACCCAAAGGGAGGATGAATACCGAATGACCAAGAAGCCTATCACACGCCGCACGATCCTGAAGGCCGGCGCCGGCACGACGGCGTTCGCGCTGGCCGGAACCGGCCCGTTCCATTTCATCCGTGACGCCTGGGCGCAGGATTACCGCAACGCCCCGACCGGCTCCACGATCACCCTCGGTTTCAACGTGCCGCAAACCGGCGCTTATTCCGACGAGGGCGCGGACGAGCTGCGCGCCTACGAGCTGGCCGTCAAGCACCTCAACGGTGAAGGCGACGGCGGCATGCTCAACACCTTCGTCTATGCCAACGGCGAGAAGACCGCTCTCAAGGGCGAAGGCATCAACGGCAAGAAGGTCGAATACGTCACCGGCGATACCCAGACCAAGTCGGACGCCGCCCGCGCCAGCGCCCGGCGCATGATCGAGCGCGACGGCGCGCTCATGATCACCGGCGGTTCGTCCTCCGGCGTGGCCATCGCCGTGCAGGGGCTCTGCCAGGAAATGGGCGTCATCTTCATGGCCGGCCTGACCCACTCCAACGACACCACGGGCAAGGACAAGCGCGCCAACGGCTTCCGCCACTTCTTCAACACCGAGATGACGGGCCGCGCGCTGGCGCCGGTGCTCGAGGAAGCGTTCGGTTCGGACCGCAGGGCCTATCACCTGACGGCCGACTATACCTGGGGCTGGTCGCAGGAAGGGTCGATCAAGAAGTACACCGAGGCGCTGGGTTGGGAAACTGTCAAGGCCGTGCGCACGCCGCTCGGCGCCGGCGACTTCTCGCAGTACCTGACGCCGGTGCAGAACTCGGGCGCCGACGTGCTCGTGCTGAATCACTACGGCAAGGACATGGTGAACTCGCTGACCCAGGCGGTTCAGTTCGGCATGCGCGACAAGCAGGTCAACGGCAAGGACTTCGGCATCGTGGTGCCGCTGTATTCGCGCCTGATGGCGCAGGGCGCCGGCGAAGCCGTCAAGGGCATCTTCGGCTCCACCAACTGGCACTGGTCGCTTGACGACGAAGCCTCGCAGGCATTCGTCAAGTCGTTCGGCCAGGAATACGGCTTCCCGCCGAGCCAGGCCGCGCACACCTGCTACGTGCAGACGCTGCTCTATGCCGACGCCGCCCAGCGGGCCGGCACCTTCAAGCCGTCGGCGCTCGGAGCGGAACTGGAAGGCTTCGAGTTCGACGGCATGGGCAATGGCCCGACGCTGTACCGCGCGGCCGACCACCAGTGCTTCAAGGATGTGCTGGTCGTGCGCGGCAAGACCGAGCCGGAGACCGAGTACGACGTGCTGGAGGTGTTCCAGGTCACGCCGCGTGAAGAGATCACCTACGATCCCGAACTGCTCGGCGGCGAACTCGGCCCGTACAACGACGGCGCATAACTTCGATTTCCGCCAACAAAGCATTGCCGGTCCCGCGGTCCGCCGCGGGGCCGGTCTCCTCTCCGGGTGCCTCGGACGCGCGGCGCGTCTGAACGGAAAGCAGAACAGTCATGGACGTTTTTCTCACTCAGTTCCTGAACGGCCTGGACAAGGGCGGCGCTTACGCCATGATCGCGCTGGGCCTCACTCTCATTTTCGGTACGCTCGGCGTGGTCAATTTCGCCCACGGCGCGCTGTTCATGCTGGGCGCGTTCTGTGCGGTGTCATTCAACGCCCTCGTCAGCATAAGCAAGGTCACGGAGGATCCGACACAGACCACGGCCTGGGGAACGCCAGCCGAAGTCAAGATGCCGTACGCGGAGCTCTGGTTCGGGGATTTCGGCAGTTTCGTCGTCGAATATTCGGTGCCTATATCCATACTTCTGGCGATTCCCGTGATGCTGCTCATCGGGCTGGCGATGGAGCGCGGGCTGGTGCGCTATTTCTACAAGCGGCCGCATATCGAGCAGATCCTCGTCACCTTCGGGCTTGCGATCGTTCTCCAGGAACTCGTCAAGCTGCAATTCGGGGCAAACCCGATCCCGCAGCCCGCGCCCGGCCCGGTCTCCGGGTCGCTGGATATCGGCGCCGTGTTCGGCTTTTCGCCCGGCGAGATCGTCTACCCGCAGTGGCGGATGATCTATTTCCTGTTTTCCGTCGTGATGATCGGGGGCGTCTTCGCGTTCCTGCGCCTGACAACGTTCGGCATGGTCGTGCGCGCGGGCATGGAAGACCGGGAGACCGTGACGCTGCTCGGGATCAATATCGACCGGCGCTTTACCATCGTGTTCGCCATCGCCGCGGTCGTCGCCGGGCTGGCCGGCCTGATGTACACGCCCATTCTCAGCCCGGACTATCACATGGGGATGGAGTTCCTCGTCATCAGCTTCGTGGTGGTGGTCGTGGGCGGCATGGGCAGCCTGCCGGGCGCCGTCGCCGCCGGCTTCATCCTCGGCATCCTGCAGAGTTTCGCCTCGCTGAACGAAGTGAAGGAAATCTTTCCCGGCATCGACCAGATCATTCTCTACCTTGTCGCGGTGGTCATACTGCTCGTGCGTCCGCGCGGCCTGATGGGTCAGAAAGGCGTAATGGAGACCTAGAGCCATGAGCAGAGTCCCTTTCCGTTACGACTCGCCGCGCAGCGACCTGGTCCTGCTGCTGGTCTTTTCCGCGGTGGTGCTGGCGGGGCCGTGGCTCCTGGAGCCGTTCGGCGCCGGGTATCCCGACCTGCTTCAGCGGTTCGCGATCTACGGCATCTTCGCCATCGGCTTCAACATCCTGCTCGGCCTGACCGGCTACCTGTCGTTCGGCCATGCGGCGTTCCTCGGCGTGGGATCATACACCGCGGTGTGGTCGTTCAAGCTTTTGAGCATGAACGCCATACTGGCCGTCTCGCTGGCGACGATCATGGGCGGGGTGTTCGCGGTCCTGATCGGCTATGTCGCGCTGCGGCGCGCGGGCATCTACTTCGCCATCCTGACGCTTGCCTTCGCGCAGATGAGCTACAATCTCGCCTATTCGGTGCTCACGCCGATCACCAACGGCGAGACGGGCCTGCAACTGCGCCAGCACGATCCGCGCTTCCTGGATGCCATGTTCGGGATCGAGTACGGCTCGTCGCTACCGTCATCGTCGCTGTTCGGCATCGACATGTCGGGATGGGCCTCGTTCTATTTCTGCGCGGCGGTGCTGATCCTCATGTTCTTCCTGTCGATCCGCATTTTCCGCTCGCCGTTCGGCATGACGCTGAAGGCCATCAAGTCGAACCAGAACCGGCTGAACTATGTCGGCGTCAGCCCCCGGCCCTACACGCTCGTGGCTTTCGTCATATCGGGCATGTATGCCGGAATGGCGGGCGGCCTGATGGCGGTCACGGACCCGCTGGCGGGCGCGGAGCGGATGCAGTGGACGGCCAGCGGCGAGGTCGTGCTGATGACCGTGCTGGGCGGCGCGGGAACCCTGCTCGGCCCGGTCCTGGGCGCGGGCATCATCAAGTATTTCGAGAACATCTTCTCCGCCTTCAACGAGTCGATCCTGATGGAGACGTTCTCCTTCCTCCCGCACTGGGCGCAGGAAGCGGCGGTCTCTGTGGCCAGCCTGTTCGTCGGCGAGGGATGGCATCTCACGCTGGGTCTCGTCTTCATGCTGATCGTGATCTTCCTGCCCGGCGGTCTCATGGAGGCGTTCAACCGGCTTGCGCAGTATTTCAGACGCCCGCCCGACGCCGGCAAGCCCGAGCCCGCGGGTCAGGCGCAACCGCAGCCCGCGGAATAAGGGACCAGCGATGGCGACGCTTGAAATAAGAAATCTGAACAAGAGCTTCGGCGGCGTGCATGCGCTGAGCAACGTCAATCTCAACGTCGAGGCGGGCAGCGTGCATGCGATCATCGGTCCGAACGGCGCCGGCAAATCGACGCTGCTCAACTGCATGGTCGGGCGCCTGGAACCCGACACGGGAACGGTGACGTTCGACGGCGAATCGCTGATCGGCCGCGCGCCGCACGAGATCAACCAGCTCGGCGTGGCGCGCGTTTTCCAGACGCCGGAGATCTTCTCCGACCTCACGCTGGTCGAGAATGTCGTCGTCCCGGCCCTGGCGAAGCGCGACGGCGCGTTCAATTTCCACGCCTGGGCGCGGATCGACGGGCAGAAGGATGTCCTCGAAGAAGCCGAGCACACGCTCGAGGAAGTCGGCCTGATCAAGCACAAGGATCTGGTCGCGGCCAGCCTGTCACGCGGCGACAAGCGCCGGCTGGAACTGGCGATGTGCCTCGTGCAGCATCCCAGGCTGCTGCTGCTGGACGAGCCGACGGCGGGCATGTCGCGCGCGGACACGAACGCCACCATCGAACTGCTGGAGCGTATCGGAGAGCGCCGGATCACCAAGGTCGTCATCGAGCACGACATGCATGTCGTGTTTTCGCTGGCGCGCAAGATCTCGGTCATGGCGCAGGGAACCGTGATCGTCGAAGGCGAGCCGAACACCATCAAAGGCGATCCGAAAGTGCAGGAAGCCTATCTCGGAGGAGCCCATCTATGACCGAACAACGCGCAACGCTCGGCGTCGATTACAGCCAGTCGCATCATGCGCCGACGGTCGAGCCGGTGCGGTCGCAGGGCGGGCAGCGTGCGTTCTTTTCGGCCTGGGACATGCACGCCTATTACGGCGAGAGCTACATCGTCCAGGGCGTCAGCCTGGATGTCCGCGAGGGCGAAATCCTCGCGCTTCTCGGCCGCAACGGCGCGGGCAAGACCTCGACGCTGCGCACCATCGCGCGGCTCGACAGCCCCGAACTGCGCCACGGCGAAATCTGGCTCGACCACCAGCCGCTGCACGAAATGCGTGCCTATCAGGCGTCGCGACTGGGCCTTGCGATGGTGCCGGAGGACCGGCGCATTATTCCCGGCCTGACCGTGGAGGAAAATCTCAGGCTCGCGCAGATCGCGGGGCCGCATGGCTGGTCGTTCGAGCGCATTTACGAGAGCTTCCCGCGCCTCGGCGAACGCCGCTGGCAGGAGGCGATAACGCTGTCAGGCGGCGAACAGCAGATGCTGGCGATCGCCCGCGCGCTGGCCAAGGACATCAAGCTGCTGCTGCTCGACGAGCCCTACGAGGGGCTGGCGCCGGTTATCGTGCAGGAGATCGAGCGCATTCTCGAAGGCATCAAGCAGCTCGGCATGACGACGATCATCGTCGAGCAGAACGCCATCGCCGCGCTCAATCTCGCGGACCGCGCGGTCATCCTCGACATGGGACAGGTCGTCTTCGACGGCGCCTCCCAGGAGGTCATCGACAACGAGGAACTGCGCCAGCAGTATCTGGCGATCTGAGCGAAGACGGGATCGCGGCGCGGTACCGCTGCGGTCCGGCCGCAGCAGGGGCCGTTCGTTCTCACACAAGCGAGACACGTTCGCGGGTGTGTTGAAACGCCCGCGCGGATGCGTTGCCTAATATCCCGCCCTCCCATACACTCCCGGCTGTGCGGCGCTCGGTGTGATCCTCGGGACATCTCGGCAGCCCACAGATTCGGGAGGTCACGATGCGCAAGCCTCGCCCGGCCATTCGCGTGCTGGCGCTCGCTTGCCTCGCCATCGGCGCGGCGCTCATGGCGCTCGCGCCGGCACCGCAGGCGCAGGACACGCCCGAGCGCTTTGACATCAAGCGCGGCTTGATCATCGAGATCGACGGCGCGATTGGCCCCGCCACCACCCGCATGATCGAGAATGCGCTGGAGCGTGCCGAAGATCGCGGCGCGACGCTGGCCGTGCTGCGCATTGACACGCCGGGCGGCCTCGTGACCAGCACGCGCGACATCATCCGCGAAATTATCGGCTCGCCGGTTCCCGTCATCGGTTATGTGGCCCCGTCGGGCGCGCGGGCGGCCAGTGCCGGCACCTACATCATGTACGCCACCCATATCGCCGCGATGGCGCCCGGCACGAATATCGGCGCGGCCACCCCGATCCAGATGGGCGGCGCGCCCGGCCTGCCTTCGCCCGGCGAGTCCGACAAGGACGACTCCGGCTCCGACGGCGACGACGAGCAATCCGGCGACAGCGATTCGGAAAGCCCGGACGAGGCGCAGGAGGCCGAGGAGGACAGCGAGCCGTCGGCCCCTTCCCAGCCGGACGATCCCGCGAAGGCGAAGGCGGTGAACGACGCCGTGGCGTGGATCCGCAGCCTTGCCGAACTGCGCGGGCGCAACGCCGAATGGGCGGAGAAGGCGGTCCGCGAAGCCGCCAGCATCTCGGCCAGCGCGGCCCGCGATGAGGGCGTCATAGAGATCGTCGCGGCGGATATCGGCGCGCTCATGGAAGAGGTGAACGGGCGCACCGTCACGATCGACGACGAAGATCGCAAGCTCGACACCGAAGGCATCCAGATGGAGACCTTCGAGCCGAGCGCGCTGACCCGGGCGCTCGGCATTCTCGCCAACCCGAATGTCGCCTTCATCTTCATGCTGATCGGCATCTACGGGCTGATCTTCGAGTTCGCCAATCCCGGCACCATCGGGCCCGGCGTGATCGGCGTGATCTGCCTGGTGATCGGGCTTTACGCCCTCAACCAGTTGCCGCTCGATTATGCGGGGCTGGCGCTTGTGCTGCTGGGGCTGGTATTCATGGTCGCCGAAGCGTTCACGCCTTCGTTCGGGATTCTCGGCTTTGGCGGCCTCGCCGCGTTCATAATCGGCTCGCTGTTCCTGATCGACACGGATGTGCCGGAGTATCAGCTCTCCACCGGCGTCATCGTCGGCACCGCGCTGGCCAGCGGGCTGCTGCTGGTGGTCGTGCTCGGCTACGCCTGGCGCTCGCAGACGCGCACGGTTTCCGCGGGGCCGAACCCGCATGTGGGCGGCACGGCCAGGGTGCTCGAATGGGGCAACGGGGAGGGTTATGTGCGTGTCATGGGCGACCGCTGGCACGCCAGAGGCAATATTGACGTCCAGCCGGGCGACGAGGTGACGGTCGAACGTGTCGAAGGCCTGACCCTGGTCGTCGCCAAGGCGGCGGACGCCCGCAACTGAGGCCATACGGGCTTTTCCGTTTGTTCATACCACTCGCCATTGAAGGAGCCATTCCATGCAGTTCCTACAGATCGACGCCGTCGCCCTCCTGGTCCTCGCGGGCCTGGTGGTTTTCCTGCTCAGCTCGGCCATCCGCATCCTGCGCGAATACGAGCGCGGCGTCGTCTTCACGCTCGGCCGCTACACGCGCGTCGCCGGGCCGGGGCTGGTCATCATCATCCCGATCATCCAGCAGATGGTGAAGACGGACATGCGTATCTACACCGACGACGTGCCGTCCCAGGACGTGATCTCGCGCGACAACGTCTCGGTGAAGGTCAACGCGGTGATCTACTACCGGATCGTCGATGCCGAGAAGGCGATCATCAATGTCGAGAACTTCACCAAGGCCACCAGCCAGCTCGCGCAGACCACGCTGCGCTCGGTGCTCGGCAAGCATGAACTCGACGAGATGCTCGCCGAGCGCGACAAGCTCAACGCCGACATCCAGAAGATCCTCGACGAGCAGACCGATGCCTGGGGCATCAAGGTGTCGAATGTGGAGATCAAGCATGTCGACATCGACGAGAGCATGGTTCGCGCCATCGCCCGCCAGGCCGAGGCGGAACGCTACCGCCGCGCGCGCATCATCAACGCGGAGGCCGAACAGCAGGCGGCGCAGAAGCTGGTCGAGGCGGCACAGATCATGTCGGCGGAGAGCAATGCCATGCAGTTGCGCTATTTCGAGGCGTTGCAGGACATTGCCGGCAACAAGACCTCGACGATCGTGTTCCCGTTGCCGATGGAGTTGATGCGAAAAGTCACGTCATAGGCGATCGTCTGATCCAGCCCGTCACCCGCGAGGCCTGCTGTCGTCCCGTGCGCG
>JBKGZY010000123.1:0-8109 GCA_046543175.1 Dichotomicrobium sp.
CTCTGGATTGCCGTGTTACTCGGGTCAGGCCCGAGCACAGGCAAGCACGGCAATGACGTTTCGTGATCTCGAGCAGCTGGATGGCGTGCTACTTATAGATTCGATCACGCTCTGACGCCCGGCCGACAGCGGAAAACGAACAAGCCCGCAAGGCCGGGTTACGCCGCATCCTCTTGACGGCTTGTATCGGTGCCCGCATCCGACGGCGCATGCCACGATGACAGATCGTCGCTGAGCATCCCGAGCGCGTGGAGATAGGTCGCGAGCACGGCCTCCTCCTCCTGGCGCTCATGCGCCTCCTTCTTGCGCATCTGCACGATCTTGCGCAGCGCCTTGGTGTCGAAGCCGTGACCCTTCGCCTCGGCATAGACCTCGCGCAGATCGGCGGTCAGCGCCGCCTTCTCCTCTTCAAGCCGTTCGATACGCTCGATGATGGCGCGCAGTTGCTGGCGGGCGCTGTCGTGAAGTTCGCTCATGCGGCGGCCTGTCTCTCGGTTGCAAGTGGCGGGTTTTCCAAATCCTGCGCCGGAGCGATCGCCCGGCTGCGATACCGCGCAGGCTAGGCCCGCACGCCACGCGCCTCAAGCCGCTCACACCGCTTATCCAGAGACTTCGCGGCGGATGTGGATGACCGGCCGCCGCGCGGCGGTCAGTGGCTGTCGCCGTGCGCGCTCTCGAAGCGGGCGGCCTGTTCGGGCGTCGCCTCGGACTGGTACTTGGCCTTCCACTCGTCATACGGCATGCCGTAGACAAGCTCGCGCGATTCCTCCTTCGACATGTCGAAGCCGCGCTCTTCGGCCGCTTCCCGGTACCAGTTCGACAGGCAGTTCCGGCAGAAGCCGGCCAGATTCATCATGTCGATGTTCTGTACATCGGTGCGCTCGCGCAGATGGCTAACCAGCCGGCGGAACACCGCCGCCTCGATCTCGGTGGCGGTCTTGGGGTCGATTTCGCGCATCAGTTCCTCCTCACTCGGCGATCTGACATGCGGCAATAATGCCCCCTCATCGGCATAGGAGCCATAGCAATGTATGCGGTGCAACCCCCGGTTCGTTCGCCGCGCACCGAGAATGCGTGCGATGATCCGCGCCAGCCGCTCCGCCCAGGCGATCTGGCCGGCCTCGTCGCGAATCAGGTCCTGGCGGATTTCGATCAGCGCATGGGCCAGCCCGCGGCGCGTACCGTGCTGATACATGCTGTCGCCTTTCAGCCGGCCGGTATACGGCTCGTTCTCGCCGGCGACGATGTCGGGTTCGGCGTGCAGCGCGTCCACCAGCGGCTTGGCGAAGCGCGGGTCCTTGTCCCACAGCACCGTCGCGTGCCAGGGACGCGGGTGTCCCCGCCAGGCTTCGGTAAAGCTGTGGATTGAGAAGATGGCCGGCGGCTTGCCCGCCGCGATCGCGCCGTCGAGCGCCGTGTCGATCGCGGCGTGGTAAGGGCGATAGTAATTGTTGATACGGTGCTCGACTTCGCGCCGGTCGATTCGCGCATTGCCCGGGACCACGGCGCCATCGGATATGCGCATGATGAGCGTCGGGTCCTCCGGTGCCCGGTTCGGGTCGATGAACAGCCGGGAAAAACGCGAGAGCACCGCCGGCACGCCCAGAAGTGCGGCCAAGCGCCTCGTGACGGCAGCGGCCCCGATATCATAGGCGATGTGGCGTTCGAGCTGTTCGGGCGGCAGGCCCAGCGTGCCGTAGCCGGGCGGGAACGCGTTGCTCGCATGGTCGCAGGTTATCACCAGCCCTGCATGAAGAGCGCCGGGTATGAATTCGAATGCGTCGGCGGCGGACGATGCGTCCGAAGCCTTGATCTCCATCGGTTTTGACATTGCCGGATTGGTTTTTTTGATGGGCACGTCAGCGCGACGTGCGTTTTTTGGCTTTGCAACGGAAAGCCCTACCTTACAGAACTTTTTTCAGATGCAAACCCTTGCGCTTTACATGTTTGCTGATAATCACAGGCGCAATGGCTCAAGATCCACACAGTGCCGATTTGATCGCCCTTTTCGAGGCCGCAGTGGCGCGCGCGCTGCCGGCCCGTTGCCTGCCGGGCCTGTTTCCGGACCGGCCCGCCGGGCGCCTGGTCGTCATCGCCTGCGGCAAGGCGGGGGCGTCGATGGCCCGCGTCGCCGAGCAGCATTATGCCGGCGCGATCGCCGAGGGGCGATACGAGGCGCTGGCTGTGACCCGCCACGGCTACGGCGTGGCGCTGGAGCATACCCAGCTGATCGAAGCCGGTCATCCCGTGCCGGACGAGGGCAGCCTGAAGGGCGCGGAAGCGGCGTTGGAACTGGCCGACGGCGCGGGCACGGAGGATCTCGTTCTCGTCCTCTTGTCCGGCGGGGCGTCCGCCGTATGCGCCGCGCCGGTCGCCGGCCTGACGCTTCAAGGCAAGCAGGACCTGACAAGGGCGCTGTTGCGCTCGGGCGCCACGATCGGCGAGATCAACTGCGTGCGCAAGCACCTGTCGCGCTTCAAGGGCGGGCGGCTGGCCGCGGCGGCCGCGCCTGCGCGGATCGTCACGCTGGCGATCTCCGACGTGTCGGGCGACGCGCCGGATGCCATCGGCTCCGGCCCCACGGCGCCCGACCCGACGACGCTGGCCGATGCGCGCGCGGTGCTGGCCCGATACGGCATCGCGCCTTCACCGGCCGTCGATGCGGCGCTGAACGACCCGGCGAACGAGACGCCGAAGCCTGGCGACAGCGCATTCGCAAAGTCGGACTACGTGCTCGCGGCCACGGCGGCACAATCCCTCGAGGCCGCCGCGCAAAAGGCCCAGGACCTCGGCTATCGGCCCGTCATTCTCGGCGACAGGCTGGAGGGCGAAGCCCGCGACCTCGCCGCCGCCCATGCCCGGCAGGCCCGCGATGTCCAGGCATCCGGCGGGCGCACCGCGCTGTTGTCGGGCGGCGAAGTCACGGTTACGCTGCGCGGCGACGGGCACGGCGGCCCCAACCAGGAATACGCGCTCGCCCTGGCGCTGGCCCTCGACGGCGCGCCCGGCATCCAGGCGCTCGCCGCGGATACCGACGGTTCCGATGGCGGCACGGGGGCGTTCGATGACCCGGCCGGCGCCATCATCGACTGGACCACGCTGAAGCGCGCCCGCGAAGCGAATCTCGATCCAGCCACATTTCTCCAAAATAACGATTCGCAGATGTTCTTCAGCGATCTGGGCGATCTGCTTGTAACCGGACCGACCCACACGAACGTTAACGATTTCCGCGCTATTCTCATCGACCCGCCGGAGGATTAACGGCCCTGCGAATCCGTGCAGATCGCTGCGGCGATCTGCCAATACCATGCCGATCCGAACCGAGAGGTTTCCATGACGAAGCGATCACCTGATCGAATCTCGCCCCGCGTGGCCGCGTTCACGGTGGCGGCGCTCGTGGCGCTCGGCGCGTTCGCCCCGGCCGCGCAGGCCGATCTCAAGCTGTGCAACATGACCCCGAGCCGCATCGGGGTGGCCATCGGCTACAAGGATTCCGAAGGCTGGGTCAGCGAAGGCTGGTGGAACGTCGCCGCACAGGACTGCGAGGTGCTGCTGAAAGGCGAGCTGATCGCGCGCTACTATTATGTCCATGCCGTCGATTACGATCGCGGCGGCGAATGGGGCGGCGAAGACTACATGTGCACGAGGGACAGCGAATTCACGATCCGGGGTGTTCAGGACTGCGAAGGTCGCGGTTATACCCGCACCGGCTTTTTCGAGGTCGACACCAAGGAAGAATCCGACTGGACCATTCGCATGACCGATGCGGAGGAAAACGCGAACGCTGACGGCGACACGGCTCAAGCCCAGCAATGAAGCAGGAACGGCGGGTCAAGATCATCGCAACGCTGGGGCCGGCATCCTCGCGCCCCGAGACCATCGACCGGATGATCGCCGCCGGCGCCGACACCTTCCGCATCAATATGAGCCATACGCCGCACGAGGCGGCGAAGGAGGCCGTGGCGGCGATCCGCGCAGCCGAGGCGCGGCACGGCAAGCCCATCGGTATTCTGGTCGATTTGCAGGGGCCGAAATTGCGCATCGGCGCGTTCGCCGAAGAGCCTGTCGAACTGAACCCGGGCGCCGAGTTCCGGTTCGACCGCGCCGACACGCCCGGAACGCAGTCGCGCGTCTTTCTCCCGCATCCGGAAATCTTCAAGAGCGTCGCGCCCGGCGACCGGCTGCTGCTGGATGACGGCAAGTTGCGCCTGGATGTCACCGACGTCGCCAAGAACACGATCACCGCGCGCGTCGTCACCGGCGGGCGGCTCACCGGGCGCAAGGGCATCAGCCTGCCCGACACGCTTCTGCCGGTCGGGGCGCTGACCGGGAAGGACCGGGCCGATCTCGACTACATGCTGAACCTCGGCGTGGACTGGCTCGCCCTCAGCTTCGTCCAGCGCGAGGACGACATCGCCGAAGCCGCGAAGCTGGCGCTGGGCCGCGCGGCGATCATGGCCAAGATCGAGAAGCCGGCCGCGGTCAAGCGCATGACGCATATCCTCGAGCGCGCCGATGCGCTGATGGTCGCGCGCGGCGATCTGGGAGTCGAGATGCCGCTGGAGCAGGTGCCGGGCCTGCAGAAGTCGCTGACGCGCGCCGCGCGCCGGGCCGGCAAGCCCATCGTGATCGCCACGCAGATGCTGGAATCCATGATCGACGCCCCGGCACCGACCCGCGCGGAAGTCAGCGACGTTGCGACGGCGGTGTTCGAGGGCGCGGACACGGTCATGCTGTCGGCGGAATCGGCGGTCGGCAAGTACCCGGTCGAAGCGGTGGAGACGATGGCGCGCATCGCCACGGAGGTCGAGCGCGACCCGCTTTATGACGGCATCATCCATGCCCAGGATGTCGGCCCGGACGACAACGCCCCGAGCGCCATCAGCGCGGCCGCCTGCTCCATCGCCAAATCGCTGAACCTGGCGGCCATCATCTGCTACACCGCGACCGGCGCCACGGCGCTGCGCGCGGTGCGCCACCGGCCCGCCACGCAGGTGCTCGCGCTGACGCCGGTGCGGGCGACGGCCCGGCGGCTGGCGCTCGTATGGGGGCTGCACTGCGTGCTCACCGACGACCCGAAAGACCTCGACGACATGGTCGAGCGCGCCTGCGGCATCGCCCGCGAACAGGGATACGCCGCGCCGGGCGAACGGGTGATCATCTCGGCCGGCGTCCCGCTGGGCACCCCCGGCGCGACCAACATGCTGCGCGTCGCGTTTATCGAACGCGACCGCGATCACACCTCCTGAGGCCGCTGCGGGGCGCGTTCCCGTCCTCCATCAAGCGCGCAGAGCTATCCCGCTTCCTCGGCCAATGCCTGTTCCTCCCCGCGTCGGCGACGGGGAAATGGCGCGAGGGCGCTCAAGAGCAGCCAGTCTGGGAATGCGCGTGTCAGACTTGACGGGCCTTCCAGACGAATGGCGCCGTTCGCGATCTCCTGCCTCAAGGATCGAAAGCCGCGCCACGCCTCCACGAAACGGCGAATATCGGCCATCACCTTGACATCGGTCTCGTAACCAGGGTGCTTCAGGCACATATCGACCGTGCCATCGGTGCAGACGAGCCAGAAGCGGCTGAAGCCTTTGTCCGTTCCGGAAAACTCGAACGCGATCACGGTCCTGCCCGCTGGCATGGCCTCCGTGTTCATCCGGGTGTGCATGCTCCAGGCCAGAAAGGCCGGGTCGAGATCGTCCGTCACCATATCCCGCGACCAGCGCTGGCCCCAGACAGCCAGATCCATGACGATCGGCTCCAGTTCCCGTCCGGCATCGGTCAGGTGATATTCGCCACCACGCCCGTGTGACGCTGCCTGACGGGTAACAAGGCCGGCATGTTCCAGCGTGGCCAAACGCTGCGACAGCAATGTCGCCGAAATACGCGGCACGCCCCTGTGGATGTCATTGAACCGGGTGCATCCGTCGATCAACCGGCTGACCACCAGCAATGTCCAGCGCTCGCAAAGCAGTTCCGCGGCCAGAGCGAGCGGGCAGTACTGACCATATCCACGCCGCATGGGCCAAACCTCGTCTGCCGTTGAGTAAATGGACGGAGCCTTGCAGCTTAGCATGGCACAGACAACTCCAAAATCTGGAGTTGCTCCAGATTTGCAAGTTTTTTTGGATCATCTGTTCTGAAACACTCCCACTATCGCGCCAGTGCAAGGCGAAATCTCAAGGCAGGTATTGAGGATCACGATGATAGACAGTGCATCGCTGAGAAGGGCATCGCGCGGAGATGTCATCTTGCCCAATGACGAAAGTTACGACGCAGCTCGCTCCGTTTGGAACGCGCTGATCGACAAGCGCCCGGCCATCATCGTCCGGGCGAAAAACGTGAGCGACGTTTCCGCTGCAGTCGGCTTTGCCGCCGAGAACCACCTTCCGATCTCCGTTCGCGGCGGCGGCCACAGTGTCGCGGGCACTGCTGTATGTCAGGATGGCGTCATGATCGACCTGTCGGCCATGCGCTCGGTCGAGGTGGATCCAGCGCGGCGGACGGCCCGTGTCGAGGGAGGCGCGACGCTTGCGGATCTGGATGCGGAAACACAAAAGTCCGGCCTTGCCGTGCCGAGCGGCGCCGTCTCCTCGACCGGCGTTGCCGGGCTGACGCTCGGGGGTGGATTCGGCTGGCTCTCAAGACGCTTCGGTCTTGCTGCGGACAATCTGCTGGCCGTGGATATTGTCACGGCCGATGGCAGACTGATCACTGCCAGCGACCAGGAAAACCGGGATTTGTTCTGGGCCGTTCGCGGCGGAAGCGGAAACTTCGGGGCGGTCGTCTCGTTTGTTTTTCGACTTCACGACGTCGGGCCTGAAGTCCTCTTCGGACCGACGGTTTATCGGCTGGAGGACGCAGCGGAAGTGCTCAGGCATTACCGCGCCTTCGCTATTGATGCGCCGCGAGAGTGCTGCGTCTGGGCGGACCTCATGACCGCGCCGCCCATGCCCTTCCTGCCCGAGCGCTATCACGGCGCGAAGGTCCTCACCCTCATGCAATGCTGTTCCGGCGATCTCGCCGACGGCGAGACCGTGCTCGCGCCGCTGCGTGGCTTCGGCACGCCGATCGGCGATGCAGTCGGCCCGATGCGCTATGCCGATGCTCAGCAGATGCTGGACGGGACATATGCCAAGGGCCTCAGGAATTACTGGAAATCAACGAATTTCAGAACGCTGCCCGATGCTACGATTGAAAAGCTCGTGAGAGTTGCGGCCACCATGCCAACGCCTGAAACCGATGTGCTTATTTGCCAGCTTGGCGGAGCGATTGGCGATGTCCTCTCGGATGCCACTGCCTTTCCGCATCGAGAAACCGGCTTCGTCGTGACTCCGGGCGCCCGCTGGCGCGCGCCCCACGACGACGAACGCTGTCTTGCGTGGATCCGGGAGGTCGGCGACACCTTGGCGCAGGACGCAGACGGGGGACAATATGTGAACTTCATCAGCGAAGGCACCGGGCAGGAGAGCAGCGCCTATGGCGGCAATTACGCCCGGCTCAAGGCCGTAAAAAAGGCATATGATCCGGAAAATCTCTTCCGTTCAAATCAGAATGTCAGGCCGGACGGCTAGAAGGCATCGTCGCGCCGGGCGAACGGGTCATCATCTCGGCCGGCGTCCCGCTGGGCACCCCCGGCGCGACCAACATGCTGCGCGTCGCGTTTATCGACACGCCGAAAGCCATGCCCTCCTGACGCCGGGCCGCTCGCTCAAGCGCGAAACCCTAAAACCACATATCCGCGACACACCCGCTATCGCGGGGCAGGCGTTTCCAGCTGTCAAACCCGTCCAGATGATGCACGGCGATCGCCCCCACCGCCTCCGGCTCGGCAAGCCGCAGATTGACCGCTATCCGGCGGCGGCCATCCGCGCGGGGCTCGAGCGCGCGCCAATAGGCCACGCAGCCGCAGTCCGGACAGAAGTGAAAGCCGATTGTCCTGTCTCCCCAGGCATAGACCTTGGTGGGCCCTGAAACCCGTATTCCCTCATCCTCGAAGTCGTAGGCCCAGAGCACGCCGTAGCGCCGGCAGAGCGTGCAGTTGCACGCCGTGGCCGATTCAGGGACGTCTGCAAAGCTCCAGCGGACCGCGCCGCAATGACAGCTTCCCTCGATCAT
>JBKGZY010000124.1:0-8055 GCA_046543175.1 Dichotomicrobium sp.
ACGTTCGGCATGGTCTTGCCGGGGACCGGCTCGCATTCCCCGCGCTTCCAGTCCTTCACGTCCAGCCCTTGCGCGAGTTCGCCGGGCGTGTCGTGCAGCACCGGGGTGAGCACGACGTCCTTCTCGACGCCGAGCACTTCCGGCGCGACCTCGGAGAACTTCTCCGCGATCCCCTTGTAGATGTCCCAGTCGTTGCGGGACTCCCAGGCCGGCTCCACCGCCCATGTCAGGGGGTGGATGAACGGGTGCATGTCGGAGGTGTTGAGGTCGTTCTTCTCGTACCAGGTCGCCGCGGGCAGCACGATGTCGGAATAAACGCAGGTGGTGGACATCCGGAAGTCGAGCGTGACCAGCAGGTCCAGCTTTCCTTCCGGCGCTTCCTCGTGCCAGAGGGCTTCTTTCGGCTTCTTGAGACCCTGCTCGCCCAGGTCCTTGTTCATCACTCCGTGGGTCGCGCCGAGCAGATGCTGGAGAAAGTATTCGTGGCCCTTGCCCGATGCCCCGAGCAGGTTCGACCGCCAGACGAACAGGTTGCGCGGCCAGTTCTCCGGCGCGTCCGGGTCCTCGCAGGACATTTGCAGCGTGCCGTCCTTCAGCCCCTGCGCGACGTAGGCCTTCGGCTCCATGCCGGCGGCTTCGGCGTCCTTGGCCACCTGTAGCGGGTTGGTCCTGAGCTGCGGCGCAGACGGCAGCCAACCCATGCGCTCGGCACGGATGTTGTAGTCGATCAGCGCCCCGTCCCACGGGCCTTCCGGGGCGGTGGGCGAGAGGATTTCATCGACATCCACGCTCTCGTAGCGCCACTGGTCCGTGTGCGCGTAGAAGAACGAGGTCGAGTTCATCTGCCGGGGCGGGCGCCCCCAGTCCAGCGCGAAGGCCAGCGGCAGCCAGCCGGTCTGCGGGCGCAGTTTTTCCTGCCCGACGTAATGCGACCAGCCGCCGCCTGACTGGCCGACGCAACCGCACATCACCAGCATGTTGATGATGGCGCGGTAGCTCATGTCCATGTGGTACCAGTGGTTCAGCCCCGCGCCGAGGATCACCATCGAGCGGCCGTGAGTCTTCTCCGCGTTGAGCGCGAACTCGCGGGCGGTGGCGATGATTTGCTCGCGCGGCACGCCGGTAATGGCCTCGGCCCATGCCGGAGTGTAGGGCACCATCTCGTCATAGGACGCGGCGACATGCTCGCCGCCCAGCCCGCGGTCGACGCCGTAATTCGCCACGAACAGGTCGAAGACCGTGGCGACCATCGCCTCGCCGTCCTTCAGCGTGACGGACCGGACGGGCACCTTGCGCGGCAGCACGCTCGGGTGGTCGGTGCCCTTGAAATAGTCATGGTCGCGATTGCCGAAATAGGGGAAGGCGACATCCGCGATGTGGTCGTGATGCTCTTCCTCGGTGAGCGAGAGCTTGAGATCGACCTCGCGGCCTTCAGCGTCCTTCGCTTCCAGGTTCCACTTGCCCTGTTCGCCCCAGCGGAAGCCCACTGAGCCGAGCGGGACGACCGGCTCGGCCGTTTTTTCGTCGATGGCGACGGTTTTCCAGTCCGGATTGTTCTCCTGGCCCAGCGCGCCGTCGAAGTCCGACGCGCGCAGCAGGCGGTCTGGGATGTAATGCCCGTCACGCTTCACCAGTCGCACCAGCATCGGCATGTCTGTGTAACGCTTGGCGTAGTCGCGGAAATACTCCGCCTGCCGGTCGATGTGGAATTCCTTGAGGATCACGTGTCCGAAGGCCATGCCGAGCGCGGCGTCCGTTCCCTGTGTCGGATGCAGCCACAGATCGGCGAATTTCGAGGCTTCGGAATAGTCGGGGCTGATGACCACCGACTTCGCGCCCTTGTAGCGCACCTCGGTGTAGAAATGCGCGTCCGGCGTGCGGGTCTGGGGCACGTTCGAGCCCCACAGGATCAGGAAGCTGGAATTGTACCAGTCCGCCGATTCCGGCACGTCGGTCTGCTCGCCCCAGGTCTGCGGCGAGGAGGGCGGCAGGTCGCAATACCAGTCATAGAACGACATGCTGACCCCGCCCAGCAGCGACATGTAGCGCGAGCCGGCGGCATAGGAGACCATCGACATCGCCGGGATCGGAGAGAAGCCGACGACGCGGTCGGGGCCGTGGGTCCTGATCGTGTAGGCGTTGGCCGCGGCGATGATCTCGTTGGCCTCGTCCCAGCTTGCACGCACGAAGCCGCCGAGGCCGCGCTGTTTCACGTAGTCCGCGCGCTGCTCCGGGTTCTCGACGATCGAAGCCCACGCCGCGACCGGCTGGCGCGTGGCCCGCGCCGCCCGCCAGAGCTTCAGAAGCCGGGCACGGATGAGCGGGTACTTCGTGCGGTTGCCCGAATAGAGATACCAGCTATAGCTCGCCCCGCGCGAGCAGCCGCGCGGCTCGTGGTTGGGCAGGTCCGGGCGGGTGCGCGGATAGTCGGTCTGCTGCGTCTCCCAGGTGACGATGCCGCCTTTCACGTAGATTTTCCAGGAGCACGACCCGGTGCAGTTGGTGCCGTGGGTGGAGCGCACAATCTTGTCATGCGCCCAGCGCTGGCGGTACGCTTCCTCCCAGTGGCGGTCCTCTTCGGTGACGATGCCGTGGCCGCCGGCATAATCGCCGACCGTGCGCTTGAAGTAGGTGAGCCGGTCGAGAAAGTAGGACATTTTCGATCCTCAGCGTGTGGTCTTTTCCGGTTCGAGTTCGGGGGTGACGGGCGACGGGCCGCGGCGCTCAATGTCGTGTAAAAGGCCGCCCCGGCGCGTGTAGAACCACCAGGTGATCGCGATGCAACTCAGGTAGAAGACGAAGAACGCCCACAGCGCGAGTTGCGGCCCGCCGGTGTAGGCGATGGACGTCCCGTAGCTCTTGGGGATGAAGAACGCGCCATAGGCCGCGATCGCGGAGGTGAAGCCGATGATCGCCGCGCTTTCGCGGTCTCCCTGCTTCCTCCGCTCGTCGGCGCTAGCTTGAGGCATCAGCCGGTCCATCTCCTTGCGCATGATGATCGGGATCATCTGGAAAGTGGAAGCGTTGCCCACGCCGGTCATGAAGAACAGGAACAGGAACATGGCGAAGAATCCGGCGAAGCTCCCGGCGTTCAGGAAGAAGAGCACCCCGAAGACACCGACCGCCATCGCCACGAACACCCAGAAGGTAACGCGTCCGCCGCCCCATTTGTCCGCCACCCAGCCGGTCAGCGAACGGCTCAGCGCGCCGATGAGCGGGCCGAGAAAGGCGTATTGCAGCCCGGCGGAATCGGGGAACTGATGCTGCGTCAGCAGCGGGAACCCTGCTGAATAACCGATGAACGACCCGAAGGTTCCGGTGTAGAGCCAGCACATGATCCAGTTGTGCTTGCGCTCGAAGATGACGGCCTGCTCGGCGAAGGACGCGCGCGCCGAGGCGATGTCGTTCATGCCGAACCAGGCCGCGAAGGCGCCCGCCACGATAAATGGCACCCAGATGAAGCCGGCATTCTGGAGCCAGAGGCGCGAGCCGTCGGACAGGGGTTGCGGTTCGCCCGCCAGGAAACCGAACACGCTGGTGGTGATGACCAGCGGCACGACGAACTGCACCACGCTGACGCCGAGATTGCCGAGGCCGGCGTTGAGCGCGAGCGCGTTGCCCTTCTCCGCCTTCGGGAAGAAGAACGAGATATTGGCCATCGAGGAGGCGAAGTTGCCGCCGCCGAAGCCGCACAGCAGCGCCAGCAGCAGGAACAGCCAGTAGGGCGTTTCTGGATTCTGCACCGCGAAACCGATGCCGAGCGCGGGGATCAGCAGCGACCAGGTCGAAAGCGTCGTCCACATCCGTCCGCCGAAGATTGGCACCATGAAGGAATAGAAGATGCGCAGGGTCGCGCCCGACAGCCCCGGTAGCGCCGCCAGCCAGAAAAGCTGGCTGGTGGAGTAATCGAAGCCGATGGCGGGCAGCTTGGCGACGACCACCGACCAGACCATCCACACCGCAAAGGACAGCAGCAGGCAGGGGATGGAAATCCACAGATTGCGCTGCGCGATGGCACGGCCTTGTTCGTTCCAGAACACCGGGTCGTCGGGCCGCCAGTCTTCGATCAGCCTGCCGGCAAGGGCGCCTTCATGCTTCGGCTCATGGATGGCTTCCATCTCCGGCAGTTCGGGCAGCTTGCGCAGGATCGGCTTGGCCGCCTTGCGCTCCATCTGCCGGATCGCGACGTGCATCCACACAAGCGCGGTCGTCACCAGCACGAACAGCAGCATGAAGCTGGTGGTCCAGATGCCGGTCAGATCGAGCGTGACGCCGAACAGGATCGGCAGAACGAAGCCGCCCAGCCCGCCGACGAGGCCGACGACACCGCCCACCGCTCCGACGCTGTCCGGGTAATAGACCGGGATGTGCTTGTAGACCGCCGCCTTTCCGAGGCTCATGAAAAAGCCGAGCACGAAAAGGATGACCGTGAACCCGGCAAGCCCCATCTCCAGCGAGAACGTGACCGGGCCGTGCATGGTGCGCACGGTGTAGACCGAGGGCGGATAGGACAGGATGAAGCACGCCACCGCCGCGACGAAGAACGTCCAGTACATCACCGTGCGCGCGCCGTATCTCTCGGCCAGGTGCCCGCCATATATGCGGAAGATGCTTGCGGGAACGGCAAAGAAGACGGCGATCATTCCGGCGGTCGTTACATCGAGCCCGTACACGCCGATCAGATAGCGCGGCAGCCACAAGACGAGCGCGACGAAGGCCCCGAAGACAAAGAAATAATAAAGCGAGAAGCGCCAGACCTGGAGATTGGCGAGCGGCTTGAGCATATCCGCGAAGGATTGGGCCGCCCGCCCGCTCTCGCGGCGGCTTTGTGAAACCGGATCGTCGTCGGTTGCGAACCAGAAGATCACCGCCATCGCCAACAGCGCGGCGGCCCAGATCTGGGCGACCGTTTGCCAGCCATAGGCGACCAGCACGAATGGCGCGACGAACATTGTCACCGCCGCGCCGACGCTGCCCGCGCTGAAGATGCCGAGCGCGGCGCCCTGCTCGTCCGCTGGATACCAACTGGAAACGTAGGCGATGCCGACCGCGAACGAACCGCCGGCGATGCCCACGCCAAGAGCGGCGAGCAATATCGTCTCATAGGTGGTGGCGTAGGACAGCAGGAACGTGGCAATGGCCGCGGCGATCATCGTCCAGAAATAGACGATGCGCCCGCCGTACTGGTTCGACCAGATTCCGAGGAACAGCCGCGTCAGCGAGCCGGTCAGGATGGGCGTTCCGACCAGCAGGCCGAACTCCGTGTCGCTCAGGCTGAGGTCCTGCTTGATCTGGAGCCCGATGATGGAGAAGAGCGTCCAGACCGCGAAACAGACGATGAACGCCACGGTGCTCATCCAGAGCGCGCGGCTTTTCCGGGCGGGAGACACTGTCGCCAAATCGGTCATCTTGTACCTTCAGTCGTCCTCAGGAACCGAACCGGAATCCACGCACCGGGACCTTGATTTCGCATGTTATCGAACAGCCCAAATGGCGGCGATCGGGGCCATTCGATACCTATCTGATCGCGTCGCAGAGCGAAGAGAGGGAACCGAACTCCAGGGGTTTTGCTCCACGATCTGGCGCGCATGCTCGGCCCATCGGGCTTCGTCTTTCGGGGTCCAGCCGACCAGATCCCTGGCCATTGTCTCATTCCTTGTCTCGCCGCGTTTCTTGCATCGGGCCGGTGCGCCGCCCGGATACCCCGGCAATTCTCCTGGACGGTCGTCAGCTTGCCGGAGCGTAGCCGCTGCCTCGCTTCTTACCTTCTCCCGACACGGTGACCGGCTTGTCGGGCACGTCGCTGAGGTATTTTTCCTCGGCCAGTTCGGGGTATCTGCGCATCTCCATCAGCCGGATCGCGACATGCATCCATACCAGCGAGACCAGGACGATCGCGAACAGCAGCATGAAGCAGCTTGTCCACACGCCGGTGAGATCGTTGAGCGCGCCAAATGCGATCGGCAGGACGAATCCGCCCAATCCGCCGATCATGCCGACGAGTCCGCCCACCGAGCCGACATGATGCGGGTAGTAGACCGGGATGTGCTTGTAGACCGCCGCCTTGCCGAGCGACATGACGAAGCCGAGGATGATTGTCAGCGTCACGAACAGCCAGAGCGGAACGCCGAAGGAGAACTCGATCGGGCCTTCGATGCCGCTGACGACGTAGGACGTTTCGGGGTAGCTCAGGACGAACAGGCAAATGAGCGAAACCACGAACGTCAGATACATGACGAACCGAGCGCCCCACAGGTCGGACCACCAGCCGCCGAGGGCGCGGAAAACCGAGCCGGGCAGCGAGTAGGCGGCCGCCAGCATGCCCGCGAGCGCGAGGTCGAGGCCGTAGGCGCCGACGTAATAGCGCGGCAGCCAGCTCGCGAGCGCCACGAACGCGCCGAATACGAAGAAATAGTAGGTCGCGAACCGCCAGACCTGAAGGTTGCGTAGCGGCTCGAGCTGCATCGCCGCAGAGATCGGCTTTTCGCCGCTGATCTTGCGCGCGGCGTGGGCCGGATCTTCGTCCGCGATCAGGTAGAACACGATCGCCATAATGGCGAGGACGAGGGCGTAGATCTGGGCCGTCTGTTCCCAGCCCAGCGCGACGACGAGAAACGGGGCGCCGAAATTGGTCACCGCCGCGCCGACATTGCCTACACCGAAAATACCGAGCGCGGTGCCCTGCTGTTCTGTCGGAAACCAGCGCGACGTATAGGCGATCCCGACGATGAACGAACCGCCGGCCAGCCCGACGCCGAGAGCGGCCACGAGGAACATCGGGTAGGTCTCGACCCAGGCGAGCAAAAAGGTTGCAACGGCGGTGATCAGCATTTGCAGCGTGAAGACCAGCCGCCCTCCATACTGCTCCGTCCACACGCCCAGGAAGATGCGCGAGACCGAGCCGGTTAGCACCGGGGTGGCGACAAGTATGCCGAACTCGGTCTCGGAAAGCCCGAGATCCTGTTTGATTCTCACGCCGATGATCGAAAAGATGGTCCAGACCGCGAAGCACACGGTGAAAGCCAGTGTGCTCATGCCGAGCGCCTTGTAACGCCGCTGCGGGGACACCTCCGCGATATCGACCATAGTCCGCCCCTCAGTGTTTATCTTAATATCGAGACCTGTCGGCGCGCGGCCAGCCTCCGGCGCCACGCGCTGAGGTTGATTAAAGGCTGCGGACTACGGTTTGATCTGCGTCAATTCGTGTGGAAGGGAAGGGAAATGTAAGGCCCATGAAGACGGATTACCGGCGACAATTTGCCGAAATTCTCTAGAGTTCTAATATGTTTACAGCTAGGGTCTTGACGTTTATCAAGTCGACGCGCTCGATGATTCGAAGGCTGGCTTAGGAACGAATGCGAAGCTCGGAGCATGATACCGTTCGCGCGCTGGAGCTCTTCGCGGATATGTCCGACGAGAGTTATCAGGCGCTCGTCACCGGCGCGTTTCTCCAGCGCTTCCCGGCGCGGCTGCAACTCATCACCGAGGGCGACCCGGCGGACTTCCTCTATGTGGTTCTCGAAGGACGGGTGGAGCTGTTCGCGCGGGGAAACAACCGCGAGACGACTATCGGCATGATCGAGCCGGTCGGCACCTTCATTCTGGCAGCGGCGCTGAAGGACGCGGTCTATCTGATGTCCGCGCGCACGCTGGAGCCGTCGCGGCTGCTGATGATCCCGTCGGTGAATGTGCGCGAGGTGTTCAGCAAGGATTCCGCTTTCGCGCGGTCGATGTCGCTGGAACTGGCGACGCGGTTCCGCGAACTCGTCAAGCTGCTGAAGACGCAGAAGCTGCGCACCGGCGTGGAGCGGCTGGCGAACTACCTGCTCGGTCAGGCAGAGGAACAGGACGGACAGCTCGTCGTCAATCTGTCGATGGAAAAGACGGTGCTCGCGGCGTTTCTCGGCATGACGCCGGAAAACCTGTCGCGCGCCTTCGCCACGCTGCGCCTTTACGGCGTGGAGGTCGACGGACCGCTCATCCGCATCACCAAGCCGAAGGATATCGAGACGCTGGCCAAGCCGACCGAGCTGATCGACAATTCCTCGACATGAG
>JBKGZY010000125.1:0-8044 GCA_046543175.1 Dichotomicrobium sp.
CGGGATCAGCCCATATGCGTTGCGCCGAGTTCGCCGAACAGCGCGCGGATATCCACGCTCGACCGTTCGCCGATATCGTCGAAATGCGTCGTGAGCCAGTTGTCCGCGCATTCCCGGCCGAGATCGAACAGGTGGACGAGAAATTCCCACTGGGGATTGAGCCGGCTGGAATGGCCGAGATCGCTGACTTCGGCCGGCGCCTCGATGATGTGAATCCTTAGCCGCCGGAAACCGTCCTCGCTCATCCGCTCCTCGTCGATCATCCGGTTGATGAAGTCCACCGAGCGCAGTTCCTTCAGCAGGCTGGAATTGAAGGTGATCTCGCGCAGCCGCTCCAGGATGGCCTGCGCGGTGCGCGGCGTGCCCGGCCGTTCGATGGGGTTGATCTGGACGATCAACACGTCGTGGCATTCCACCTCCGCGCCGTAGAACGGAAACAGCGCCGGATTGCCCATGTAGCCGCCGTCCCAGTAGGGCACGCCGTCGATCTCGACCGCCTGGAACAGGAAGGGCAGTGCGGCCGAGGCCATCACCATCTCGCAGCGCAGTTCATGCCGGTTGAAGATCCTGACGCGGCCTGCTTCCACGTTGGTCGCCGAGATGAACAGCTTGATGTCCTCGCAGGCGCGCACGCGCTCGAAATCGACGACGGAGTCGAGCACGTCGGCCAGCGGGTTCAGGTTCAGCGGGTTGAACATGTAGGGCGAGGCGAACTGCCGGAACATCTCGAAGAACATGAGCGCCGGCGATTGCGACACGCTCCAGTTGCCCAGGAACACGTCGATGGGCGAGCGCTTCAGCGGGTTGAGCGGGGCGTTGTCGGAAACCGCGCGCCAGAAGCGGCGCAGGTTCTCGCGCGCGCCATCGTAACCGTTCTGCATGTAGCCGTCGGCGAGCACCGTCCCGTTCATGGCGCCGGCGCTGGTGCCGCTGATGGCGTCGATTCGCAGCCGCCCGTCTTCGAGCAGGCGGTCGAGAACGCCCCAGGTGAACGCGCCGTGCGCGCCGCCGCCCTGAAGCGCGAGATTGACCGGCCTGGCGTTCGCGTCGGACCCGCTCATTGCGCGGTCCAGCCGCCGTCCATCGGCAGGGACGCGCCGTTGATCTGCGCGGCTTCGTCGCCGCACAGGAAAACGGCCATCGCGCCGATCTGCTCAACGGTTACGAACTCCTTGGTGGGCTGCGCCGCGAGGATCACGTCGCGCTTGACCTCCTCCTCGGAGATGCCGCGCGCTTTCGCCGTGTCCGGAATCTGCGCCTCGACCAGCGGGGTCAGCACGTAGCCGGGGCAGATCGCATTCACGGTGATGCCATGCTGTGCGCCTTCCAGCGCCAAGGTCTTGGTCAGGCCGAGCATGCCGTGCTTCGCCGAGACATAGGCCGACTTGTAGGGCGAGGCGACGAGGCCGTGGGCGGAGGCGAGATTGATGATCCGGCCCCAGCCGCGCTGCTTCATTTCGCCGAATACCAGCCGCGAGCAGTGGAACGCGCTGGACAGGATGATGGCGAGGATGGCGTCCCACTTCTCGACCGGGAACTCCTCGACCGGCGCCACGTGCTGGATGCCGGCATTGTTGACCATGATGTCGATCCGGCCGAATTCGCGCCGCGCCGTGTCGATCATGTCCGCGATCTGGTCGGGCCTGGTCATGTCCGCGCCGTGAAAGCCGACCGTCACACCGTATTTCTCGTCCAGCCCGGCGCGGGTCTTCTCGATCTCGTCGTCATCGCCCAGCCCGTTGAGCATGACATTGACGCCCGCCCCTGCGAGCGCCTCGGCCATGCCCAGCCCGATGCCGCTCGTGGAGCCGGTAATGACGGCGTTCTTGCCCTTCAGCATTGTCCTGATCTCCTGTCTCGGTCCTGGACTGTCATTCACCGGGAAGCCCCTTCGCGCGCTGCGCCTTCAGCGCCTCGGCATACCATTCCATCTCGTCGAGAAAGCCCTTCACGAATTTATAGGCGCTGTCGTCGGCCGGCGTCCCGTCCTCGGCGAAGGCGTGCTGAACGCGCGGTACCGGGTAGAGCGTCGGGATCGACGGCATGCCAAGCTCGGCCAGCGTCATGCGAAGCTGCATTGCGGCGCGCACCCCGCCGAATATGCCCTGGGAATAGCAGACGATCCCGGATGGCTTGTAAGCCCATTCTTCCAGGTAGTGATCCAGCATGTTCTTCAGCGCGGGCGGGATGCCGTGATTGTACTCGCCCGAGACGATGACGATCCCGTCCGCGCCGCGGATCACGCGAGCGATGCGGTCCATGAAGGCGGGTGCCTCGCCGGCCGCGAACTCCTTGTACATCCGGTCAAGAAGCGGGAACGGCTCTTCCATCGCGTCGACAAGCTCGACCGCGTGCCCGCGCGCCTCGAACTGGCCTTTCACGAAGCGCGCGGCCCGGATGCCCTGGCGGTCGCGGCGCACAGAGCCGTAGAACATGGCGAAGCTGAGCGGCATTCGGTTTTCCTTTCCTCTCGCGCGGCGCGGATTACCAGGGCAGTTGGCTGCCGTCGGCGTGCCAGAAGGTGCCGGTCTCATCCATGCCCAGCTCGTCCAGGCGCTGGATCAGCCCGCTCGCCGACTCGTCCGGGCCGATATGGCCGCGCCCGCCGGTCATCTCGGTCTGTACGAAGCCGGGATGCAGCAGCAGCACGGCGATTCCCAGCGATTTCAGATCATGCGCGAGGTTCACGCCGGCCATGTTCACCGCGGCCTTGGACATGCGGTAGCCGTAATTGCCGCCGGAGGTGTTGTCCGTCATCGAGCCGACGCGGCTGGACAGGATGCCGATCTTGCCGCCGGTCCTCATGAACGGCGCGAAAGACCGGGCGACGCGCAGCGGGCCGAGCGTGTTGACCTCGAACTGTTCGCGCAGCGTGTCCCACTCCAGCGTGTCGAGACTGTCGCCCTTGAGGATGCCCGAGACGTGAACCAGCACGTCGATCGGCCCGCCGGCTTTCGTCGCCGCGGTGAACCGCTCGACCGAGGCATCGTCGGTGACATCGACATTCTCGTGCACTTCTGCGCCGGTCTCGCGCAATTCCGGCGATGCCGACCGGCAGGCCGCGACCACTTCCTCGCCCCGCGCTGCTAGCTGTTTGGCCAGTTCCAGGCCGATGCCCCGGTTCGCTCCGACAACAACATATCGCGCCATCGTTCTTCTCCCTTGGAAATGCGTTCGGCGCCGGCTATCGGCGCATTTTCGAGACCCACCGCAACTCTAGCGTTTCGCGTTGCAGCATGGAAGTTTCCGCGGCGCTATCGGCGCGCCGATGACGCAGGCGTGAACAGGCGTATCCGATGTGGAAAAGCGGCGCGCCGCGGGGCGTCGCCGTGCAGCAGTGGTATCCTGCCAGATGATTCGGCAACGCAGGGCGGGGGTGAACGCGATGGCTTTGGCCAAGGAGAAACCGGAGGCGAGCGGGCCGGCGGCGAAGGCGTCGCCAAAGGACTGGGTTCACTACGAGGTCGATCTGTGGTGGACCGATCTCAACACGACCGAAATCGGCATCTACCGGCACTCCCGCCACCGCGCCAAGTCGCGCCAGTTCACCAACGACAGCGACATCTTCGGCGAAGTGAAGGAGGGCGGCGAGCGCACCCACCTCGTCAGCTACCGCGAAGGCGCCTGGGACGAGACCGAGGGCATGGAGCGGCGGCTGGTCATCAAGCTGTTCACCGAGGCAATGACCTGGCGCGCGACGATGGACCTGATGGTCGGGCGCAGCCTCCAGTTGTCCTTCGGTGCCGGCGGGTTCCCGGTGACGGCGTTCTCGGTGAACGTCTCGGGCCACGACCAGATCATCCCCGTGGAGCGCACGGCGCGTCAATGGCCCGGCTTTCCGGAAAGATTCTCGTTCTTCATCCTCAAGGACGGCGAGCCGTTCCTGTACAAGCTGCGCCGCCACTGGATCAGCATCGGCGTGGACTATTCGCTCTACGACCACAACAACGACAAGATCGGCACGCTCGACGGCAAGCTCATCACGCTGGGCGGGCACTGGGATGTGCGCCTGCGCGCCGACCACGACGACCGCATCCTCAACAGCGTGCTGCAACTGTTCTGCGCCATGCTGCGCTTCAACAAGGCCTGCCGCACGCATGTCCAGGCGCTCGTTGCGGGCATGGAGAACAGGGAGATGCGCCCGCAGATCGCGCATCACGAGGCCGACCTGTACCTGAACCCGCGGCGGACGCGCTGAGGTTTCAGCCGCGCCCGAAGCCGGCCAGACGCAGCTTGGCGACAACCCGGTCGGCCATGCCCGCGCAGCGCGCCCCGTCGAAGGGGAAGATGGCATCGAATCCGCCGCGAATGCGCGCCTCCAGCGCCGCGCGCAGCCGCCTTCGGGCGCGGAACAGCCGTGTCTTGACGGTCAGGGGATTGAGCGAGAGATCGCGCGCGATCGCCAACACGCTCATGCCTTCGGTTTCGCGCAGGACGAACGGCAGGCGCAGGTCCGGCGGCAATTCGGCGACCGCCTCTTCGAGCAGGCCGCGCATCTGTGCGCGTCCCACCGCGTCTTCCGGGCGGTCCGGGGACTGGCCGGGGAACGGGAGCACGCGCCGGCCGGGGGAGTCGCCTTCGCTCACGGTGTCGTAGTCCTCCTCGGGCCGACTGCGGCGGACACGCATCCTGGCATTGTTGAGCGCGATGCGCGTGAGCCAGGTGGAGAACCGCGCCTCGCCGCGAAATTCGCTCAGGCGCGTGAACGCCGCCAGATAGGTGTCCTGCACCACCTCCTCGGCCTCGGCATCGCTCGGCACGATTCCGCGCGCGATGCGGAACAGCCGGGGATTGAAGCGCCGGACGAGTTCGCGCACCGCTGCCTCATCGCCGTTGCGGGCGGCGGCGACCAGCGCCCACTCCGCGGTGTCTTCGAGTGCGCCTTCGCGTCCGGCCGTGGCTTTCATCGGCTTGGCTCCGCGTAAACCCGTCCGGCGCCGAGGATGTCCTCGACGGCGGGCAGGGCGGCGAGACTCTCCTCGGTGAGGTCGCCGCTGTCCGGCGCGGCCCGCTGCCAGCCGTCGCCGCCGGGACGGCCGACCACGATGCGCCCGACCATGCCGGCCATTTCATGCGGTATGCAGTAGTAATCATAGACGCCGGGAACCATCAGCGTCACCTCGAAGCTTTCGTCGGGAAGCAGGTAGCCGCTGTCCCACGGCTCCGCCCCGTCGGGGATGCGCTGTTGCCGGTCGAACAGGTCGGGATGATAGGCCGTCGCGGTATGGCTGTTCGCCGGATCGCGGTTGACGAAGCGGATCGTCGTGCCGGGCGTCACGGCAAGTCCGACCGGCGCGAACCAGACGCGTTCGCCGCGCGCCGTGCCCTGCATCTGTATGACTGCGGGCGGGGTTTCCCGCGCCAGAACAGGGGCGGCAAGGGCGGCAGCGAAGCCGCCGCCCAGGGCCAGAAGCCGGCGCCGCGCCAGCATCATTCCGCCAGCCGCTCGCGCGCGCCGTCGTCATGGAACAGCACGACATGGGTATGCGGCTTCTCCACGCCCGGATGGCCGGCATTGTAGTACACGTCGACCGAAGCGACGTTGTGCGCCCCGACCGGAAGCTGCTCGTATGCGTTACCTGCTTCAAGTTCTTCCAGCGGAGTCATGTAGACGGTTGCCGAGAGCTTGCCCTCGCGGTCATAGGCAAGGAACGGCCCGGCCGGCAGCGTGTCCGGATCGACGTAAAGCGTGCCCAGCCCGGGAATGAACTCGGGAAGGGCCACGATATCACTGACCTTCGCATACGGTTCGCCCGGCGGCGCCTGTCGCAGGGCGTCTTCATCCTGGGCGAATACGCCGGAGGCGGAAACCGCCAGCAGGCCCGCGGCCAGCATCAGATATTTCAGCATGTCGTCTCCTCATCGGTTGAGTCGCAAAGAACCTTGCCGTCCGTTGGATGCAGCGGCGGCGAAAAGGTTCCCGATGGGTTTTGGAGATCGCCCGCAGACCGAAGCGGGAGCGGGCAGCGCGCATGGGGCCAGTTTGGCGGGGTCAGCTCTCAGGCGGACACGCGAACCATCGTTCGTGGTCCCACGGCGGCCAGCAGCAGGCGCAAATGGTTCTCGCGCAGTGCGATGCAGCCTTCGGTGGGCGCGAAGTCCGATGACGCGAGATGCATGAAGATGGCGCTGCCGCGGCCCCGCGCGCGCGGCCAGTCATTGTAGCCGATCACGGCGACGACATCGTACAGGTGGTCTTCGCGCCAGAGCACCTCGTGGCCGGCGGGGTAGGGCAGGCGCACCGGCCGGTTATAGTTGCGGTCGTGAGGATCGTCGCACCAGCCGTCACGCGGTTCGATCGGCGAGACCGGCAGTGCGGTGCGCGGACGGCGCACCCGGTCCGGCCGGTAGAGCACGGCGCGCACGGGCCAGACGCCGATGGGCGTTGCGCCGTCGCCTTCGCGCTTGCGCGCCAGCCGCCCGCCGCGCCCGAGCGCGCAAGGCAGCCGCAAACTGCCGAGCGCGGCCACGCCGCGCTGCGATGCGCGCGAACGCGCCTGGATTGTCATCACGCAGAATTGCATGTTCGCGAGCCGTCTCGCCCTCGACAGGCCGTACCACATATTGCTTTGCTCACGGCCGCAGCCTAAATCGTGAACCAATGCGATAGAAGTGATTTCAGGAGAGTGCAGCATGAGCACGGCGCGGCATATACTGGTTGTGGACGACGACGAGGATTTACGGGACTCGCTTGCCGAACAACTCGCCCTGCACGAAGAGTTTGAAACCGAGATCGCCAGTTCCGCCCGCGAGGCGATGGACAAGCTGAAAAACCAGCGTATCGATCTCATCCTCCTCGATATCGGCCTGCCGGACATGGACGGGCGTGAAGCCTGCAAGCTGATCCGCAAGAACGGCTTCAAGGGCCCGGTCATCATGCTGACGGCGCAGGACACCGATTCCGACATGATTCTCGGGCTGGAATCCGGTGCGAACGACTACGTGACCAAGCCGTTCCGCATCGCCGTGCTGCTGGCGCGCATCCGGGCGCAGCTCCGCCAGCACGAACAGAGCGAGGACGTGGTCTTCAACATTGGCCCCTACACCTTCAAGCCCGCCAACAAGCTGCTGATCGACCCCAAGGGCGGCAAGATCCGCCTGACGGAAAAGGAAACCTCGATCCTGAAATACCTCTACCGCGCGGGCGAGAGCGTCATCACCCGCGACGTGCTGCTGCACGAGGTCTGGGGCTACAATGCCGGTGTGACGACGCACACGCTGGAAACCCACATCTACCGCCTGCGCCAGAAGATCGAGACAGACCCGGCGAACGCCGAACTGCTCGTCACCGAAGCCGGCGGCTACAAGCTCATGCCCTGAACGTGCGCCGGCACCGGTGGTACAACGCCAGGGCTTGTCCCGCGCGGCCGACTCACATCATCCTCTGTCCCGGAAGGGGGGCAGGAATGAAGCAGATTCAAGCGCGGGATTTTCTCGGAACGGTGGACATCTTCAAGGGGCTGTCAGACGAACAGATCGACGCGATCGCCGCCTGTGCGGATATCACGTGGTTCGATACCGGCGGCGCGATCACGTATGTCGACAACTGGGGCGAGGCCGCCTTTCTCGTTCTGTCAGGCTCCGTGATGGTGGCGGATGCCGCGGAAACGTCCGGGTATCAGGAGCCGCTCGGGCCGGGAACGTTGCTCGGTGAACTGGCGATGCTGACCGAGGTGAGCTACGCCGCGACCGTGGTGGCGGCCGAGCCCGTCAGCGCACTGGTAATCGAGCGCGACGCCTTCTACCGCGTGCTGGAAGACGATCCGACCATCGCGGAGCATATCGCCGACAGGCTCGCGGTCCGGCTGTCGGGGCTCGCGGAAGATCTGCGCCTCGTCGATGACCGCTTCGAGGCGCTGGAAAGCAGCCTGCAACGGGTGGCCGCCGATGCCTGAGCGGCGTCAGGGTTCGATACGACCAGTCTGAATCGTTTCGTCTTCTGTCATTGCGAACGCAGTGAAGCCGAGGGCTGGCGCGAAGCGGCGAAGCAATCCGGCGCCGGTACAGGATCGGCCCGGCGTCGTCCCGGGCGCTGCGCAGCACG
>JBKGZY010000126.1:0-8029 GCA_046543175.1 Dichotomicrobium sp.
GCGCTTGGCGCCGAAACCGGCCCACGGATGTGGGCCGGAAAGCCAAGATTCCCCCCGGATTGCGCTGCGCTCCATCCGGGCCACTTGCTTGATCCGGCAATCCAGCCAACACATTCAAAAGCCTGCGGTAATGGATGTCCGTGTCAAGCACGGGCATGACGTGGTTCCGACGGATCGGAAACAGCTCCATCCGATGGGATAAAGGGAGCCGGCGTCGCCGGCTCCCCTCCTTTTCATCAGGGACTGTCCGTCCCGCGAGCCGCTTACTGCCAGCGCTGGATCAGTTCCTCATAGGCGATGGTCTCGCCCTGGGGCTTCTCGTTGTCCAGCTTCGGCTTCGGCGCGCCGGGCTGCTCCAGCCAGTATTCGGCCTCGCGCGGCTCGTTGAGCCTTGGGCCGCAGCCGCCGTAGACCTCGCCCTGCTCGTCGGCCTGCTGCATGCGGGCCATCGTCTGGTCCATCTGCTCGGCGAGCCGGTCCATCGCCTCCTGGGCCGTGAACGTGCCGGCGGTGACGTCGCCGATGTTCTGCCACCAGAGCTGAGCCAGCTTGGGATAATCCGGGACGTTGACGCCGGTGTCGGTCCACAGCTTGCGGTCCGGCGAGCGGTAGAACTCGACGAGGCCGCCGAGCTTGGGCGCGCGCTCGGTGAAGGACTCGTGGTTGATCGTGGAGTCCCGGATGACGGTCAGGCCGACATGGCTCTTCCTGGTGTCGACCGTCTTGGAGGTGACGAACTGGGCATAGAGCCAGGCCGCCTTGCGCCGTTCCAACGGCGTGGACTTGAACAGCGTCCACGAGCCGACGTCCTGGTAGCCGAGCTTCATGCCCTCCTCCCAGTACGGGCCATGCGGCGACGGGGCCATGCGCCACAGCGGATTGCCGTCCTCGTCGACCGTGTTATTGCCTTCCTCCCGCGACTCCACCATGTTGGCGGTGAAGGCGGTGTACCAAAAGATCTGCTGGGCGACGTTGCCCTGCGCCAAGGCCGGCAGCGACTGGTAGAAGTCGAGATCGGCCGATCCCGGAGGGGCATACTGGCGCAGCCATTCGTCCCATTTGCGGATGGCGTATACGGCCGCAGGCCCGTTCGCCGCGCCGCCGCGGGTCACGCTGGCGCCCACGGGGTTGCACGACTCTTCGGGCATACGGATGCCCCACTCATCCACTGGACGGCCATTCGGCAGGCCCTTGTCGCCGGCGCCGGCCATCGACAGCCAGGCGTCGGTCATGCGCCAGCCGAGGTCCGGGGCGCGCTTGCCGTAGTCCATATGGCCATAGACGCGGACGCCGTCGATCTCCTTCACGTGGTTGGTGAAGAAGTCGGCGATATCCTCATAGGCCGACCAGTTGACCGGCACGCCGAGCTCGTAGCCGTAGCGTTCCTTGAACCGCTCCTGAAGCTCGGGGTTGTCGAACCAGTCCTTGCGGTACCAGTAAAGATTGGCGAACTGCTGGTCGGGCAGCTGCCAGACCTTGCCGTCCGGCCCCGTCGCCGAGGCGATGCCGATGAAGTCGTCGATGTCGAGCGTCGGGGAGGTGACGTCGGCCCCTTCGCCCTCCATCCAGTCGGTCAGGTTCACCGCGCTTTGCAGACGCGAATGCGTGCCGATCAGGTCGGCGTCGTTGATATACCCGTCGTAGAGATTGCGGTCGGTCTGCATTTGCGTCTGGACGGCCTGCACGACCTCGCCCTCGCCGAGGAGCTGGTGATTGACCTCGATGCCGGTGATCTCCTCGAACGCCTCGGTCAGCGTTTCCGACTCGTAGGCGTGGGTCGGGATCGTCTCGGAGAGGACGTTGATCTCCATGCCCCGGAACGGCTCGGCGGCCTTGATGAACCATTCCATCTCGGCCATCTGCTCTTCCTTCGACAGGACCGATGGCTGGAATTCCTCGTCGATCCATTTCTCCGCCGCCGCCATGTCGGCCTTGGCCTGACCCGGAAGCCAGAGCAGGGCCACCGCGGTCGCGGCTGCCATCACATGCGCTCTCATTGCGTTTCCTCCTCCGTTATGTCGCAACTGATGCGACCTTTGCTTTGGCGCCGGTTCCCTTCGGTAGCGGCCCAAGGGCATCCAGCGCCAGTATCCACCGGCAATCAGACCCTGGACCGGCCAGGGCTTCGGGTCCGGATCGCCGGCGATTCCTGGAGCATCGTTCCGAATGAATCGGATCATGCTCCAACTCTTTGTCGTGTCGCATTTTCCTCGATGCGAGGTGGTATCCGCTTCGTTGGAAAACGCTTTTGCGGCGGACCTCACACCCAGCGGAAAACCGCCAGCGTGTAGACCACCGCGACAATCGTGCCGCCCCACAGGGGCGCGTCGGTAAAGGCGAGCCATCCCAGATGGATGAAGGCCGCTCCCACCAGGCTGAGAAACAGCCGGTCGCCGCGCGTCGTCTCGAGGCCAAGGATGCCGACTCGCGGCGCGCCGCCGGGCCGCGCGATTTCCCACAGCGTCATCACGGTCAGGGCGGCCAGGATGAAACCGAAGAAGGCCGCCGTCTGCCAGGTCCAGGCCATCCATGTCAGGTCGATCATCGCTCCCTTTCCCTTTTCGTGTTCATACCCGCCCGAGCGCGAAGCCGCGCGCGATATAGTTCCGCACGAAATAGATGACCAAGGCGCCCGGTATGAGGGTCAGCACGCCGGCCGCCGCCAGCAGGCCGAGTTCGTAGCCGGAGGTGCTCGCCGTACGCGTCATGACCGCCGCGATCGGTTTTGCGTCCACCGATGTCAGCGTCTTCGCCAGCAGCAGTTCCACCCACGAAAACATGAAGCAGAAGAACGCCGTGACACCGATGCCCGAGGCGATCAGCGGCATGAAGATCTTCACGAAGAAGGTGTGGAACGAATAGCCGTCGATATACGCCGTCTCGTCGATTTCCTTGGGCACGCCCGACATGAAGCCTTCCAGGATCCAGACCGCCAGCGGAATGTTGAACAGGCAATGCGCCAGCGCCACCGCGAGCGTCGTGTCGAACAGGCCGATGGCCGAGTAGAGCTGGTAGAACGGCAGCGCGAAGATGGCCGGCGGCGCCATCCGGTTGGTCAGGAGCCAGAAGAACAGGTGCTTGTCGCCCATGAAGCGATAGCGCGAGAACGCGTAGGCGGCCGGCAGCGCGACACCGACGGAAATGACGGTGTTCATCAGCACGTAGCTGATCGAGCTGATATAGCCGTTGTACCAGGTGCGATTGGTCAGGATCTCCACATAGCTGGCGACGGTAAAATCCTGCGGCCAGGCGCTGAAACCACCGAGAATCTCGTTGGTGGTCTTGAACGACATGTTCATGAGCCAGTAGATCGGCAGCATCAGGAAGATGATGTAGAGGGTCGGTACGAGCCAGCGCCACGATCTCATGATTGCTCCTGCTCCATCATCAGCCTGTAGAACACCCAGCAGACCGCCAGCGTTATCAGGAAGTAAATGATGCTCATCGCCGCCGCGATGCCGAGGTTGAACTCGCCCAGCGCCGCCTTGATAAGATTGATGGACAACAGCGTCGTCGAGTTGCCCGGCCCGCCCCCGGTCAGAACGAACGGCTCGGTGTAGATCATGAAGGAGTCCATGAAGCGCAGCAGCACCGCGATGGTGAGCACGTGCTTCATTTTCGGAAGCTGGATATAGCGGAACACCGCCCAGCGCGAGGCACCGTCGATCCTTGCGGCCTGGTAGTAGGCTTCGGGAATGGATCGCAGCCCGGCATAGGCGAGCAGCACCACCAGCGACGTCCAGTGCCACACATCCATGAGAATGATGGTGAACCACGCGGCCACGGGATCGCGGGCGAAGTTGTAATCGACGCCCAGGGCGTTCAGCCCGTAGCCGAGAAGGCCGATATCCGGCAGCGCCATGATGTTCCAGGTCGCGCCGACCACGTTCCACGGTACGAGCAGCGGCAACGCCATCAGCACGAGGCAGACCGAGACCCAGGGGCCGGAACGCGGCATGGTGAGCGCTATGGCGATGCCAAGCGGGATCTCGATCAGCAGAATCGTGAAAGTGAAGAAGAACTGGCGCCCCAGCGCGTTATGGAAGCGTTCCGAAGCCAGCACGTCCTCGAACCATTTGGTTCCCTCGAAGAAGAAGACATTGCCGCCGAAGGTCTCCTGGACCGAGTAGTTCACCACCGTCATCAGCGGGATGATCGCGTTGAACGCCACCAGCGCCAGGACCGGCATGACCATGAACCAGGCCTTGTTGTTCCAGGTTCTGTTCATGTGCCGCCCCCCGTCTCCATACGCCAGGAATCGATGTAGACATTGATGCCCTTCGGATCGAAAGAGATACGCGGTTCGGCCGGAATCTCGCTGTTCTCAGGCACGACGGCCGCAATATCCTGCCCCTCGAAGCTGAGATGGACGATCTTCTGCCGCCCGATGTCCTCCACGCGCGTGATCGCGGCGGGCATGCCCTCGCGGCCCAGCGTGACATATTCAGGGCGGATGCCGAGCTCGGTGCGCGCGCTGTCCGTCAGCCTGACGGGCTCGGGCAAGGTAACGGTGTGCTCGCCCAGCCTGGCTTCCGTGCCCGCCACTTCCGCGGGCAGGACATTCATGCCCGGCGAACCGATGAAGTAGCCGACAAAGGTGTGCTTGGGCCGCTCGAACAGCTCCTCCGGCGTGCCGATCTGGACGATTTTGCCCTCGTACATCACCACGACCGTATCGGCGAAGGTCAGCGCCTCGGTCTGGTCGTGCGTGACATAGACCATCGTGTGGCCGACGCGCTGATGCAGTTGCTTGAGTTGCGAGCGCAGGACCCACTTCATCTGCGGGTCGATGACGGTCAGCGGCTCGTCGAACAGGATGGCGTTCACGTTGGGGCGCACGAGTCCGCGGCCCAGCGCGATCTTCTGCTTCTGGTCGGCGGTGAGGCCGCGCGCTTTCTTGTCGGCGCGCCCGGCGAGGTCGATCATTTCCATGATCTCGCCGACCCGTTTTTCGATCTCGGCCTGCGGCACGCCGCGGTTGCGCAGCGGGAAGACGAGGTTTTCGTAGGCGGTCATCGTGTCGTAGACGACCGGGAACTGGAACACCTGGGCGATGTTGCGCTCTTCGGTGGAAAGCGCCGTGACGTCGCGGCCGTCGAACAGGACCCGCCCCTCGGTCGGCCTGATGAGGCCCGAGATGATGTTCAGCAGGGTCGTCTTGCCGCAGCCCGACGGTCCCAGTAGCGCGTAGGCGCCGCCGTCCTCCCAGGCATGGTCCACCTGCTTGAGGGCATAGTCCGCATCCCTGCGCGGATTGGCTTCGTAGGAGTGCCGGACCTCGTCGAGTTCGATGCGCGCCATGCCAGCCCCCTATGCCGCCTCGGCCTGCCCGGCCGTGACCGAGCGCCCGTTGTTGTCGAACACCAGCAGATGCCGCGTGTCGACGAACACCCGGACCTTCTCGCCGGTCTCGAGGCGATGGATGCCATGCTCGAGCATGACCCAGCGCTCCTCGCCGAAGCCGAAATGCACGAAGCTTTCCGAGCCGGTGATTTCCGTGACGGAGACGGTCCCCTCGATCGGCGTGGCCGTGTCGTCCGGCGCATGGAAAGACAGATGGTGCGGGTGAAAGCCGATCGTGTAGTCGCCGTCGGCAATGCCGGCCATGCGCTCCGGCACCGGGAGGCTCACCCCGTGATCGAGTTGGAAACTCTGGCCGCGCTTGGTGACGGCGGCCGTGTTGAGCGGCGGATCGGCGAAGGTTCGCGCCGTTATCAGGTCGACCGGCTCGCGGAACACCTCGATCGTGGGGCCGAACTGCGTCACGCGCCCTTCCGACAGCGTGGCCGTGTTGCCGCCGAGCAGCAGCGCCTCGGACGGCTCGGTGGTCGCGTAGACATAGATCGCGCCGGTTTCCGAAAAGATCTTCGGCAGTTCCGCCCGCAACTCCTCGCGCAGCTTGTAGTCGAGATTGGCCAGCGGCTCGTCGAGCAGCACCAGCGCGGCGTCCTTGACGATCGCCCGGGCCAGCGCGGTGCGCTGCTGCTGTCCGCCCGAAAGCTGAAGCGGCGCGCGGTCGAGCAACGGCGTCAGCCGCAACAGCTCGGCCGCCTCGCGCACCTTGCGGTCGATGACGGCTGCGTCCATGCGCGCCACGCGCAGCGGCGAGGCGATGTTCTCGTAGACGGTCATTCCCGGATAGTTGATGAACTGCTGGTAGACCATGGCGACCCGGCGCTTCTGCACGGGGATGCCCGTCACGTTCGCGCCGTCGACCCAGACGCTGCCTTCCGTGGGCGCTTCGAGACCGGCCATGAGCCGCATCAGCGTGGTCTTGCCGGCCAGCGTCGGCCCGAGGAGAACGTTCAGCGTGCCGTGCTCGAGCGACAGCGAGACATCGCGGATATGGGTTTCCTGCCCCACCGTCTTGGTCACGTTCATCAGCTCCAGCATGCCGCTTTCCCCCTAATGCGTCTGCGCATGCCGCGCGCTGACAAGCCCGCGCATGTAGTCGTCCAGGGCGCCCGCCTGCTCCGGGGTGAGCCGCAAGCCTCGCTTGGTCCGCCGCCAGAGCACGTCTTCGCCGCTGAGCGCCCATTCTCGTTCGGCCAGGTACCGGACTTCAAGCTCGTACAGTTCGGCGCCGAAGCAGCGGCCGAGATCGTGCAGCGAACCGGCCGCACCGAGAAGATCGCGCGCGCAGGTGCCATAAAGGCGCACCAGCCGCCGGGCATGATGCGCCTCCAGGAACGGGTAGTCGTGTCCGAGCGCGGCGGCTTCGGCTTCGAAGGCGTCCGGCGCGAAATCGCCGCCGGGCAGCCGGGCTTCGGCCGTCCACGGCGCGCCCCTGCGGCCCAGCCGCTCGCCGATCCGCGCCACGACCGCCTCGGACAGCCGGCGATATGTCGTGATCTTGCCGCCGAAGACATTGAGCAGCGGCGCATCGAACCCGTCATCGCCCCATTTTAGCACATAATCGCGCGTCGCCTCCTGTGCCTTCGAGGCGCCGTCGTCGAAAAGCGGGCGCACCCCGGAATAGGACCACACCACGTCATCGCGGCGCACCGGCTCGGCGAAATACGCGCTCGCGGCCTCGCAGAGATAGCCGGTTTCGTCCTCGTCGATCGCCGCCTCGCCCGGCTCGCCCTCGAAATCCTCGTCGGTCGTGCCGATCAGGGTAAAGTCTTCCTCGTAGGGGATGGCGAAAATAACGCGACCGTCGCGATTCTGGAAGAAATAGGCGCGCGTGTCGTCGTATTTCCGCGGCACGACGATGTGGCTGCCCTTGACCAGGCGGACATTGTGCACGTCGTTCTGGCCGAGAACGCCGGCGATCACGTGATCGACCCACGGGCCGGCGGCATTGACGAGCAGCCGCGCGCAAACCTCCTGCACTTTGCCCGTACGCGCATCCTCCACGCGCACGCGCCACAGGCCGTTTTCGCAGCGCGCACGCGTCACCTTTGCGCGCGTGCGGATCGCCGCGCCCCGGTCGGCCGCGTCGCGGGCGTTCAGCACCACGAAGCGCGCGTCGTTGACCCAGCAGTCGGAATATTCGAAGCCGCGCGAGAACAGCGGCTTGAGCGGCGCGCCGGCGGGGTCGGTACGCATGTCGAGGTCGCGCGTGGGCGGCAGCAGCCGGCGGCCGCCGAGATGATCGTAGAGAAACAGGCCGAGGCGCAGGAGCCAGGCCGGGCGCATGCCCGCATGGTGCGGCAGCACGAAGCGCAGCGGCCAGACAACGTGCGGCGCGCTGCGCCACAGCAGCTCGCGCTCCTTCAGCGCCTCGCGCACGAGGCGGAATTCGTAGTGCTCGAGATAGCGCAGCCCGCCGTGGATGAGTTTGGTGGATAATGACGAGGTGCCGCCGCCGAGGTCGTTCATCTCGGCCAGGAAGACCGAGTAGCCGCGCCCGGCCGCATCGCGGGCGATGCCGCAACCGTTTATGCCGCCGCCAATGACGAAAACGTCATGGACCGGTGGATCGACCTCGCCCACGCTTCCTCCCTGTGCACCCGCTCGTTCATGCTCTTTCGCGCGGCGGGCTTTAATGAATTATTTCGAAACCAAATCGAATGTCAAACGAAAA
>JBKGZY010000127.1:0-8001 GCA_046543175.1 Dichotomicrobium sp.
AACCAAAGACTCTACAGCATCGGACGATCCGGATTTATCGCCCGATGCTGTAGTTGCTTGCCTGCCGTGCTCCCTTGGCACCTGATGCTCGGCGCCTGATATCTGATCAGAAGCGGCGCGGATCGGCGCCCGCCCCAAGCCGCCGCTCCAGCGAGGCGGCATAGCGTGACAGCGAAAAGCAGAACGCCCAGAACACCACGCCGGCGAACAGATAGGCGGTATGGCTGACATAAGGCGCCGACCAGTTGGCGTCGCTCAGGCCGAGCTGGATCATCCCGAGGAAGTCCAGCAAGCCGATGGTCAGCACCAGCGTCGTGTCCTTGAACAGCCCGATGAAGACGTTGACCAGTGCCGGAATGACGTTTTTCAGCGCCTGCGGCAGCACCACCAGCCCCATCATGCGCGAGTAGCCCAGCCCGAGCGCCCGCGCGGCCTCGTACTGCCCCTCACCTATGCTTTGCAGCCCACCGCGCACGACCTCTGCGACATAGGCCGCCGCGAACAGCGCTACGGCGATCAGCGCGCGCAGCAGCTTGTCGAAGGTGACGCCGGCGGGCAGGAACAGCGGCAGCAGGACGCTCGCCATGAACAGCACCGTGACGAGCGGAACGCCGCGCCACAACTCGATGAAGGCCGTGCAGAACCACCGGATGACCGGCAGGTCCGACCGGCGGCCGAGCGCCAGCAGCACGCCGAGCGGCAGCGAGCCACCGATGCCGGACAGGGCGATGACGAGCGTGAGCATCAGCCCGCCCCAGCGGGGCGTATCCACGACCGGCAGCCCGAAAACACCACCGTAGAGCAGCCCCGCGATCGCAACCGGGAGGATCACAAACAGGGCCGGCACGACGATCAGCTTGCGCGGCGTCCCCGGCGACAGCACGGCGAACAGCCCGAGGGCTACTCCGGCCCCGGCGGCGTGGACGCGCCAGAGTTCGGTATCAGGATAGCGGCCGTAGACGAACTGATCGAGCTTGGCGGCGATGAACGGCCAGCACGCGCCGGCGAAGCCCCGGCAATCCGCGCCGCTTGCTCCCGTCCAGACGGCGTCGAAAAGCGCGAATTGCAGGACCGCCTCGGCAAGCCACCAGACGATGAGAAGGCCCAGCACGGTCAGCGCGGCGTTGGCCGGCGTTCCCAGCAGGTTGTCCCACGCCCATCGCGCCGCGCCGCGCCGCCGCGGCGGAGCCGGGCGCGCGCCCGCCAGTTCCTCGCGCACGAAATGGCCCGCTCTCCCGCTCATGCCCGCGCCTCCAGTGCCAGCATCCGCGCGTTGTAGATGTTCATCGCCAGCGCGGTAAGCAGCGACAGCAGCAGATAGACCGCCATCGTGATCAGCAGCACCTCGACCGCCTGTTCGGTCTGGCTCAGCGTCGTTCCCGCGAACACCGAGACGAGATCGGGATAGGCGATGGCCACCGCCAGCGACGAGTTCTTGGTCAGGTTGAGATACTGGCTGGTCAGCGGCGGAACGATCAGCCGCAACGCCTGCGGCAGCACGATGAAGCGCAGCGTCGCGCGCGGGCGCAGGCCGAGCGCGTAGGCGGCCTCGATCTGGCCGTCCTCGACCGATTGCAGCCCGGCACGCACGATTTCGGCGATGAACGCTGCGGTGTAGAGCGCAAGGGCAAGCACGAGCGCGACGAACTCGGGCAGGATGCGCACGCCGCCTCCGAAGTTCAGCCCGCGCAGCGCGGGAAACTCAAGCGCTATCGGGGCGCCGCCGAGCGCGGCGAGCCAGAGCGTGCCTGCGAAGACGATGCCGCCCGTCGCGAGCGCGGCAATCCGGCGCTGCATGGGTAGCGCGGCACGCATGACATGATGAACGCCGAAGCCCGCCAGTACGGCGATCAGCAGCGCGAAGTAAAGCGGCCAGCCATTCGCGCCCGTCTCCAGCGCGGGCAGATAAAGCCCGCGGTTGTTGAGCACCGCGCCCGCGCCGAGCGATACGCTGTCGCGCGGCGAGGGCAGTTGCCGCAGCACGGCGAAGTACCAGAAGAACAGTTGCAGCAGCAGCGGGATGTTGCGCAGAAGCTCGATATACCCGGCGGCCAGGTTGCGGATCAGCCAGTTCCGCGACAGCCGCGCCACGCCAATCACCAGCCCCAGCACCGTGGCGAGCAGGATGCCGATGGCGGCCACGACGAGCGTGTTCAAAAGCCCGACAAGGAAGGCGCGGGCGTAGCTGTCGCCCTCGTCGTAAGGGATCAGGCTCTGGGAGATGTCGAAGCCGGCCGGCTCCCACAGAAAGCCGAAGCCCGAAGCGATATTGCGCTGGGCGAGGTTCTCCGCGGTGTTGGCGACGACCTCCCAGCCCAGCCAGACCATCGCCGCGAGGGCGACCGCCTGGATGAGCAGCCGCCGCTCCGGTCCGCGCGACAGGCGCATCATGGCGCGCGCCGGTCAGCGGTCACTGCCGCAATCGAAGCTGTCTCAGCGGATCGGAGGGGCATAAAGCAGCCCGCCATTCGTCCAGAGCCTGTTCAGTCCGCGCTCAAGATCGAGCGGGCTGTTTTCCCCCAAATTGCGCGCGAACAGTTCACCGTAATTGCCGACCATCTTCACGGCGTTGTATGCCCAGTCTTTCTCCAGGCCGACTTTTCCGCCCAGATTGCCCTCAAGGCCGAGGAAGCGGCGCATTGCCGGGCTTTCACTGTCCATCGCATCGTCGATGTTTTGCGACGAAAGTCCCAGTTCTTCCGCGCCGATCAGTGCGAACAGCGTCCAGCGCACGATGTTGACCCATTGCGGGTCGCCCTGGCGGACGGCAGGGCCGAGCGGCTCCTTCGAGATCACCTCGGGCAGCAGCATGTGCTTCGATGGGTTGGTCAGCTTGGCCTTCTGGGCGGTCAGTCCCGACATGTCGCTGGTATAGACGTCGCAGCGTCCGGCGTCATAGGCTTGGACCGCCTCGTCGGACTTCTCGAAGGCAACAATCTTGTACGGCATGTTCTGGACGCGGAAATAATCCGCGACGTTCAATTCCGTCGTGGTGCCCGTGTTGGTGCAGATTTCCGCCCCCGACAGCTCCAAGGCACTGGTCACGCCGAGCCGGCGCGGCACCATGAAGCCCTGCCCGTCGTAGTAGAGCACGCCGACGAAGCGCAGGCCTGCATCGGTATCGCGGCTGAACGTCCAGGTGGTGTTGCGCGACAGGATGTCGACCTCGCCCGACTGGATGGCAGTGAAGCGTTCCTTGGCCGAGAGCGGCGTAAACCGCACCTTGCTCGGGTCGCCGAACACGGCGGCGGCCACGGCACGGCAGAAATCGGTGTCGATCCCGGTCCAGCGGCCGCTGTCATCGGCGCTCGAGAAACCGGGCAGCCCCTGGCTGACGCCGCACTGGATGTAGCCCTTTTCCCTGACGTCGTCGAGCGTTGCCGCCTGCGCCGCGCTGATGCCGAAGAGAAGCGCTGCCACCAGAAGTATGAGCCGTGCCATGAGCTTGATATCCTTTGCCGTATGCCGTGGAGGGGAGGGGCGCGCAATCATGCCGCCCGCGATCATGCCCTTGAATAGCGGCTACCTGCCCCTCGCGGCAATGGCGAACACCGTCTCGCTCAGCGCTTCGTAAACGGCGGAGCCGTCGGAACACAGCGCGGTGCTTGACCGGAGCGCGGCGGGCAGGCACACCAAGCCCTTGGATGCAAGGAGACGTCATGGGCGACGACAGCGAACGCAAGTACAGGGAAAATCGACCGTCACCGGCCGGCGACGACAGCGCGGAAACCCGGCTGGTCCATTCGGGCCGGGATGCCGCCGAGCAGTTCGGGTTCGTCAATCCGCCGATCGTGCGCGGCTCGACCGTGCTGTTTCCTGACGTGGCCGCGCTCATGTCGCGCGACGCGCGCTATACCTACGGGCGCGAGGGGACACCGACGATCCGCCTGCTGGAAGAAGCGATCGCGGAGCTTGAAGGCGGTCACATCACCCGGCTTGCGCCATCGGGTCTCGCGGCGATTTCCGGGGCGCTGCTGGCTTTCGTCGAGGCTGGCGACCATATCCTCGTGACCGACAGCGTCTATCGGCCGACGCGGCGCTTCTGCGACCGGGTGCTGAGGCGTCTGGGCGTCGAGACGGAGTATTACGACCCGCTGATCGGCGAGGGGATCGCCGCCCTGATGCGCGACAACACGCGGCTTGTGTTCACCGAAAATCCCGGCTCGCAGACCTTCGAGATGCAGGACATCCCGGCGATTGCCGGGCGTGCGCATGAGCGCGGGGCGTGGGTGCTGACCGACAATACATGGGCGACGCCGCTCTTCTTCCAGCCGTTTGACCACGGCGTGGACGTCTCGATTCAGGCGGCCACGAAGTACATCGTCGGCCATTCCGACGCCATGCTCGGCGCTATCACGGCCAATGAGCGGGCCGCCGGCAAGCTGGAAACGGCACACATGGATCTCGGCCTGTGCCCCGGCCCGGAAGACTGCTGGCTGGGCCTGCGCGGCCTGCGCACGATGGGCGTGCGACTGGCGCGGCACGGGCAGGCGGGCCTCGACATCGCCCGGTGGCTGGCCGAGCGCCCGGAAGTGTCGCGCGTGCTTCACCCCGCGCTGCCGGGCGATCCGGGGCACGACATCTGGAAACGGGACTACACCGGGACATCGGGTCTATTCTCGGTGGTCCTGCACCCTGCGCCGCGCGCGGCCGTGTCGGCCATGCTGGACGGGCTGGAGCTTTTCGCGCTGGGCTTTTCCTGGGGCGGCTTCGAAAGCCTTGTCGTGCCGTTCGATCCCTCGTCCTACCGCTCGGCGACCGTCTGGAATGCCGAAGGCCCGGCGTTGCGCTTCCATATCGGGCTGGAAGATGTCGATGACCTGAGACGCGACCTGGCGGCCGGCTTCGAGCGCCTGAACGCGGCCCGCGAGGCGGGCAATTAAGGGAATTCGCAGGCCGATCGGCTAACTGTTGTTCCGGCATGCAACCGCGAAAGACGGAGCCGGAACCGCCATGAGACTTTTCGACCCGAACAACAGGACGCGAAGCCCGCGCCATGCGCATATCTGGGCGGCGTGGGAAATCGTCTACACCGTCGTGGATTTTGCCGCAGCCTTCCTTTTCATTATTGGCTCGGTGTTTTTCTTTTATGCCAGCCTGACCTACACGGGTACATGGATGTTCCTCATCGGTTCGATCTGTTTCGCGCTGAAACCGACGATAAGGCTGGCGCGCGAGCTGCAGTATCTGGCAATGGGGGACGTGCAGGACGTGGCCGCCCAACTGAAGGATCAGAGCGTCGGGCCGGAGTGACGCTTGAAGCGGGGGAAGAGGGATATGATCGAGCTTGCCGTCGCCGCGCTCGTCTTCGTCGGGATCCATCTGGTGCCGTCCTCACCGGCCCGGGGATGGGTTGTCGGACGCTTCGGCGATGCGGCCTATCTCGCCGGCTTCTCGATCATTTCGACCGTCACGCTGATCTGGCTGATCCTCGCCTTCGCCGACGCGCCGGTTGATCCGCCGCTGTGGTATCCGGCATCGGCCTGGGTCTGGGTGCAGGCGGTCCTGATGCTGCTCGCGTCGGCGCTCGTCACCGGCGGGCTGGGCGTGCCGAACCCGTCATCGGTGGGCCAGCGCGCGGCGGTGGAACGCGCCGACATAGCCGCGGGCATCTTCGCGGTGACGCGCCATCCGGTGATGTGGGGTATCGGCATCTGGGGCATCACCCACATGATTTCGCAGCCCAACCTGCGCGGCCTGCTGTTCTTCGGCGCGATCACCTTCGTGGCGTTGGTTGGCTCGCGGCGGCAGGAGGGGCGCAAGGCGCGGGAATTCACCGATGCCTGGGCGCGCTGGAAGGCAAAGACCTCCTATTTTCCGTTCGCCGCCATCATCGCCGGGCGCAACCGGCTCAACTTGCGCGCCATCGGCTATCACCTGCTGGTCGCGGGGGTGATGCTCTGGCTCGGTCTGCTGCTCGGGCATCGCTGGCTGTTCGGGGCGAGCGTTTTGCCGTATCTTGGCTTCTGAAGCGGCGTTCGCGCCGGCGCCGGGCGGTCATCGGTTCCGCATGAGCCGGCGCATCTGTTATTGACCCATCACCGCGCAGTGATACATCACCACACATGAACGACATTTCGACGAAGCCCGCCAAGGCGAAGGCCAAGGTGAAGGGCAAGGGCAAGGACGCTAAGTCGGCGAAGGACGGGGGACCGGCCACGCCGCCGGGCGCGACGCCGCTCGAGCGCATCCGCAACTTTTCCATCATCGCGCATATCGACCACGGCAAGTCCACGCTCGCCGACCGGCTGATCCAGCTTTGCGGCGGGCTGACCGAGCGCGAGATGCGCGAGCAGGTGCTCGATTCGATGGACCTGGAGCGCGAGCGCGGCATCACCATCAAGGCGCAGACCGTGCGGCTGGAATACACCGCGCCAGACGGCAAGACCTATCAGCTCAACCTGATGGACACGCCGGGGCACGTGGATTTCTCCTACGAGGTCAGCCGTTCGCTGAAGGCATGCGAGGGCGCGCTGCTGGTGGTGGATGCCAGCCAGGGCGTGGAGGCGCAGACCCTCGCCAACGTCTACCAGGCGCTGGACCACGACCTCGAGATCATCCCCGTCCTGAACAAGATCGACCTGCCCGCCGCCGAGCCGGACCGCGTGCGCGAGCAGATCGAGGAGGTGATCGGCCTGGAAGCGACGGACGCGCTGGAAATCTCCGCGAAAAGCGGGCTGGGCGTGTCCGACGTGCTGGAGGCGATCATCCAGCGTCTGCCCCCACCGGAAGGCGATGGCGACGCGCCGCTGAAGGCGCTGCTGGTCGATAGCTGGTATGACGCCTATCTCGGCGTGGTCGTGCTGGTGCGCCTGTTCGACGGGCGCATCCGGAAGGGCCAGCGCGTCCGGCTGATGTCCACCGGCGCGGTCTACACCGTGGACCGGGTCGGCATCTTCCGTCCCGGCAAGCAGACAGTGGGCGAGCTGGCCGCCGGCGAGATCGGCTTCCTGACCGCCTCCATCAAGGAGGTGGCGGAGACCAATGTCGGCGATACCATCACCGAGGACAAGCGCCCCTGCGACAAGCCGCTGACCGGCTACAAGGAGAGCCTGCCGGTGGTGTTCTGCGGGCTGTTCCCGGTGGACTCGTCGGAGTTCGAGGATCTGCGCGATGCCGTGGCGCGGCTGCGGCTCAACGACGCGAGCTTCCAGTTCGAGACGGAAAACTCCGCCGCGCTGGGCTTCGGCTTCCGCTGCGGCTTCCTCGGGCTGTTGCACCTGGAGATCGTGCGCGAGCGGCTGGAGCGCGAGTTCGGCATCGAGCTGATCACGACCGCGCCGAGCGTGGTCTATCACCTGTACATGACGAACGGTGACATGCGCGAGCTGCACAACCCCGCCGACATGCCCGAGCCGATGCATATCGAGCGCGTGGAGGAGCCGTGGATCGAGGCGACGATTCTCGTGCCGGACGACTATCTCGGCCCGGTGCTGAAGCTGTGCGAGGACCGGCGCGGGCGGCAGAAGACGCTGACCTATGCCGGCAACCGCGCGATGGTCGTGTATGAACTGCCGCTCAACGAGGTGGTGTTCGACTTCTACGACCGGCTGAAGTCGGTATCGCGCGGCTATGCCTCGTTCGATTATCACATGATCGGTTATCAGGAGAGCGACCTCGTCAAGATGTCGATCCTGGTGAACGAGGAGCCGGTCGACGCGCTGGCGATGATCGTGCATCGCAGCCGCGCGGAGATGCGCGGGCGCGCGATGTGCGAGAAGCTGAAGGAGCTGATCCCGCGCCACATGTTCAAGATCCCGGTGCAGGCGGCCATTGGCGGGCGCGTGATCGCGCGCGAGACCATCGCGGCGATGCGCAAGGACGTGACGGCGAAGTGCTACGGCGGCGACGTGACGCGCAAGCGCAAGCTGCTGGAAAAGCAGAAGGCCGGCAAGAAGAAGATGCGCCAGTTCGGCAAGGTGGAGATCCCGCAGGATGCGTTCATCGCCGCGCTGAAGATGGACGGGGATTGACGGCTTGGCTGATCCGGTTCCCTGCCCC
>JBKGZY010000128.1:0-7812 GCA_046543175.1 Dichotomicrobium sp.
CCGATCCGTCTTTACATCGCCGCGGAACGGGCTTCCTCGAGCCAGCCATCAACGAGGTCGGCGTTGTTCTCGATCCACTCCGAAGCGTGGCGGCTGATGTCTTCCGGCGAATCCTCGCCCTCGTTCATCTTCGCATTCTGCGCAAAGACGTCTTCGAGCGGGATCCGGGCGGCTTCGAGCAGCGCCTTTACCGACGGATTGTTCTCGAGGAACTCGTTGTTGGCCACCGGGCGAATGTCGTTGGCCTGCCAGCCGAGCTCGCACGGATCATCCACGCAGCCCTCGACACCGGCAACCGTCGTTTCCTCGGTCGCGTTCGGCATCTCGATCCAGACGACATCCTCGCCCGGGGGCAGGATGCCGACCGTCCAGTTCGGCGTCCAGGTGTAGAACAGGATCGGCTGGCCGTCCCTGTAGCGGCCGAGCGCGTCGGCCATCGAGGACGAATAGCCGGCCTTGATCAGGTTGATGTGATCGTGAAGCTCCAGGTCGTCCATGTCCTTGGCGATCTTCTCTTCACAACCCCAGCCCGGCGGGCAGGCGACCATGTCGGCCTTGCCGTCGCCATTGGCGTCGAAGGCTTCCTTGATTTCCGGCTTCTTGAAGTCGTCGATATTGGTGATGCCGTATTCCTCGGCCGACTTCTTGTCGACGAGATAGCCCTGCAGGGCGCCGCCCTCGGCGACATAGCCCACGATCGAAGCATTGTCTTCGAATGCGTCACGATAGGTGTCGTGCAGCGGGAACCAGCCGTTCACCCACAGGTCGACGTCGCCCTGGCCCACGGCCTGATAGAATGGCGGGTTGTCGAGCGTCTGGACCTCCGGCACGTCATAGCCGAGCCGCTCGAACAATTGCCTGTAGATTTCGGTGTGGAACCAGCCCGTGTCCCAGGTCGCACGGGCCATGGAGATGGTCTTGCCCTCACCGGGCGATTCCTGAGCTTGGACGTCGCTCGTGGCAGCGGTCGCCGCCAGCGCGAACGCGGCCGCCGCGCCCAATGCGAGTCGCGACAGATATGTAACAGCGCTCATAACTATCTCCTCCTACGTTCAACTTGGTTCTGCAAAATGTGAACGGCGCGAGGGCCGGGACCGGCCGCCCACGTCGTTCATGAAAGCCTGCGGCCAAGGCGGCCGCAGGCGGCCGCGCTATTCCGCGGCCGACGAGGCCGGCTTGTCGCCCGCATCGGGCGACTTGCGGCCCTGTCCCGTCAACATGCGCAGGACGCCCCGGAACGTCCAGCCGGGCTGCACGTCCTCGCCCTGTGTTCCCAGAGCCTGCGTGATCCGGTCCAGAACGATGGCCAGCAGCACGATGCCGAGACCGCCAAGGAAGGCCTGTCCGACATCGAGCCGGCCCAGCCCGGTATACACCGTCAGCCCCAGACCGCCCGCGCCGATCAGCGCGGCGATGACGGCCATCGACAGCGCCAGCATCAGCGTCTGGTTGAGACCCGCCATGATCGTGCGCAGCGCAAGCGGAATCTGGATTTCCCACAGCACCTGGCGCGGCGTCGAGCCGAACGCGTAGCCCGCCTCGACCAGTTCGCCCTGCACCTGCCGGATACCGAGATTCGTCAGGCGCACGATCGGCGGCAGCGCAAAGATGATCGTGGCGATCACGCCCGGCACCAGCCCGACGCCGAACAGCATCACGATCGGCACGAGATAAACGAATGGCGGAATGGTCTGCATGATGTCGAGGACCGGACGCAGCCCGGATGCGAAGCGGTCGCTCGCCGCCGCGGCAATGCCGAGCGGAATGCCGATGACGGCGCAGAAGACGACCGCGGTCAGGATCATCGACAGCGTGGTCATCGTCTCGCTCCACACGCCGACCGCGTCGAGCACGAGAAACGACACGATCGTGAACAGCGCCACGCCGCGTCCTGCCACCCGCCACGCCAGAAGCGTCACGAGGGCGAGCACGACGACGAACGGCGCCGCCTGGAGAATCGCGTCGAGACCGTCCAGAACCTTCTCGACCGGCCATTTGATCGCCTGGAAGGCGGGCCGGAAATTGCCGACGAGCCAGCTCACGCCCTCATCGACCCACTCATCCAGGGGTATGAGCGCGGACCCGTCAGCGTAGTGGGATGGCCGCAACTGGTTCAGTCCGCCGCTCGTCTGCGCTTGAATCGCTGTGGTATCGGACATCACGCCGTCTCCTGCGCAGCGGGCTCGGTTGCCGTAGTTGCAACGTCGTCGGGCTTCTCGCCGGCCCGGCCGCCCGGCTGCGTCGCTTCCTCCTCCGTGGGGGGTTCGAGATGCTGAAACACGTTCATCGGATCGACCACCCCGCGCAGCTTGCCCTCGCGGTCGATGACAGCGAACAGCTTGTGGTCGCCGAGACGGTCGAAACTTTCGCAGATATAGGTCGAACGGCGCACCTTGCCGAACTGGCGGTCCATCAGGCTGCTTGCCGTCGCGCCCGGCTCGGCGTCGGCGACGCGGCCGCGCTCGACGAGGCCAAGCGGCTTGTTCGCGCCGTCGACAACGAACAGGCCCTTCAACTCCGGTTTGGCCTCGAAGCGCCTGGCGAGATCCTCCGCGGTTTCCTCGCCGCTCAGCGTCTCGGCCTGCTCGCGAATGCTGCCGAAGGTCAGCACCCGGCTGCGGTCGACGTCACGGGTGAACTCGAATACGTAGTCGTCGGCCGGCTCCATCACGATCTGCTGGGCCGAGCCGACCTGGACGAAGCGGCCGTCCTTCATGATCGCGATCTGGTCTCCCAGTTTCAGTGCTTCCTGCAAATCGTGCGTGATGAAAACGACCGTCGTGCCCAGTCGTTCCTGGATTTCGATCAATTCGTCCTGGGTATCGCGCCGGATCAGCGGGTCGAGCGCGGAGAACGGCTCGTCCATGAGCAGCACCTCGGGCGAAACCGCCAGCGCGCGCGCCAACCCGACACGCTGCTGCATGCCGCCGCTGAGGCTTCTCGGATACGAATCCGCCCATGCGTCCAGACCGACCGATTTCAGCGCCGCCAGCGCCTGTTCGCGGCGCTCGCCGACATCGATATTGCGGACCTTCAGCCCGTAGGCGGCATTTTCCCAGACGGTCTTGTGCGGGAACAGCGCGAAATGCTGGAAGACCATCGCCATGCGGGTGAGCCTGACCTTGCGCAGGTCTTCCTCGTCGGCGGCGGTAATGTCGAAATCGTCGATGTAAATCTTTCCCGCCGTGGGCTCGAACAAACGGTTCAGGCAGCGGATGAGCGTGGATTTGCCGGAGCCGGACAGCCCCATCACGACGAAAATCTGCCCTTTCGGCACATTGAAGGACACGTCGTTGACGGCCACAACGCTTTTCGTCTCGCGGAACACCTCATCCTTGCTGGCGCCCCCGCGCGACATCTCCAGCGCCTTGTCGGGCTCGGGGCCGAAAATCTTATAAACATTCTCTGCGGTGATCTTGTCAGTCATGCGCTCGCAATTTGATCTTTTGCAGTGTCACGAATTACAGCATCGGGGACGGCCGGGCGGCCAATCCAATCGCGTCACGGGACAACGCAAAGGCGTCGCATCTGACACATGATGTCATCCCGCCCAGGATTGAACCCCCCGCAACGCGGCGAGTGGTTACCTATCGCAAGCAACCGTACACGCCTTCCCGACAGCGGTCAAACCGGCCACACTGTGATTATCGATAATAATTATACAAGACACTCATCAATAGTTGCTTGAAAGAGAGCTTGAAACTCGGAAACCATCATTTCATTTGCACGAATCTTATTCGATGATTTCAGATTTATACAATAAATTCCCGTTCTGAAACAACAAAAAAAGCTCGTCCAGCGAGGACGAACGAGACGGGCAAAGTCCCGGCTTGAGCGAAACGAACCGGCGCGGGACAAGCCGCCGGAATCGCCGCCACGGATACGCGCAAACGGGCAACGCTCTCCCGCGCCCGGCGCCCGCAACATGGTAACGCCAAAACAGACGCCGCACACGGGCTAAGAATGCATCCGATAACAGTGATAAACAAAGAATGAAGGGCGGCGGACCGGGCGAGGACCGCTCACGCGGCGTCTTCCCGATCGTGCTGCCCGGCTGCCGCATCATCCAGCGCATGGTCATCGCCCGGCGATGCGAGCAGCCGCTCCTTGCCGAACACCACCGTGGCGATGGTCCCCTGCTCCTGGCGGCTGGCCAGTTCCAGGCGCCCGCCGTGCAGGTCGGCCAGCCCCTTGACGATCGGCAGTCCGAGCCCGCTGCCGCCCTCGGCGCTCTCGTGGGCGAACGCGCCCTGTCCGAATGACCGGAGCACCACGGGCACTTCGTCTTCGGGGATGCCCGGCCCCGTGTCGGAGACACTCAGGAACGGTTCGCCCCCATGGTTGACGCTGCATCGCAGGGTGACGGTCCCGCCGCGCGGCGTGAACTTGATGGCGTTGGAGAGCAGGTTGAGGCAGATCTGGCGCACGGCGCGCTCATCCGCCAGGAGATACTCGGGCATGCCCTCGTAATCCTCGCGGAATTCCACGCCCTTTTCCTCCGCGCGCATGATCATCAGCCGGCGGCAGTCCTCCATCACCTCGCCGAGCGGCACGCGGCTTTCGTGGAGCTGGTAGCGCCCCGCCTCGATGCGCGAGAGGTCGAGGATTTCGTTGATGAGGTGCAGCAGGTGCTGGCCGCTGTCATAGATGTCGGTGGCGTAATTGCGGTAGGCAGGCGTGGTGTGCGGGCCGAGTACCTCGTCCTTCATCACCTCGGAAAAGCCCAGGATGGCGTTGAGCGGCGTGCGCAGCTCGTGGCTCATCGTGGCGAGGAACCGCGATTTCGCCATGCTCGCATTCTCCGCGCGCCGGCGCGCATCCTCCGAGACCGCCCGGGACTTCTCCAGTTCCGCGATCAGCGCGTCCTTCTGTGCCCGGTATTCCAGCATGTCCAGAAGCGTCGCGTTCAGCCCGCGCGCCAGCATGATGAAATAGACATGGACCGCAGCGCCCATGATCGCCAGCGACAGGTAGAACATGTCGCCTTTCAGGAGCGAATGGAGCACCAGCGCCGCGGTCAGCGGCACGGTCCCGGGATACAGCAGCGGCATGACCGTGGAGGCGAAGATCATGCGGCTGGCGATGACGATGACGAAGGCCGCGAAGATCAGGAAATAGGCCGCCTGGTGATGGCTGGTGATGTCCACGAAGGCCAGCCCGGCCCAGGTCATGCCGTAGAGAAACTCCGCCGCCCACAGCTTGCCCTGCCAGACATCCGGGTCCGGGTCGGCCGATCCCTGCGCCACCAACCGGCACAGCGCGAGCACGATGCCCTTGGCCATGAGCACCGCCGACAGCCATATGCCGAGCTGCTCGATCGGCGCCCAGTTCACCAGCGCGAGGCATACCACAAGCGCCAGAAGCGGCATGGCGGCCCAGGCCGAAAGCTCGTTGGCCGCGAACATGCGCAGGCGTTCATACGCGAAGCTCTGGCCCGCGGAGACGTCTCCTCCGCTTGTCGGTTGCCGGTGCTGTTCCTCCCGTTCCCGCAATATCCTCGGTATCGGACGTTCCTCACCGTCGAAGACCGCCCCGGCGGTTTGTTCCCCACTCATCGCTTCGCAATGCCTGTTCGCGCGGCGCGTGGCCGCTTATCCTTGACGGGAAGCCCGGGACGATAATCGCGGCCACTGACCGGAAGAAGACGCCGGACCCGATCGGTACAGTTTTCAGTGATAATGCCTAACAAGCGGTTTACGCGCGGCGCAGAATTGAACACTCTTGCCCTGCCGGAGCGGAGGCGATGCAGCCTTCGGGGCCGGGGACGCTTCGGCCTGGCAGGCCAAGTCCCTCGTATTCCTAGGCTATCACGGAGGCAGCGGTCATGAAGATCATCGAGGCGCCCGGGGCGCCGAATCCGCGCCGCGTGCGCATTTTCGCCGCCGAAAAGGGGCTCAATATTCCCTTGGAGAAGATCGACCTGATGGCGGGCGACCACAAGACCGAGGCGTTCAAACGCCTCAACCCCTATTGCACCGTCCCGGTGCTGGTGCTGGACAGCGGCGAGGCGCTCAGCGAAACGGTCGCCATCTGCCGCTACCTGGAATCGCTGCAACCCGAGCCGGCGCTGTTCGGGCGCGAGGGGCTGGCGGCAGCCCGCATCGAAATGTGGAACCGGCGCATGGAATTCAGCGTTCTCCGGCCGGTGGCCCACGTCTTCCGCCACACGCATGAACGCGGGGCGAAGCTGGAGTCGCCGCAACTGCCCGAATGGGCCGAGGTCAATCGCACGCGCGCCGCGCACGGGCTTGGCCTGCTGAACGACCAGCTCCGCGAAAATGCCTTTGTCGCGGGCGAAGACTTCACCGTCGCCGACATTACCGCCTTCGTCGGCGTGGGCTTCATGAAGCCCGCCCGCATGACCTGGCCGGACGGGCTCGACCATCTGGCCCGGTGGCACGAAACGGTGAAAGCGCGCGACAGCGTTGTCCAGGCTGGGATTTGAGCGAAGATGAAACTCACGATCACGGGCAGCGGCGATGCCTTCGGCTCGGGCGGCCGCTTCAACACCTGCTTTCACGTGCAAAGCGGCGGGACCGGCTTCTTGATCGATTGCGGCGCGACCGCGCTGGTCTCGCTGAAACGCGCCGGTTTCAGCACCAATGACATCGACACGATCTTCATCACCCATTTGCACGGCGATCATTTCGGCGGGCTGCCCTTCGTCCTGATCGACGCGCTGTTCGTCGCCAGGCGGACCAAGCCGCTGACCATCGTCGGCCCCGCCGCGCTGGAAGCCCGTTTTCACGTCGCCTGCGAGGCGATGTTTCCGCGGGCGACGGAAAACGCGCGGGAATTCGACCTGACCTTCCAGCCGCTGAACGAAGGGGAGGTGACCAGCGTGGGAACGGTCAGCGTCACGCCCTTCGAGGTCGTCCATTATTCGGGCGCGCCATCTTATGCGCTGCGCTTCGCGCTGGAGGACAAGGTGCTCGCCTATTCCGGGGACAGCGGCTGGACGACTGCGCTGATCGAGGCCGGCCGCGACGCCGATCTCTACATCATGGAATGCTACCACTACGATGTCGCCCTCAAGATGCACCTGGATTACCTGACCATCGCCCGGCATCTGGACGAGATCGGCGCCCGGCGCGTGCTGTTCACGCATATGAGCGAGGCCATGCTGGCGAACGCCGATGCCGTGGACGATCCGCGCGTTTCGCTGGCCGAAGACGGGATGGTGATCGAGGTTTGAGCGCGCCCATTGCCGGAACCGACCGGCTTGCGGATCTGACCAAGCGGATCGGCGCCTGCCGCGTTTGCGTCGATACCCCGTCCGGCGCGCCGCTGCCCCATGAGCCGCGGCCGGTGCTGCGCGTCAGCGCGACCGCGCGGCTTTGCGTTTGCGGGCAGGCGCCGGGCACGCGGGTCCACGCCTCCGGCATCCCGTTCGACGACCCGTCCGGCGACCGGCTGCGCGACTGGATGGGCGTGACGCGCGCGGAATTCTATGACGAAAGCCGCGTCGCCATCGTGCCGATGGGCTTCTGCTTTCCCGGCCTCGACGGCAAGGGCGCGGACCTGCCTCCGCGCAAGGAATGCGCCCGGACATGGCGCGCGGCGCTGTTCGACGCCCTGCCCCGCTTCGACCTGGTCCTGCTGATCGGCTATCACGCGCAGAAATGGCATCTCGCGGGCGAGGTCCGCCGCAATCTCACCGAGACGGTCGCCGATTGGCGCAGCTTCGCCGGGCGGGATGCGACGCCGCGTTACCTGCCGCTGCCGCACCCGTCCTGGCGCAATTCCGGCTGGCTCAAGCGCAACCCGTGGTTCGGCGAGGAGGTCGTGCCCTATCTGCGCGCGGAAGTGCGC
>JBKGZY010000129.1:0-7703 GCA_046543175.1 Dichotomicrobium sp.
CGCGAATCGCCACTGTCGACACGCAGGTTGAACACGACGCGCTCGCGCGTGACCCGCTGCAGCTCGGCCAGCGCGCGCGGCACGTCCGTCTCGCTGATCCGGTTCATGATGCGGATCGCGAAGGCGGTGTGGAACGCCTGGCCGGCCGCGCAGATATCGAAGATGCTGCCCTGCATCAGCGCGATCCACTCGTAGGGCGCTTTCGCGCGCGCCTCGGCCAGCATGTCGGGGCTGATGTCGATGGCCGTCACGTGCAGCCTTCGCAGCGTGAAGGCTTTGAACAATCGCCCCGTGCCGCAGGGGACATCGAGCACCGACACCCCCTCCGGAAGATCGGCTATGACCGCCTCCAGGATGGCCTGCTCGCGCTGCCACTTGACTTGCGACACGCGCCGGGCCTCGTAGCCGCGCGCCGTCTCGCCGAAATACTGCGTCGCCGCCTTTTCCGTTCGCGTGTTCACCAGCGATGATCCTTTATCCACGGGTGCCGCTCGCGCACCTTCGCCATTTTCGGATGCCGGCGGCCGGGAAAGAACACGATGCGCGCGTTCTCCGGCAGCACCGTCGTCGCCCGGCCGGGACAGTAATCTCCGAGCCGCCCGGCGCCGTATATGCCGTCGGCCGCCGTCCAGTGCGCCTCGTGGCGTCCCGCCAGCCAGGACACGAAGCGCTGATCGGTGCCGCCCCAGCCGGTCGCCCGCGCCGCCTCGTCGTGGCTGCGCTTCGGATCGAACCTCGTATAAAACTCCGTGCGCGTCCCCGCGCGCACCAGCATGATCGACGTGTTGTAATAGGCCCGGCGCTTCAGCCCGAAGTTGGGGTTACGCCACAGCACCAGGTCCTCGTCGCGATCGACCAGCGGGTCGAGCCCGCCGACGATCACCGTGTCGAGATCGAGCAGCAGGATGCGCGCGCCGATCGTCTCGCCAGCGTCCGGCCTGAACACCTGCAGCTTGGCGTAGCGCCCGCCGGGAATGTGCAGGCGCCTGTCCAGCGGCACAGTGCGGATACCGTCCTCGATGTCGCCCGGCCGGTCGGTGATGCACACGAACTCGTGTTCACGCTCCAGGTTGCGCGCCACCTGGCCCCGCAGCAGCGAGACATCCTCGCCGGAATACTGGTACGCGTTCTGGCAGCGGTCCTGGTTGTCGCGCCAGTAACAGCAGGCCACGGTCAGGTGTTCCATACGATGCCGATGCCGCCTTTCGGTTCGCCCGCGACGATCTCGCGCCACAGCCGGTTCTGTCGCGCCGTCTCGAACACAGAGCGCACGGCCGGAATGCCGGCGATGTCGTGAAACGCCACGATCCGTCCCAGCGGGCCGTAATCGCGCCAGTCCTCCGCGCAGCCCTCGGGTGTATGGTCGCCGTCGATCAGCACGGCATCGAAGGGCCCCAGCGCGGCAACCGCGTTAACGACCTCAACGTCGTGGCTGTCGCCCAGCAGCACGTCCACCTTGCGCCCGCGTCGGCTCAGGTCCGCGCCGGCGCGCTTGAGATATTCGCCGCTGTGCGGATGCCGCCCGATCGGCTGGCCGTGCTTCCAGCCCGGCAGGTCGACCGCCACCAGCCGCGCGCCTTCGGGCAGCGCCATGCCCACCGCGTGGAACGTGTCGCCGTAAAGACAGCCGATCTCCAGGTATGATCGCACGCCCTCGGCCTGCAGAAGCGCGATGAACTCGGCCAGCTCAGACTGCACCTGAGGCCATTTCCGTCCGGAAAACCCGGTCACGAACTCGTGTTTCATGCCGCCTTCGCCTCCGACACGCCCATGCCCAGGTCCACGAAGGGAAAGCATTTCAGCGCCGAGCCGGGCGTGGCGTTCACGATCTCGACATGCCGCGGCAGCCGCTTTGCCGCGATCTCGAACTGCTCGATATAGGCCGCGAAACTCGTCGTGTTGCGCAGCGGCTTCGGGTGCGCCCCGAAGAAGTGCGTGCCGTGCATGTCGAAACCGACCAGGACGATACGCACCGCCCCGAACAGGATCGCCAGGTTGACCGCCTGGAAACCGCTGTTCTTCCCGTAGTGAATCCGCTCGGGATCGAGCGAGAACCCCCTGCCGTCCTCTCCGGCGACCAGGCGCAGCCCGTATTTCTCCGCCTGCCTTGTCTTGTCGTTGCCCCTGGCGTTGTGCGCCGACCACTTCTCCCCGGCGAACGCGCTACAATCGCCGTGATGGTCCCACCAGCGCGCATCGCTGGCATACAGCACCTCGGCGAACGTCACCCGGCGATACGCATCGCACACCGCGATGACATGATCGCCCCGGCAGGCCTCCGCGGTCTCGGCCGTCAGCGAAGGCCCGCTCGCCGCGACGATGCAGCATTCCCCCTGCCATCGCGGCGCGACCCGTTCCATAGCCACCGTCATGCCGCGGAGATCTCCACCCGCTTGCGGCGCAGCAGCTGTTCCGCGCCCCATGGCAGCATCGCCACGGAAACGCCGACGGCGATGCTTTCGCGCTGCTCGTACAGCGTGCCGACCATCAGCAGGATGGCCGCCCGGATATCGGGCGGGACCTCGCTGGCCAGCGACGGCGGCGATCCTTCGGTAAGGACATGCCCCGCGCTGTAGCGCACCCGCACCGCGTTGGCGCTGTCACGCACGCCGCTCGGCCACGACACGCTCGGCACCAGGTATATCCGCCCCGGCTCGCTCGCCGTGTCGATCTCGAAATTCGTGAACTCCTGCTCGTCGCCGTCGCTGTCGGTGTAGAACACCCCATCGACTTCGATCAGCGGCGGCATCGGCGGGCGGATCGGGCCGTCATCGTCAGGAAACGCATCGAGGAAGTAGTCGAGCGTCCGCGCCACCACGGCGCGCCCCATGAACGATTCCGCGTGATCGGTCGCCGCGCCGACCAGGCTGGTGATCAGGTCGTCCTCGTCGTCGGAATCCACGCGCAGATGCGCCTTGGCATCGGCCAGCGGGACCGGCGGAAGTTCGGGCGCCGTCACCACCTTCAGCCTGTTCATTGCGCGCCGTCCCCGGTCTTCTCCTTGGCCTTCGCCGGCGCCGCGTCCTTGCCGTCCTTGCCGTCACGCCCGCGCTTCACCGCCAGGCGCCACGTATCGGCCTGGCCGGGCTTCTGCACGGTCGGTGCCTGGCAAATCCACACCGAGCCGGCCCAGGTCACCACGTCGCCCGGCGCATACTCGGCCCCGTCGACATACACGCCGCGATCGATCAGCGCCGGAACCCTGTGATGGAACTCCTTCACCTCGCTGCCGCGCTTGTAGCGCCGGATGATCAGCCGTCCATCGTCGGACAGCTCCTCTTCCAGGTCCTCGAAACCGAGCCCGTCCTTGCCGGGCGGCCCCGGATCGCCCTTTACAGGCTCGATCTTCTCGACCTCGCGCGCGATCAGCGCGGCGACCTCGTTCATGTCGGCGTCGCGCCCTGGCGGCCCCGGATCGCCCTTGACCGGCTCCATCGCCGCGACGGCTTCGCCGACGCGCCGCGTCACCATGTCGTCGAGCGCCGCCTCGACCTCCCAGGCCTCCAGCGTGCGTCCCGGCGGACCGGGCTCGCCCTTCTTGCCCGGCTCGCCGGGCGGCCCGTGATCGCCTGTCACCCGTCCCGGCTCCAGCGTGCGCCCGTCGGTGAGCGTCAGGACGAGGCACCCGTCCCGGTCGATCATCGCGTGGCTCACACCCGCGCCGTCCTTGCCATGCTCGGGCTGGCGCGCTTCAAGCGCCGTGAGCCGATCTGCGAGCGGGCGCACCGCCTCGGCGACATACTCGCGAATGACAGGCGCGAAGTCCTTCACGACGCCCGCGATCTCGGCTTTCTTCATGTCGAATACCTCAGTGTAGCGGTGCGCCGGACAGCAGTTCGCCCCTCAGCATGCCCTGGATAAACGCCGCCCGCTCGGCGTCGTCGTCCATGCCGTCGTCGTCGTCGTCGTCGTTGTCGCTCGGTTCAGGCGGAGAAGCCGGCGCTGCGTCCGGCGGCGTGGCAAACGGCTTCGCCTCGTCGCGCTCCGCCAGCGCCGCCAGCGAAAACACCTGCTGCTGCATCAACGGGCTGTCGCCACCCTCCACCGGCGGCTGGCCCAGCCGCTGGCGCGATTCGTTCGGCGCGCGGATGCCCGCGCCGACCGCCTCGGCCTCCGCGCTGATCATGGTGCGGGTGTCCATGCGCAGCAGGTCATCGAGGTTGAAGCGCGTGGCGTAGCGCCGCCGGCCTTCGCCCCGCGTCAGCCCCAGCCCTTCGTCCAGCAGGATCTCGATGGATTCGATGAGGATTTGCAGGCACTGCGAATAGTATTGCTGCGTGAGCGCCTGCACGTTGTTGTAGGTCGGCGGCGTGCCCATGATCATGTAAACCGGCACGCCGAAGGCACCCGCAATGGCTTCGGCGGTCCACTTGAGTTGCTCGATCAGCTGGGAATCCTCCGCCGTCACCGTCATGCGCTCGAACTTCAGCCCGTCGCCGAGCACCGCCACCTTGCCGGCGTTGGCTCCGGAATAGTTGTTCTCCCAGTGCTCCTTGAGCCGCTCGGCGGTGTCGTTGGTGATCGTGCCCGGCGCGCTGAGAATGCCCGAAGGCAGCGCGCCCTTCTCGAAGAACTTGGACGAGGCGTTCTGCATCCGCAGCCCAGCCAGCGCCTTCGTGGCCGCGGCATAGATCGGCGACAGGCCGCACAGCGGGTGATAGAACGCGTTCCAGCGGTCGTGAATGATTTCCGAGGCCGGTACAACGATGTTCTTTTCCGTCAGCCCCGACAGGTAGTCGATGCTCAGGTCGTAGAACACTTCGCCGTTCGCCGACACCAGCGGCTTGACCAGCGTCGGGTCGAGCACGTACATCGCCACCACGACGCCGCGCTGGTCGCGCTCCTTCAGCACGTAGGTGTTGCCGCGCGTAAGCTTGGATTGCAGCCAGCTCTCGTAGAACTGGATGCGCGTCTGGTAGCGGTTCGGCTTGCGCAGCACCGGCGAGAAGGCCGGGTTCTGCGTCGGCTGCCACACCCCCGTGGACGTCTCCTCGACCAGGTCGAGCCGCAGCTTGGCGATGTCGGAGGCAATCAGCGAAACGCAGCGGAACACCGGCCAGTAGGACAGCGTGTCCTCGACCTTGACCTTTTCCCCGCGCTGCCAGGCGCCGGAAAAGCTCTCGCGGATCAGCGGCCACCAGACATCGCGCCCGCCGCCCCCGAGCACCGATACCGCCTTGGCGCGGCTGATCTCCAGGCCGAGAATGCGCATTCAGGCCTCCCCGTTCCCCGCGCGCGCCGCGTCGATCCTGTCGACAAGCTCGGCCTTGGTTTCCTTGCCCGTCACCACGACGCCCTCGATGCGGCCGGCAAGCGCGCGCAGTTCGGCGTTGGTCAGCCGCCCGAGCGCTTCCCGGTCGGGTATGTCCGGGCCCGCCGTCGGTTCTTCGACAGGCTCCGGTTCCGGCGGCGCGGGCGTTTCCGGCTCTCCGCCGGCTTCACCGGGGCCGAACAGCGTGGCGTCGGCCGGCGCGGACGCGGGCGCGGCTTCTGGCTTGCATTCCGGCACCGGCTTCGCCTTGCCGATCGCCGTCAGGATCTTGGCATCACGGCGCGATGCCTCGAATTCCTCTCCCGCCTTGAGCCGGCGCGTGCGATAGGTCAGCGGCTTCACCGCGGTCATGCGTTTCATCTCGTCCTCGTGGGATTGGCGGGCCGTGCGCCGGCCCGCCTCATTGCTGCGAACGCTCGGATCAGGACAGCGACCAGGCGACCTCGCCGAGCACCTGGACCGCTTCATCGCGGCGGCGCAGCCAGTTCAGCGTGCGCTCGGCCCGGAAGCCGACGCTGTTGGTCTGCCACAGCGAGACGAGCGACGCCCCCGCGGACCCCGCCGGCGAATCCGTCTGCGCGGAGCCGTGTGTCGGCGAGTCGTTCATCTCCAGCGAGGCTTCGCGGGACATGTCGATCGCCACGCCGCCCTCGTCGGCGAAGTAGATGTCCGAGGCGTTCACCAGGATCACGTAGTTGGTGTCGCTCGGCGAGGTGTGCTCCACCGGCACGAATTCCGACGTGATCACCGGCAGGCCGAAGAACGTGCCGCCGTTCATCGTGATTCCGTCGAACTCCGGCTGTCCGAGCGCGTTCACCATCAGCGACAGGGTCAGCGCCGTCGTCGCGTTCATGATGAACACACCGTTGGTCGGGGCGTTGTTGGCCTCGATGAACGCGTTGAACAGGTTGCGCACGTCCTGGCGCACCGCGTCGGCATCGGTGCCGGTCGAGTTCAGCGCCGTGACGCCATTCGTGATCGCCGCCGGCGACACGCCTGACACTTCGGACTTGGTCGGGTCGATGAAGTCCCGGTCCATCCGCTCGCGCAGCGCCGCGGCGAGCTGGTCGCGCACGATCATCTCCGCCGACGGGCTGGAATCGCGCAGCAGCTCCTCCGTCGTCACCGCGATGTTCGCCACCTTCAGCGGATCGAGCGTCCGGCGAGAGAAGTCGAACTTGGTGAGCGGCTTCGCCTTGCCCTCACCGACCCAGTAGCCGGAACCGCCGGAGTCCTGCCCGACCAGCGCGGTGCGGAACGGCACCCGGCGCAGGCTCGGGATCCCGTTCGTTCCGAACCTGCCCAGGATGGTCATCGGGCGCAGGTACTCGACGAAATCGGCGAACACCGAGGTTTCGTCGCCGACCAGCGCACCGGCCCAGACCGAGTCGACCGTGTTGCCGGCCTCGACGGCCGCCTTGGTGAAGTGCCCATAGACCGGCGAGTCCTCGCCGTACAGCTCGCGCGCGACATCGCGCACGTTGTCGCCGTCCAGCTTGGCCAGCGCCTTCACCTTGGCGATCCGCGTGAAGCCGATCCCCGGCTCCAGCTTCGGCCCCTTGACGCCCACCTGCACGCGGGCACGCGAGGCCGCGCCGCTCGCCGGGTTGTCGCCGTTCGCCGGAATGGCCGACTTCTTGTTGGCCTCGTTCAGCGCGTTCAGCCGCTTCAGGTGATCGTCGATCGACTTCACCTCGTCGGCCAGGCCGTCATATTCCTCCTGCTGGGCATCGTCGAGCGTCACGCCCTCCTCGCCAGCCGCTTCCATGATCTCGACCATGCGCGCGGACTTCGCCTGGCGCGTGGCCTCGAAGGCGGAAATCTGCTCCGCCAGCGTCTTCTTCTTCGACATTTTCAGGTCCTCAGGTTTGAACATTTTCACGACTCGGGACCCCGAAGCGCCGGGCGATGTTCCCGTTTCCGATTTGCGGCCTGACGCGGCCCAGAGTTCGCCGTCAATGGACTTGACGGTCGCAATGGTGGCCTCGGCGTTCGCCGGAATGGTCACGGCGGACAGTTCCAGCCACATCCACTTGATGAAGCGCAGCGAGAAGCTGTCCTCGATGTTCGCCGTCTCGACCGCGCGAAATCCGATCGAAAGGCCGCGCACCAGCCCGGACCTGATCGATTGCCACGCCTCGTCCAGCCGGTCCTTCAGCGTGCCCGGCTCGTCGATGCGCTCCAGCTTCGCCACGACCTCGATGCCGTCCTCGGTCACCTTCGCGTCGGTGACATGCCCGATCGGCTGGTCGTGCTCGTGCTGCCACAAAAGCGGGATCGGCAGGCTGAATTCCGCCCCATCCGGCTCCACGATGTCTCCAAGCCGGTCGGGCGTCGGCGTCGTCGCGATGCCCGTGATGACGCGGCGATCCTCGTCGACCTGCTTGATCTCCAGCAGCGAATATGCCCGCTTCATGGCCTCACCTCATCC
>JBKGZY010000130.1:0-7577 GCA_046543175.1 Dichotomicrobium sp.
GGTTCAAGAAGGCGTCCAACATCGGCGACCGTCAGCCGACCCGTCTGATCACCACGGGCGCGGTGTGCGACGACGGTCATTGCGACGGTTTCCGGTTTATCAGGTGCCGCTAGAACACAGTCCGCTTCCGATGGAGTCAGTTCATCAGCCGTCATTGCGAGCGCAGCGAAGCTATCGAGCTTCTTAGCTTTCCGGCCCACATCCCCCGGATCGGGGTCCGGGGCAGGCGTGGGCCGGGTCCGGGCCTAAGGCCCGGCGGAGCCAGTCGGCCGCTCAGTGCGGCAGAGCCGCGCTGGAGAGTGTGACGTCAACGACGAAGTTCCCCAGACGCGCCTCTAAGGCGTGTCTGAGCACCCGACCGGGCGCCGCGCCGTTGGCGCGGATCAGGGACCCCATCGCAAATTCGCTGCGCGAATTTCGATGGGGTCCCGTCGCGGGCCGGATGGCCCGCAAAAGTTTAAGAATCCTTCGCCCCCGCCCAGCATCCCTCTGGGATGTAGGCGGGCGCTCGCAATGACTGAGATTGGACCGATTTCGATCGGACCTAAGCGCGGGCTAATGCGTGCGGCGGATGATGAAGCTCGCGGTCGCCGCCAGCATTTCGCCGCGCGCGCCGAACGGCGCCAGTGCGCTAACCGCCTCCCGCTCCAGTTCCCGCAGACGTGCTTTCGCCGCCTCCAGTCCCAGCAGCGTCACGAGCGTGGCCTTGCCCGCGGCCTCGTCTTTCGCGGCGGCCTTGCCCAGCGTCGCGGCGTCACTCTCGACGTCGAGCAGATCATCGGCAAGCTGGAACGCCTGTCCGATCGCCGCGCCGTACCGGCTCAACACGGCCATGTCGCCCGTCCCGGCGCCGCCGATGATGCCGCCCGCCTCGCAGGCGTATTTCAGCAGCGCGCCGGTTTTCATGGCCTGAAGCCGCGCAATGGCTTCCGCGTCCAAGCTTTGCCCCGGCGCCGTCAGGTCCAGCATCTGCCCTCCGGCCATGCCGCGCCAGCCCGCCGCCCGCCCCAGCCCGGCGGTCAGACGCGCACGCACCGCCGGCTCCGGGTGTGTCCGTTCGCTCGCCATGATCTCGAAGGCCAGCGTCAGCAGGGCATCGCCGGCGAGGATTGCCGTGGCGTCGTCGAAGGCGCGATGGACGGTCGGATGGCCGCGACGCAGGTCGTCGTCATCCATCGCCGGCAGATCGTCATGGATGAGCGAATAGCAGTGCACGCACTCCACCGCCGCCGCGGCATCCAGCGCGGCTTCCGCCGGGACGCCGAAGAACGCGGCACTCTCGATCACGAGATGCGGTCGCAGCCGTTTGCCGCCGCCCATCGTGCCGTAACGCATCGCCTCGGCCAGCCGGTCCGGCGGCGCAGTGTCACCCGCGCCGCTCAGAAGATCGTGGAGACGCGCCTCGACCTGCCTTGCATTCGCCTCCAGACGCTCGGTAAACATTGGCGGTCGCGCTCGCTTTCGTGGGACTGGCATCGCGGCGGACGCGCGCCGCGTGTCGTTTGTTTTACAAATTTCATCGTTGGTCACAAGCGGCGACGGGGAGCATAGCAGGGCGCATGCTGAAGATCGTGGTGGCAGTGGCTGCCGTGCTCGTCCTCGCCGTGTTCGGGGCCGCCGCTTCGTTGCGTTTCATCGATCCGCCAGGATCGCGGCTGATGGCGCTGCGTGAAGCGGAGGGCGTGACGGTCAGGCGGTCCTGGGTGCCGCTCGAATCTGTTTCGCCGGATCTGATCGAGGCCGTGATCGTGCATGAGGACCCGCGCATCTGCACGCATTGGGGCGTCGACTGGCCGCGCATCCGCTCAGCCGTGGATGAGGCGGAGAACGGCGCGCCGGAGGACACCAGCACGATCGCCATGCAAACGGTGAAAAACCTTGTGCTCTGGCCGGAGCGCAGCTATCTCCGCAAGGGACTGGAAATACCGCTTGCTTATGCTTTGGTGCTCATGGTGCCGCGGCGCCGCGTCGTGGAGATTTACCTGAACATCGCGGAATGGGGGCCGGGCGTATTCGGGATTCACGCCGCCGCCGCGCATCACTTTGCCAAGACGCCGGACGCGCTGACGGCTAGCGAATCGGCGCTGCTTGCCGCGGCACTGCCGAATCCGCATGTGCGCAACGCGGGTCGGGCGGGTCCGCGCACCCGTGCCCTGGCCCGCCGGATCGGTGAACGTGTCCGTGCCAGAACCGGGCTGGCGCAGTGCATTTTGTCGGGCGAACGCAAGCGGTAGACTCTGGTCAACAAGACGCAATGTCGTTATACAACGCCGTAACGCGAAGACGCGGGCATCGCTGCGCGGCATGATTCCAGGAGAACGAATATGGCTGTCCCGAAACGCAAGGTTTCGCGCATGAAGCGCGGCAACCGCCGGGCCTCGGATGCGCTGAAAAAACCGACCTATGTGGAAGACAAGGATACCGGCGAGCTTCGCCGCCCTCATCACGTCGATCTCAAGACCGGCATATATCGCGGCCGCAAGGTGATCGAGGTCAAGGAAGAGTACTGATGGCCGTATCCGCGGCTGGTCCGAGACAGTAACGGAGAACGCCATGCTCGCGGCAGTGCCGTGGCTCGTCGTCGTCCTGATCCTCTACAACATTGCCGTGTTCGTCTTCGGTGGCACGGGGGTGGAAGGCGCGCGGGCGCTGCTTCAGGGCGAGATCGTGACCATCCCGCTGATGTCCGGTGCGCGCTGGTCGTTGAGCGTGGGCGACGCGATGATTCTGCTGACGCTTGTCCTCCTGTTCGTCGAACTGATGAAGGCAGCGCGGCGGCGCGGCATTTCCCTCGCCGATCAGGCGCTTTCGACGATCATACTGATCATCTGCATGATCCAGTTCCTGATGGTCGAGAAGGCCGCAACCTCCGTTTTCCTCGTGATTGCTGTCGCCGCGTTCATCGATGTCATCGCCGGATTCGTCATTGCGTTGCGCGCCCCGCGCCGGTCGGAGGCCCACGGGTCGCGATCCGCGGCGCCGCGTCCGTCCGCGACGCATGAAGCATCACCTTGGCCGTCCGATGCGGCCACGCAAGGTTCCCAACTTGGTCAGGGCTCCCACGGCTAAGACAACCAGCGACGCAGAAACTCGCGCGGCGCGGGTAGGCGCGCAAGCCGACACCGCGTTGCCCGCCGTCGAGATCGGGCTGAGCGCGGCCATCATCTGCATTCATGAGGGCGAGCCGCACATCCTCGTGGTCTGCCCCGGTACGGATGACAACGCGCTGGATACGCTGCCTTCCGGCCCGTTCAATCCGCTCACGCACAGGACGCTGGAGATCGGCCTGCGCTCCTGGGTGGCCGAGCAGACCGGCCTGCAACTCGGTTATGTCGAGCAGCTTTACACCTTCGGCGACCGCGGCCGCCATGCCCGCTATGGCGACACCGGCCCGCATGCCATGTCGATCGGCTATCTTGCCCTGACCCGCGCGCAGAGCCTCACCTGCGCCGGCGGCGCGATCTGGCGGCCGTGGTACGACTATTTTCCGTGGGAGGATCGCCGCCGGACCACGCCGCCGATCCTGACCGGGCGGATCGAACCGCTGCTGAACGAATGGGCAGGACGTTCGCCGCCGCCGGGTGAGCCGGCGCGGCCGCTCCGGCGCAGCGACCGGCTGCGCATCTGCTTCGGCCTCGGGGACGGCGGCTGGGACGAGGAAAAGGCACTGGAGCGGTACGAATTGCTCTACGAGGCCGGGCTGGCCGCCGAGGCTTTGCATGACGGGCGCGAAGCCGCGCGCGCCTGGGACAATCCGGTGCGGCCCGGCCGGCCGATGCGCTACGACCACCGCCGCATTCTCGCGACCGCGATGAGCCGGTTGCGCGGCAAGATCAAGTATCGTCCTGTCATCTTCGAGTTGCTGCCGGAACGCTTCACTCTCTCGACATTCCAGTGCACGGTCGAGGCGATCCTCGGGACGCGCCTGCACAAGCAGAATTTCCGCCGTCTGGTCGCGAATTCCGGGCTTGTCGAACCGGCCGGAGGGGTCGAGCCGGCAACGGGCGGCCGCCCCGCGCGACTGTATCGCTTCCGCCGCGAAGTGCTGCTGGAACGGCCGGCGCCGGGCGTGCGCGTCAATCCGGCCCGCGGCGGGAACTGAAACGCGGTCTTTCCGGTTTTGCTTGTATTCCCGATTGTGCCGGGATTGGCGCCGGCGGGGCTACGACATATGTCATGCGCGTAGGATTTTGCGATTTTTCACACACGGAGAGACACCTATGAAAGGCGAAGACGTTGTCCTGCAGCAGCTCCAGAAGGCGCTGACGATGGAGTTCACCGCGGTGCATCAATACCTGCTGCATTCGCATGTGCTGAAGGACTGGGGGCTGGAGGCGCTCGGCGACGCGATGACCGAGGAGATGGAAGAAGAGCTTGGCCACGCCAACAAGCTGATGGAGCGGATGCTGTTCCTCGAGGGCAACCCGGACATGACCTCGATGAACAAGGTCGACCGCTCACAGACCCTGAAGGACATGTTCGAGGCGGATCTGCGTGACGAGCACGAGGCGCGCAAGTTCTACACGCAGGCGGCCAACACTTGTCAGGAGGCGGGCGATCTGGTCAGCCGTGACCTGTTCACAGACCTTGTCCACGATGAGGAAGGCCATATCGACTGGCTGGAAACGCAGCTCGGGCTGATCGACCGGCTGGGCGAGCAGGGCTACACGCAGCTTCAGGTCGGCAACGCGAACGAAGCTGAAGACGACGATTAAGCCGCCGCTCCTTGCCCGCTTTGCGATCAGTCGGCACGGTATCATGCCATTGCTTGTCTCACGACTGCCCGGTCAAAGGCATAGGGTCAACGCCGACTGGTGGCAGGTTCTCGCTGATCGTTTCCTATCGGTTGGGTGCGTCGCCGAAACGGCCCGATTTCGGGAAGCCGCGCGGCACGGGCTTGCCCGCGCTGGCGCGGCTCCCGGTCCATTCGGCGAGGTCGGTGACGGTGCGCACGCGGCCGGCAGGGTCGGCCCATTGCAGGCCATCTTCGCGCGTGAAGCAGCGCGCGTCACTTAACTGACCGCCGCGATAGCGCTGGAGCCGGACGCCGCGCCCGCGGCTCATCTCGTTGATCTCGTCCAGTCCGAACACCAGCAGCTTGCGGTTGTCGCCGACGACCGCGACGCTATCGCCCTCAGCCGGCGTGCAGACCACTGCGCGATCGCCCTTGCCGAGGTTGAGCACCTGCTTGCCCTTGCGCGTCGAGGCGACGACCTCGCTTTCGGCCACGATGAAGCCGTTGCCCGCGCTGGAGGCGATCAGCAGCTTGCGCTTCGCGTCGTGCACGAACAGGTCGACAATCCCGGCATCTTCCTCCAGGTCGATCATCAGCCGCACCGGCTCGCCCGCGCCGCGCCCGCCGGGCAGGTCGGATGCGGCGAGCGTGTAGAACTTGCCGTTGGTGGCGAACAGGATCAGCTTGTCGGTGGTCTGCGCGCGGATCGCCCGCTTGAGGCTGTCCCCAGTCTTGAATTGCAGCTTGTCGAGATCGTTGCCGTGCCCCTTGAGCGCGCGGACCCAGCCCTTTTCCGACAGGATGACGGTGATCGGCTCGCGCTCGATCAGCGCTTCGTCGAGATTGACCTCGATGCGTGGCACACCGCCGAAATCTGTGCGGCGGCGGCCGACCTCGGTGTCCTTGCCGAAGCGCGCGCGCACTTCACCGATCTCCTCGGAAATGCGCGCCCACTGCTTGTCGTCGGAGGCCAGCAGCGCCTCCAACTCGCCCTTCTCGGCGGTGAGGGAGTCGTGCTCCTTGCGGATCTCGATCTCTTCGAGCTTGCGCAGCGCGCGCAGGCGCATGTTCAGGATCGCCTCGGCCTGCACGTCCGTCAGGTCGAAGCGCTGCATCATCACGGCCTTGGGGTGGTCCTCCTCGCGGATGATGTGGATGACCTCGTCGATGTTGAGATAGGCGACGAGATACCCGCCCAGCACCTCCAGCCGGTGCGCGATCTTCGCCAGCCGGTGGCGCGAGCGCCGGCCCAGCACCTCCTTGCGGTGCGCCAGCCATTCGCTCAGCACCTCGCGCAGGGAGAGCACGCGCGGCACCTTGCCGCCGCTGAGCACATTCATGTTGAGCGGGATGCGCGATTCGAGGTCGGTGAGGCGGAACAGCTGCTCCATCAGCACATCCGGCTCGACGGTGCGCGCGCGCGGCTCCAGCACGATGCGGATGTCCTCGGTCGACTCGTCGCGCACATCGCCAAGATGCGGCAGCTTCTTCGCGCTCAGCAGTTCGGCGATCTTTTCGATCAGGCGGGATTTCTGCACCTGGTAGGGGATTTCGGTGACGACGATCTGCCACGTGCCGCGCCCGGTGTCCTCGCGATGCCAGCGCGCGCGCACGCGAAAGCCGCCGCGCCCGGTGGCGTAGGCCTCCGCGATCGAGGCGCGGTCCTCCACGATCACGCCGCCGGTGGGAAAGTCCGGGCCGGGCACGATCCCGGCAAGCTCGGCCGCCGTGACGTCGGGCCGCGTGATCAGCGCCTGCGCCGCGGCGCAAAGCTCGTCGAGGTTGTGCGGCGGGATGTTCGTCGCCATGCCGACCGCGATCCCCGCCGCGCCATTGGCCAGCAGGTTCGGCAGCGCGGCGGGCAGCACCACCGGCTCGCTCTCGGTGCCGTCATAGGTCTCGCGGAAATCGACCGTGTCCTCGTCGATGCCGTCGAGCAGCGCGCGCGCCGCCTCGGTCAGCCGCGCCTCGGTGTAGCGCATGGCCGCGGCGTTATCGCCGTCGACATTGCCGAAATTGCCCTGGCCGTCGACGAGGGGATAGCGCACCGCGAAGTTCTGCGCGAGGCGCACCAGCGCGTCATAGACCGCCTGATCGCCGTGGGGGTGGTATTTACCGATGACGTCGCCGACCACGCGCGCGCATTTCTTGAAGCCGGCGTCCGGGTCGAGCCGGAGCTGGCGCATGGCGTAGAGCAGGCGGCGGTGAACGGGTTTCAGCCCGTCGCGCACGTCCGGCAGCGCGCGGTGCATGATGGTGGAGAGCGCATAGGCGAGGTAGCGCTCTTCCAGCGCGTCGCGTAAGGAGACCGGGGTGGGGTCGGGCGTGGCGTCGTCAGTGGGGGGTGTCTGGTTCATGGGATTCAGTTAGCGGAGTCGCGGTGGGGCAGCAAGGGAAACGCGTTACTCCTCGCTACCCCCATGTCTCTTCGCTAAGGGCGCACGATCGAGTTTTCCACGGCCTTTGGGATTTGCGCTGCATCGCCATACACGATGACTGCTAAGTACGCGCCTAACTCATTTTCTTATTATTATGCCTCGGCCGTGACTTAGCCTCGACATTCTACAAATTGTGGTCCCGCACGGTATGTCGAGAGCCAAGAAACGCAGAAGACGAGAACTTTCACTCATCGTTTTCATTTATGCATGCGACGAGTTGCGCACATGAGGAGACGGTTTTGGCGCCGTCGACAACGATCTTTTTACGCGCGCGGAAGCAGTTCTGCGTTCCGTAGCTTGTTCTGCACTCGCGCCGGCAGCTTCTTTTCTCTCGACGCGCTTGTCGCTTACAACGTCTCTTGGCTTTGCGACAACCCCTTTTGCACTTCCGAAAGTCTCTGCCC
>JBKGZY010000131.1:0-7563 GCA_046543175.1 Dichotomicrobium sp.
CTTGAATGCGAGCGTGCTGCAAGTGTGGATCAAGTGTCTGTGTCACTGCACTAGCCGTTCGACGCCCCGCGGGCAACACGGCGCGCTCACAGAATGAACTTTGACAGGTCGGTGTTCTTCGCCAGGTCCGCCACCTGCGCGCGCACGTAATCCGCGTCGATGACGAACTTGCCCTCCACCCGGTCGGTGGCGTCGAAGCTGATCTCGTCGAGCACGCGCTCCATCACGGTCATGAGCCGCCGCGCACCGATATTCTCGACATTGGAATTGACCTCCACCGCGATCTGCGCGATCGCGTCGATGGCCTCGTCGGTGAACTCCAGATCGACGCCTTCGGTGGCCATCAGCGCCACGTATTGCTTGATGAGGCTGGCCTTCGGCTCGCGCAGGATGCGCCGGAAATCCTCTTCCGTCAGCGCGCGCAGCTCCACCCGGATCGGCAGGCGGCCCTGAAGCTCGGGCAGCATGTCCGACGGGCTGGACACATGGAACGCGCCGGAGGCGATGAACAGGATGTGGTCGGTCTTCACCGCCCCGTATTTGGTGCTGACGGTCGTGCCCTCGATCAGCGGCAGCAGGTCGCGCTGCACGCCCTCACGGCTGACATCGCCGCCCATGCGTTCAGACCGCGCGGTGATCTTGTCGACCTCGTCGAGAAACACGATGCCGTTGTTCTCCACGGTCTCGATCGCGTCCTGGACGATCTGGTCCTCGTCGATCAGCTTGTCGGATTCCTCGTGGACCAGCAGTTCGTAGGAATCGCGCACCGTGACGGTCTTCTTCTTCTTGCGCTCGCCGAACGCCTTGCCGAGCATGTCGCCGAGATTGATCATGCCGACCTGCGCGCCGGGCATGCCGGGCACATCGAAGCTGGGCATGCCGCCGCCGGTGTCGGTGACCTCGATCTCGATTTCCTTGTCGTCCATCTCGCCGTCGCGCAGCCGCTTGCGGAAGGAATCGCGCGTTGCCGGCGACGCATGCTCGCCCACCAGCGCGTCCAGCACGCGCTCTTCGGCGGCGAGATGCGCCGATGACTGCACTTCCTTGCGCTTTGCCGCGCGCACCAGGCTCAGCCCGGATTCCACAAGGTCGCGGATGATTTGCTCGACATCGCGCCCGACATAGCCGACCTCGGTGAATTTCGTCGCCTCCACCTTGATGAACGGCGCGTTCGCCAGCTTGGCCAGCCGGCGCGAGATCTCGGTCTTGCCCACGCCGGTGGGGCCAATCATCAGGATGTTCTTCGGCAGCACCTCTTCGCGCAGGTCGTCTTCAAGCTTCTGACGGCGCCAGCGGTTGCGCAGCGCAATCGCCACGGCGCGCTTGGCGTCCTTCTGACCAATGATATAGCGGTCGAGTTCGGAGACGATTTCGCGGGGACTGAAGTTGGTCATGCATGCTCCGGTTCAGCGGTTGGCAGGCGGCGGGCAAGCGCGCCCGGCACGAGCTGCGACACGACGGCGTGGCGCGTCCGGCGCCAGCCCACGCCCAGCAGCAGCAGCGCCGCGCCCAGCCCGAGCACGGTGAGCGCCGTCACCGCGGCCTCGTCCATGCCCGTTCTGTTGATGATGACCGACAGCGCCACACCGAAGTAGATCAGCCCGGCGACAAGCAGCGCACGCCGGTCGATGATGACAGCCACGATAGCAAGCGCGGCGATGAGCACGATCGTGCTGAAAGCGTCGCCGAGCCCGAGGCTCGCGCGGTCCGTGGTCCAGACGAAGCCCATCGCGCTGTTCACGATCATGGGCGCCGCGGCAAGATGCAGCCAGAACGCCACGTCGGACAGGCGCGTTTGCCGGGCGGGATCGCGCAGGTCGTAGCGCATCGCCAGCATGAAGGTCGCCACGCCGATAACGAGAAACAGCGGCGTCGTCCACGCCTCGACACGATCCGGCGCAAGCACCGCGATCAGGAACCAGGCGGCCGCCGTTACCGCGACGGCCGTCTGGCCCACCGTGAAGGGCAGCCGGAAATACAGGTAATACGCAAACGAGGCGAGCGTGGCCGCCCCGGCGAAGAACAGCATGGACAAACTGTCCGCGCTTACTCCCGGCGGCGAGAGCCGGTCCGGCGCACCGGCGACGACCAGCCCCGTGAGAAACGCCGCCGCGAGATATCCCACGGCCAGCGCGAACGCGATGGACAATGCGATGCTCGGCAGGGTAAGCCGCCTGCGCTGCGTGAAATAAAACGCCAGCGCGAGCGCCGCGACGGCCACCGCGAGGCCGGACAGCGCGCCCGCGAAGATCGCGACAGTGTAGCCGATCCCGGTCAGCAGCAGGACGACGCCGATGGTCAGGAAAATATCGTGAAAGCCGCGCACGAAGCGGATCGTCTCCGCGTCCTCCGGCGGGCCGATCCACGCCGCCCCGGCCTCGCGCCTGGCGAGGAAATCGGCGAGCCGGTCGGCCTCCGCGCGCCCGATCACGCCGGCCGCGACGGCCTCGTCCAACTGATCCCTAGTCGGCATCGAGCGTTTCCAGCGTGACCGTGTCATTGGTGTAGATACAGATATCCGCCGCGATCTTCATGGATTTGCGCGCGATCTCTTCCGCGCTCAGGTCCATGTCGTACAGCGCGCGCGCCGCAGCCATCGCGTAATTGCCGCCCGAGCCGATACCGACAAGATGGTTCTCCGGCTCCAGCACATCGCCAGTGCCGGTCAGCACCAGCGTGTTGGTCCGGTCCGCGACGATCATCATCGCCTCCAGCCGGCGCAGGTAGCGGTCGGTGCGCCAGTCCTTGGCAAGTTCCACGCTGGCACGCATCAGCTGGCCGGGATACTGCTCGAGCTTCTGCTCCAGGCGCTCGAACAGCGTGAAGGCATCAGCCGTCGCGCCAGCGAACCCGGCGATCACCTCGCCCTTGCCGAGCGTGCGGACCTTGCGCGCGTTGGATTTCATGACGCTCTGGCCGACGGACACCTGCCCGTCGCCCGCGATGACGACCTTGCCGCCCTTGCGCACCGATACGATGGTCGTGGCGTGCCAGCCCGGATATGATGGAGATTGCTCAGTCATGGTCTGCCCTGCGATATACGGCGCTGCCCGCCCGGATGCAATGCGCGCGCTTGTAGCAGGTTCGCGCCCCGGTAATAAAGGTGCTATACGCAGGGGAGACGTGCACGTGATGCCACGCAATCGACGGAAACAACGATGACACAGTCGGGCGAAAGGCGCGCCGCCGAGGTCGCGCGGAATACCAAAGAGACGCAGATCAGCGCGCATATCGATCTCGACGGGACGGGCCAATATGACGTTGCCACGGAAGTCGGCTTTCTTGACCACATGCTGGAGCAGCTCGCCCGGCACGCCCTGATTGACATCACGCTGAAGGCCAAGGGCGATCTGCACATCGACGCGCACCACACCGTGGAAGACACTGGCATCGCGCTCGGGCAGGCGGTCGCCAAGGCGCTGGGAGACCGGCGCGGCATCCGGCGCTACGGCGCGGCCGACCTGCCGATGGACGAGGCGCTGACCCGCGTCGCGCTCGACGTGTCTGGTCGGCCCTGGCTGGTCTGGCGCGTCGCATTCCCGGCGGCGAAGATCGGCGAGATGGATACCGAACTGTTCCGCGAATGGTTCCAGGCCTTCGCGCAGAACGCGGGCGTCACGCTCCACGTCGAAAACCTGTACGGCGACAACGCGCATCACATCGCGGAAAGCTGCTTCAAGGGATTGGCCAGGGCGCTGCGCGCCGCCATCGAGATTGACCCGCGCGCGGCCGACGCGATCCCCTCGACCAAGGGCCAATTGGGTGGTTGAACCGTCGTACGGACCCGTTTGAAGCGGTTCAACCATCGTCGTTGCCAGGCTTGACCCGGCAACCCAGGAAACGAAGTCGACATCCTGCGGCGGTGGATGCCCGTGTCGAAGCACGGGCATGACGTGATTCCGACTGATCGGAAGGTGGATTAAGCGACGATCTCATCGCCCACGCGAACATCCCCGCCCTGCACAACCTTGGCATAGAAGCCGAGGTCGTTGTGGCCGTATATCCGCAGCATATCCGGCGGGATGTTCCCGTCGCGCGCGGCGGTCGCCGGGTTCACATCGGTCGCGGCACAGCGCGGAGTCAGCGCGAACACCTCCAGCAGCGCACCGCCGACATGGATTTGCCGGTCCAGCCAGCCGGCTTCCGCCCAGGGTTCCAGCCCGTCGAAATAGACGTTCGCGCGGAAACGAAGCGGATCGAGCTCCATGCCGAGTTCGCGGCCGAGCGCGCGCACGGTCTCCAGGTTGACGAGATGCAGGCATTTCTCCGGCACGTCGGAAAAGCTATGCTCCGGCGCGGACACGATGCGCGGCGCCCCCTTGAGGTCGTCCGCCATGTAGCCGGCGAAGAACTGCTCGATCATCTGGCGGCCCAGCTTGGCGCTCAGATCGCCGCGCGCGACCTGCTTGCCGTCGCGGAAGACGGTCAGCACCTGCGTCTTCGCGTCGAACTCAGTCGTCAGCGCAGCCAGCTTCTCGTTACGCATGAGCATGAGGAAATTGATCTTCGGCAGGTGCCGCGGCGCCTGGGGATCGAACCGGCCGGGACCGTTCTCGATGGCATAGGCACGGTCGAACGGAATCGTCGCGCCGGGCTCAAGACGCACCTCTTCCAGCGGTTCGGGCGACAGCCCCTTGACGGGATAGCGGTACAGATCGCGCACGCTCATCATGCCGCGACTATTGTGCGGCGCAGCGACCGGCGTCAAGCGCGCATGCCGGTGAACAGAATCCCGCGCGGCGGATGAAACCCAAAGGGACGCCTCGGCGTTTCAATTCTAGCGTTGAAAACCACGGCACGTCAGGCCGGTGGCGGCTTTCCATGCCCGGAATGCAACATTATATCGATGTTGGCATCGCGGCAAAGGCCGGGTGCTCGCTTAACTGGTTTGATTGCGAGGCGTGGCCCCTCGCGCCGCTTACGGGCGATCGGCCGCGCGCTTAGGAGGATCACATGAATTTCGAGAAGTTTACCGACCGCGCGAAGGGCTTCGTGCAGGCCGCGCAAGGCATCGCGCTGCGCGAAGGGCATCAGCGCCTGACGCCGGAACATTTGCTGAAGGCGCTGCTCGACGACGACGAGGGCATGGCCGCCGGGCTGATCGCCCGCGCGGGCGGCGATGCCGACGGCGCGCGACGGCGGACCGAAGAGGCGCTTGCCAAGCTACCCAAGGTTTCGGGCGATGCCGCTGGACAGATTTACATGGCCCCGGAACTGGCCCGCGTGTTCGACCAGGCGGAAAAGGCCGCCGACAAGGCCGGCGACAGCTACGTGACGGTCGAGCGTCTTCTGCTGGCCCTGACCATCGAGAAGGGCGCCAACACCGCGACAATCCTCGCGGATAGCGGCGTCAATGCGCAAGGGCTGAACGCGGCCATCAACGATCTGCGCAAGGGCCGCACCGCCGACAGCGCCTCGGCAGAAGAGTCCTACGAGGCGCTGAAACGCTACACGCGCGACCTGACCGAGGAAGCGGCGACCGGCAAGCTCGATCCCGTCATCGGGCGCGACGACGAAATCCGCCGGACCGTGCAGGTGCTCTCGCGCCGGACCAAGAACAACCCCGTGCTGATCGGCGAGCCGGGCGTCGGCAAGACCGCCATCGCCGAAGGGCTGGCGCTCAGGATCGTCAACGGCGACGTGCCGGAAAGCCTGAAAGAGAAGAAGCTGCTGGCGCTCGACATGGGCGCGCTGATCGCCGGGGCGAAGTACCGCGGCGAGTTCGAGGAGCGGCTGAAATCCGTGCTCCAGGAAATTTCCGCCGCCGAGCGCGGCATCGTGTTGTTCATCGACGAGTTGCACACCATCGTCGGCGCGGGCAAGGCCGACGGCGCGATGGATGCGTCCAACCTTCTCAAGCCCGCGCTCGCGCGCGGCGATCTGCACTGCGTCGGCGCGACCACGCTGGATGAGTACCGCAAGCATATCGAGAAGGACGCGGCGCTCGCTCGACGCTTCCAGCCGGTCTATATCGACGAGCCGACGGTGGAGGACACCATCTCCATTCTGCGCGGGTTGCAGGAGAAGTACGAGCTGCATCACGGCGTGCGCATCTCCGACAGCGCGCTGGTCGCCGCTGCCGAGCTCTCGCACCGCTACATCACCGACCGTTTCCTGCCGGACAAGGCCATCGACCTCGTGGACGAGGCCGCCGCGCGGCTGCGCATGCAGGTGGACTCCAAGCCGGAGGAACTCGACGAACTCGACCGGCGCATCATCCAGCTGAAGATGGAGCGCGAGGCGCTGAAGCGCGAGGAGGATCAGGCTTCGAAGGAGCGGCTCGGCAATCTTGAGAAGGAACTCGCCGATCTGGAGGAAAAGGCGCAGGCGCTGACCCAGCGCTGGCGCGAGGAAAAGGAGAAGCTGACCTCCGAGCAGAAGCTGAAGGAGGAGCTGGAGCAGGCGCGCATCGAGCTGGAACAGGCGCAGCGCCGTGGTGACCTCACCCGCGCGGGCGAACTGGCCTACGGCGTCATTCCGGACCTTCAGACGAAGCTCAACAAGGCCGAAGAGGCCGAAGAAGGCGCCGAACCGGCGGCCGGGATGGTCGAAGAGGTCGTCACGCCCGAGCATATCGCCCATGTCGTGTCGCGCTGGACGGGCATCCCGGTCGAAAAGATGCTCGAGGGCGAGCGCGACAAGCTGTTGCGCATGGAAGACGAACTGGGCAAGCGTGTCGTCGGGCAGGAGGAAGCGGTCCACGCGGTCTCGACCGCCGTGCGCCGCGCGCGCGCCGGGCTGCAGGACCCGAACCGGCCGATGGGGTCGTTCATGTTCCTCGGCCCGACCGGCGTCGGCAAGACCGAGTTGACCCGCGCCCTGGCGGAATACCTGTTCGACGACGACCAGGCCATGATCCGGCTGGATATGTCGGAATACATGGAGCGCCACGCGGTCTCGCGACTGGTCGGCGCGCCGCCGGGCTATGTCGGCTACGAGGAAGGTGGATCGCTGACCGAGGCGGTGCGGCGCCGGCCCTATCAGGTGATCCTGTTCGACGAGATCGAGAAGGCGCATCAGGACGTGTTCAACATCCTGCTGCAAGTGCTGGACGACGGCCGGCTGACCGACGGACAGGGCCGCACGGTCGATTTCCGCAACACCCTCATCATCATGACCTCGAATCTCGGCTCGGACTATCTCGCGGGTCTGAGCGACGATCAGGACGTGGACGAGGTGCGCGAACAGGTGATGACTGTGGTGCGCGGGCATTTCCGGCCGGAGTTCCTGAACCGGGTGGACGAGATCGTGCTGTTCCAGCGCCTGAGGCGCGACCAGATGGCGGCCATCGTCGATATCCAGATGGAGCGGGTGCGCCGGCTGCTGGAGAGCCGCAAGATCGCGCTGGAGATGGACGACGCCGCGCGCAAGTTGCTGGCCGAGCGCGGTTACGATCCGGTCTATGGCGCGCGCCCGCTCAAGCGCGTGATCCAGAAATACGTGCAGGATCCGCTCGCCGAGAAGATCCTCATGGGCCAGATCAAGGACGGCCAGACCGTGCATTTGAGTGCAAACAACAGCGGACTGGTCATTGACGGCGCGCCGGTGCGCGTCGCGGCGTAA
>JBKGZY010000132.1:0-7553 GCA_046543175.1 Dichotomicrobium sp.
ACTTTTTCGCCCGGCGCTCTAGCCGAGAGCGATCCCGTGTCTGCGCCGCAGGATTACATCCCGCGGTGCGCACGGGATGACAGCAGACCTCACGCTATCTCTGCGCCATCACGGACTTGCCTGTCCCCGGACGGCGATCCGGGGAACCCGGTGATCTACCCGTCAGCCGCACGGCAGGACCTCTGGATTGCCGTGTTACTCGGGTCAAGCCCGAGCACAGGCAAGCACGGGCATGACGTGGTTCCGGTTGATCGGAAAAAGCTCATAGAAGGCTTTCCTGCGGATACTGGTCGCTTCGCCCCGTCGCGTCAGCCGTTCGGCTCCGCCATGCTCGCAAGGACAGCAGGCGAAACTTTTCAGTCTGGTAGGATCGGGCTTTGGCCGCGCGCGGTGCGCGTTTCACCGCCTGCCGCGGAAATCCAGCCGCTCACGCCTATTTCGGCGCGCGTTTCGCCAGAATGCGCTGCAATGTCCGCCGGTGCATGTTCAGCTTGCGCGCGGTCTCAGACACGTTGCGGTCGCACAACTCGTAGATGCGCTGAATATGCTCCCACCGCACCCGGTCGGCCGACATCGGGTTTTCCGGGGGCGGCGCGTTCTTTTCAGGTGTCGCCAACAACGCGGCGTAGACGTCATCCGCGTCAGCCGGCTTGGACAGGTAGTCCACCGCGCCCATCTTCACGGCTGCCACGGCCGTGGTGATGTTGCCGTAGCCGGTCAGCACGATCACGCGGCTGTCCGGACGCACTTCGTTCAGCAGTTGCACGACATCGAGGCCGTTACCGTCCTCCAGACGCATGTCGATGACGGCGTAGGCCGGCGCGCTGGCGCGGATTTCCCGGATGCCGTCGGCGACACTCTCAGCGCTACGGACCTTGAAACCGCGCGCTTCCATCGCCCGGCAGAAGCGATTGAGAAACGGCTTGTCATCGTCCACCACCAGAAGGCTGTTATCCTGCCCGATCTTCGCGGTGTCTTCGGGTTCCACCAGAGTCATCTCATGTAATCCCTTCACGCTCCTGCGTAATATACGCCGGATGGCTTATAGATGGATCACCGGCGGCCATTGGTAAAGCCCTGTGCAGGGTTATTCCTGCATGGCGGACATGCCGGAGCGCCAGTCCCGCCGCTCAAGGCGGTAAACGCAGCAGTCGTCGGCGCCGAACATGCGCCGCTCCACCCGTTTGAAACCCAATCTTTCATAGAAGCGGTGAGCGCGGCGGTTGCCGGCCAGCGGATCGACGAGCACCGCCGTCACGTCGTCAGGTGCGAAGCAGCGATCGAGAGCCAGCCGCATCATCCGCGTTCCGTAGCCACGGCCGAGATCGTCCTGCGCGCCGATCCAGATGTCTATCGCGCGCAGGCCGGTGGAAACATCGCCCCAGTAATGCGTCTCCTCGCGCGCGGGGTCGATGATCACGATGACGCCGATGGCGCGTCCCCCGCTCTCCGCGATCAGTATCTCCCGCCAGTCCACTTGCCGCGGAATCTCGCCCGCCCAGTCGAACGGCCCGTCCTCGCCCGAGGCCTGCACGACATGCGGTGCGCGGTCCCAACGCTGAAGTGTCGGTAGGTCGTCGAGCGTGGCGGGACGCAGGATCATGCGCGCCAACTCCTCGTCGCCCGCCGCGCGACCGGACGATGACGCGGCGTGAGGGCATCTTCCCGATCACGCGGCATCGCCCAGGGCCTTCGTCCGATAGAAGGTTTCACGCGGCCAGATGATTTCGACCACGGCGCCGGTTTCCGGCGGCCGCGCATTGCGCAGTTCCAGCCGCGCGCCGGAGCGCTCCAGCAGCGTCTTGGCGATGAAGAAGCCTAGCCCAAGGCCCGTCTCGGGGCCGGCGCCGCGCCGGTCGGTCTGCGGCCGCGTCGTCACGTAAGGCTCGCCGAGGCGGCCGATGACGCCGGCCTGGAAGCCCGGCCCGTCGTCGCGGATGGTGACGCGCACGCTGCGGTTGTCCCAGGTCGCCTCGACCTTCACCTGCTCGTGCGCGAAGTCCACGGCGTTCTCGACGAGGTTGCCCAGGCCGTAGATGATCCCGGGATTGCGCCGCATGACAGGCTCGCCTCCGGCCTTGCTGTCGGCCCGCTCGGGGGCGTCGATGCTGACCGCGATGGCCTTGCCCGCTTGGCGATACGGTTCGATCGCCTCCTCGATCAGCAGGCCGATCGGCATCCGCTCGAACATCTCGTCCTGTTCCTGCGTGCGCCCGGCGAGGCGCCCGAGAATTTCGCGGCAGCGCTCCGCCTGGCTGCGCACGAGCGCGACATCCTCGTAATGCGGCGAATCCTCGGGCAGCGAGCGCAGCAGTTCCTTCGTGGTCAGCGTGATGGTGCCGAGCGGCGTGCCGAGCTCGTGCGCCGCGGCCGCCGCCAGCCCGTCCAGCGCCGAGAGCCGCTGCTCGCGCGCCAGCACCATTTCAGCCGCCGACAGCGCCTCGGACATTTGCCGCCGCTCGCGCCCGACCCGCCACGAGTAGACGGCGGAAAATACGATGCAGCTCGTCAGCGCCGTCCAGACGCCGAAGATGTAGATCGACGGGAGAACGGGTTCCGGCTGGCCCGCCCAGGGCAGCGGCAGGTGGAACCAGATCAGCCCGGTGGCGCAGACAATGGCGAAGCCGGCCAGCACCATCGTCTTGGACAGCGGCAGCGACGAGGCGGAGACGGCGATCGGCACCACGATCAGCAGCGCGAAGGGATTCTTCAATCCGCCGGTGAGAAACAGGAGCACGACCAGTTGCAGGGTGTCGAAGCCCATCAGCCACATCGCCGGGGCGTCGTTGAGGCGTTTGCTGGTGGGATGGCGCGTGGTCAGCGCCAGGTTCATCAGGGCGGATGCGGCGATGACGCCGAGACAGGCCAGCAGTGGGAACTGGAAGCCCAGCACCTGATGGACGAATAGGACCGTGGTCAACTGGCCGACGACCCCCACCCAGCGCAGGCGGACCGTCGTCTGGAGCCTGAGGCCGCTGCTCGTATGCGATGCGTTCACGGAGGCCGTCAAAGGCGCTTAACTCCTGGTAACGCGCAAGCCGCCCGGCTTCGCGTTCAGCCCCGGCGCGGGAACAGGCGGGCGTCTTCCGGCGTTGGATCGTCGGGCAGGCCGGCGCTGGCGCGCTGCTCGCCAGCCTCGGTGATGAGGTGTTCCAGCAGGTCGGAAAACAGCATCGGCTGTTCGGCGGCTTCCCACAGGAAATAGCCGAACGAGCCGGGGCAGGGGTTCACCTCGTTGAGCCAGAATTCGCCCGTTTCCTCGTTGCCGATGAAGTCCAGACGCGGCGCGCCCGTACCGCCGACATGTTCGTAGGCCGTCTTTGCCCATTCGCGGAGGCGGTCCTCGACCTCGGCGGGCAGTTCGGGGTTCAACTCGCGGGTGAGCGACAGCATGCCTTCACTCGCGCGTCCCTGTCCCGGCGTCTTCGTCCCGCTCTCCTTGTTGCCGCCGGAAAGATACTTCTGCTTGAAGTCCAGAAGCTCCTCGGCGCGCTTGGGCTTCTCGATGGCCGATGTCCGCAGTTCGCCGCCGATCCGGGCGACCGCAAGGTTGTATTCGACCATGTTCTCGACGAAGGGTTCAAGGATCGCGGCACTGTCGTACTTGAAAATGCCGGGCAGGACCGCCGCGAGTTCCTCCAGATCGGCCACGCGCGCCACGCCGATGCTGCTGCCCAGATGCGAGGGCTTGATGATGCAGGGAAACGCGAAGTCGCCGATCTGCGCCTGAAGCTCCTCGGTGGTCATCATCAGCCCCTCGCGCGGGCGCCTGATCTCGCGGTAGTCCAGCATGGCGATGTCCGTGTCCGACAGGATACGCTTGGTCGCCACCTTGTCCATCAGGATCGTCGAGGCATAGGCGCGCATGCCGGTATAGGCGATGTCGGCCATCTCCAGCGCGCCCTGGAGGCGTCCGTCCTCGCCGTAGAGCCCGTGGAAGGCGAGCAGTGCCGTATCGAACTGGGTGGTTTTCGGTCGCTGGAACAGGGAACCGCCGGCACTTATCAGGCGGCCGCGATCGCCCGGCGTCAGGTCGAGATGCACCTCGGTCAGGCCGCCCCGCGCGCTCGGGCCGGGAATGTATGTCTCGCGGCTGAGCAGGGCATCGCCTGTGAGCAATTCCCCGCGCGCGGTGATGTAGACGGGAACGACCTCGTAAAGTTCCGGGTCGAGCGCGTCGGCGGCCTGAAGGCCGGTCACGATGCTGACATCGTGTTCGGGCGAGCGCCCCCCAAAAAACACCGCAATGACCTGCTTTTCCGTTGTCATATTCGCTGCGCCGGGTTTGTCTTGGCTGTTGTGTTACGCGCCGATACTAAAAGGTTCCGCCCGTTTTGCCAGTCCCCGCCTGGACATCCCTGCCCTCCGTCCCGCTTGCCTGTTGCAAGCTGGATGCGGGCGGCTATGGCGGCGTTCCGCTCGATCCCCGCCACGCGCTGCATGATGAGCCGCTGGTCTCGTTGAGCGAGTGCGGCCTGGCCGGCGAAAATCATTATGCGCGCACCGATGGCGGGAACGCGCCCTATCGCCAGCCGATTGCAGGGCACATCGAGGGCTTGTGGGCGCGGCGATCGGTTGCAGAAAAACTCGTGCGCGTCAATCGCGGATTGCGGGACTGGGGCTTTCGCCTGTTCCTCTGGGATGCCTATCGCCCGGTCGCCTGTCAGCGGGGCCTGTGGGCGTTCTGGTGGGAGACGGTGCGGCGCGAAGACCCGGAAGCGGACGACGCGGCGGTCCGCGCGCGCGTGCTGGAATTCGTCTCCGACCCGTCGCAGTTCGACCCGGACGACCCGGCCACCGTGCCGACCCACGCAACCGGCGCGGCCATCGACCTGAGCCTCCAGCATTTGGACGGCGGTGCTCTGGCCGATATGGGCGCGGGGTTCGACGAGATGAGTCCGCGCGCGGCGAGCGATTATTACGAGCGGGCGCTGGCATCCGGCGAGATCGCGGCGGATGATCCACGCGTTCTGCACAGGCGGCTGCTGCACGCGGCCATGCGCGCGGAGGGATTCGTGAATTACCCGCCGGAGTTCTGGCATTTCGACTGGGGCAACCAGATGTATGTCCGCAATCTCGCGGCGGCGGGGGGTGACGCGCCGCGGGCCGCTTGGTATGGCTACATCCGTCCGCCGCGCGGCGACGGCGGCGCCAAACCGGAGACAGGGAACGAATGACCGCGCCGATGACCCAGACCGCGCCGGCGGATTCAACGCAATTCGCCTTTGAGGAGATAGGCCTTCCCGCGGCGCCGACGGTGCCGCGCTTCGTCTGGGCGCATGGCTGGGGGCAGGATCGCCGGGCGCTCGCGCCGCTGGCCGAGGCCCTGTCGGGGCAGGGGACACATCTGCTGCTCGATTTTCCCGGCTTCGGCGAGTCCGCGCCGCCGCCCGAGGCGTGGGACACGGGCGATTATGCCGATGCCGCGGCGGAGTTGATCGCCTCGCGCCCTCCCGCCGCAAAGACCGTATGGATTGGCCATTCCTTCGGTTGTCGCGTCGGGTTGCAGATCGCCGCGCGCCACCCGGAAGCGGTCGACGGCCTGTTCCTCGTCGCCGGGGCGGGCCTGCCGCGCCAGCGCAGCCTGAGCGAGCGCGTGCGGCTCGGAATGCGCGTGCGCACCTTCAAGGCGCTGAAACGGGCCGCGCCGGTGCTCGGCCTCGACGTCGAGACGCTGCGCCGGCGCTTCGGCAGCAGGGACTACGCCAATGCCGGGGAATTGCGTGCCGTCCTGGCAAAGGTGGTTTCGGAAGACCTGAGCGAGGTGGCGCGCACCGTCCAGTGCCCCGTCCACCTCGTCTACGGCGAAAACGACACCGAGACGCCGCCGGACATCGGCGAACGGCTTTCCCGGCTGATCCCGAACGCGGACCTCACGCTTCTGCCACGTCATGACCACTACTCGGTGCTAGCCGGCGGCAAGCATCAGGTCCTGAAACGGCTGCGCGACTTCGTGGAGACGGTTGGATGATTTGGCTCGGGGGGACAGTCACCGCGCTGGCGTTCGTCTTCTTCGCCATGCGGCGCCTGCGGCGTTACCTGCATATCTTCCAGCAGGAGGAATACGATGCGCTGCGCTTCCTCGGCTGGCTGTTTCGCGCGGTCGCGTTCGACAAGCGCGTGGCGCTGGGCGTCGGTATTGTCGCCCTCGTGGCATGGTTGATTGGCCCGATCATGCCGCCGGTCTGGCAGGGCGCGCTTGCCGGCCTGTTCATCATGGCCGGCGCGCTGGAGCCGGATCCGCGCAAGAACGCCAAGAAGAAGCTGGCCATGACGAACCGCGCCCGGCGCATCTACTGGAGCGCGTTTCTTCTGTGTCTCGCCGCGGCCGGGCTTGCCGCGTTCGCGCCCGCCCCGGCGTGGTGGCTCGCGCCGCTCTGGGCCGTGCCGTTCACGCTGGTGCTGGCGAACCTCGCGCTCATGCCGCTGGAAACACGCACGCAGAAGAAGTTCTGGACCGAGGCGCATAACAAGCTCAAGCGCCTGCGCCCCACGGTGATCGGCATCACCGGCTCGTTCGGCAAGACCTCGGTCAAGCATATCCTCGGGCATATCCTCGGCATGCATGCGCGCACGCTCTACACGCCGGGCAGCGTCAACACGGTCATGGGCAACACGCGCATCATCCGCGAGCAGCTCAAGCCCGGCACGCGCTACTTCATCGCGGAAATGGGGGCCTATGGCATCGGCTCGATCAGGCGGCTGTGCGACCTGACGCCGCCCGATTTCGGCGTGCTGACCACGATCGGCGAGGCGCATTACGAGCGCTTCAAATCGCTGGAGACCGTGGCGAAGGCCAAGTTCGAGCTGTGCGAGGCGGTTGCCGCCAAGGGCGGCAAGATGATCGTCGGCGACGAGATTCTCGCCCAGGAATATGCCGTCGATTACATGAACGCGCACCGCGACACCTTCGTGATCTGCGGGCAGGGCGAGTTCGCCGATCTCAGGATCGTGAATATCGAGCAGACACGTGACGGTCTGAAGGTCAGGGTGACATGGCCGGAGATGTTCGGCGAGGAGGAATTCGCGCTGTTCGCGCCGCTCTACGGCGTGCATCACGGGGCGAACATGGCGCTGGCTTTCGGCGCGGCGGTGCTGGCGGGCGTGCCCGCGAAAAAGGCGATCACGGCGATGGCGAGCGTTCCGCAAATCGAGCACCGGCTGGAGGTCAAGCCGCAGGGCGATGGCAGCATCCTGATCGACGACGCCTACAACTCGAACCCGTCGGGCTTCGCCGCCGCGCTGGAGTTGACGGACAAGCTGCGCGACGGGCACGGCCGGCGCATCCTGATCACGCCCGGCATGGCGGAACTTGGCGCGCGCCATGCCGAAGCCCATGCCGAATTGGGGCTGAAAGCGGCGAAACACATCGATGTCGCCCTCATCGTCCGGCCCGACCGCATTCCGACTTTCGTGGACACTTTCGAGCGGAAAGCCGCGAACGGCCGCCTCGTCAAGCTCGACAGCTTCGCCGATGCGGAAAACTGGCTGAAGCGCAACGTCAAGGCCGACGACGTGGTCCTGATCGAGAACGATCTGCCGGATATTCTGGA
>JBKGZY010000133.1:0-7466 GCA_046543175.1 Dichotomicrobium sp.
GAGACGGAAAATGGCATCCGCTTCGTTGTGACCGGGGCCGGGCCGATCCGCGAGTCGATCCGCCGCATGGTCACCGCCCATGCCGAGACGATGAGCGGCGCCAACGGCATGACATTTGCCGCTGAAGAGCATCCCGCAGGCGCTATCATGACCGTCACTGCGGAGAACCCGGCCGATCTGCCGAAACTCAAGGGTCTTGGCTTCTTTGGCATCCTGACGCTCGGTATGCACCACCAGGCGCATCATCTGATGATCGCGACGGGCCATGCGCCGCATCATTAGGAGTTGGACCCGTCTACATTGCGCGGCTTTCTTTTGCAGGAAACAGCGATATAGCCGCAGGTCCCCTCAATCGCGGTCAGGACCGAGCGTCACGCCGCAGGAAAATGCGAACCGCGGCAAGACGCGCGAGTTCCGCGGCTGACCCGGCGAGTAGTCCCCAGAAGGGATCAGCCCAGACGGTCACGCCGGTGGTCACCGCGATCACCGGCCAGCAGGACGGTTTGCAGTCGAACAGCCGCTTGCTGAGCGCCAGTTCGCCGGAAGCCATCAGCAACAGCACCCCAAGCGCCGCCGCCGGGATGCCGGCGATCAGTGCGAGGCCCGCGCCGCCCGGCCAGAGCGCGACGGCGAGCAGCGCCAGACCGAGGGCAAGAGGAGCGCTGCCGCTGCGCGCGCCGAAGCGGTGATGCGCCGCCAGCCCGCCCGCGCCGTGGCACATCGGCAGGGCCCCGAAGGGCGTGAGAAGCAGGTTGGCGAGGCCGCTGGTTATCGACAGCCGTTTGGGAGTGACATGGGCGGCGCGCTCGCCGAAATAATCGCCCGCGAGAAGCGCGGTGATCAGAACCGCATTTGTGAAGGTCAGCGAAAGCTGCGGCAGAACATAAAGCGACACGGCGTTCTGCAACTCTGCCAATGTCGGCCACGCTGGCAGCGAGAAGTAGACCGCCGACGAGGTTGTCTCCATGCCCATCCCGGGGATGCCGAGCGCCCGCGCCATCACGACCGCAACCGCCAGCGTGATCAGCGCCGAAGGCGCGCGCGGCACCAGCAAAAGCCCAAGGAGGATGGTCATCGTGACCACCGCCAGCAGCGGCGCGGACGCCATCAGGTCGACGGCGACCAGACCGAGCGCCAGCCCCAGGCCCACCTGCAGGCCGGCCAGCACCGACTGTGGCACGAGGCGGGCCAGCCGGTTGATCCAGCCGGTCAGGCCGAGAATGAGCAACACGGCGCCGATCATGACGCCGCTCGCGGCCAGCGCGGCGGGTCCAATCTGCGCAGTGAGCAGCACCGCAGCCACGGCTTTCATCGGCTGCACCGGGATCGGCAGGCGGTAATGAACGGCGGTCACAATGTAGAAGACGGCGAAGCCGAGCACGACCGGCATCGGCGCCATCCCGACCACGGCGATGGTGCCCAGCATCAACGGCAACAGCGTGCCGAGATCGCCCAGCGCGCCGCTCAGCTCGCGCAGATTGAAAACGAACTTTTCGCCCTGCTGGCTCACCGCAGACTTCCCACGCTTCTCATTGTGGTCAGTAAAACACGGCGAAAAGCGATGCCCGATATGGTATCTCGTGCATATCGGCGCAGCCCCGGTTTGTGTAAGGGTGCCGAGAACTGTCAAAAGCGTAGAAGAATTGGTTACACTGAAAAAACCGGCCCGGGGAGATCATGACACGCAAACGCCTTATCCAGTTGGTGGCCTTGCTCGTGATCGCGGGACTCGCGGGGGGTGGCGCATGGGCATTGTGGCTCAGACCCATGGAGGTGCAAATCGCCACCACCGAGCATGATGTGCCAATCAAGGTGTTCGGCCTCGGCACCGTCGAAGCGCAGGTCAGATCGGATATCGGCTTCGAAACGGCAGGAACCCTCGTTGAACTTCACGCCGACCACGGGGATAGCGTCGAGAAGGGCCAATTGCTCGCCCGGCTCGACAGCCGCGAGCAGGCGGCCCGCGTTGCCCAGGCCCGCGCAAATGTCAGCCAGGCCGAAGCCGCTGTCGAGCAGTCAGCGGCTGATGTCGAACGCGCCGAGGCGGTGCTCAAGGAAAAGCGGCTGACCAACGAGCGGCGGCAGGAACTTGTGCGGCGCGGAACGACCTCGCAACAGCTGGCAGATGAGGCCCAGGCGGCATTCGACATTGCCAAAGCCGACCTCGCGCAGGCGCGCAGCGCCGTTACCGTGGCGAAGGCCAACCTTGAGCAGGCCAAGGCGGCGCTGGCGCTAGAGGAGGCGCGACTCGCCAAACACAATCTTTATTCCCCTTATGATGGGCTTGTTATCGAACGGCACCATGAACTCGGATCGGCACTCGGCGCCAATGAAGCCGTCTTTACCATCGTCGATCCCGATACAATCTGGGCGCTTGCTTATATCGACGAGGCGCGCGCCGGCGCCATCGAGGTCGGCCAGCGGGCTGAGGTGGTCCGCCGCTCGGCGCCGGAGCTGTCCATCAGCGCGAAGGTCGAACGGATCGAGATCGAAAGCGATCGCGTTAACGAGGAATACCGTGTGTATGTCCGCTGCGGCGGCTGTCCACTTGAATTTCATCTGGGCGAGCAGGCTGAGGTGCGGATCACCATAGCGAAGCTGGCGAGCGCGCGTCTCGTCCCGATGAATGCCTTGAGCGACATCGCGGAGGAGAATGCGACAGCATGGACGGTTGAGGATGGCCGTTTGCAGCAGCGCCAGGTCACTATTGGGCACCGCACGCTCGATGGCCGGGTCGAGATCGTCGGCGGCGTGCCCAAAGGGGCGGAGATCGTCGAAGGTCCCACGACGGGACTCCAGGAAGGACGCCGGGCGATAGTCGTGGCCGGGAAGGAGCCGGAATGAACCTCGCCTGGCGCGATGTCCGGCATAAGCTGGGACGTTTCGCAATGACATGCCTCGGCCTGAGCTTGCTGCTTGCAGTGGTGATCACCATGGCCGGCATCTATCGCGGACAAATCGCAGAATCGCTGGCGCTCAGCGAAGCGATTGGAGCGGATCTCTGGGTCGTCGAGACCGGGACGAACGGCCCTTTCGCCGAATCCTCACGCATCCCCGCCGACACGCGGGAGATGGTGGCGCGTATCAATGGGGTCGAGGAGGCCGGCGCCATCACCTTGCAGAACGTCCAGTTGGAACATGCCGGGCGCAATCTACAGTTGCAGATCGTTGGTTATGAACTCGGACACCCAGGAGCCCCCCGACGTATCGTTGAGGGTCGCCGGATCACGCGGGACCACTATGAGCTGGTCGCCGACCGGGCGACCGGGCTTGATCTCGGCGACACTCTGCGTCTCGGCCAAAAAGGCCATGAATACACCGTTGTCGGCATGACATCGGGCGTCGTCACCCGCTCGGGGGATTCGATCATCTTTATGTCGCTGCAAGACGCACAGGAGCTTCAGTTCGAGTTGGCGCCACCGGCCGCGCGCAGGGAAGCGGCGCGCGGGTCGCAGCGCACGCCAACCGATCTCGTCAACGCCGTAGTGGCCCGCATCAGATCCAATTTCGCGGCCGCCGAGGTAGCCGATACGATCCGCCGCTGGAAGCATCTTTCGGTGCTCACGGACAAGCAACAGTCGAATCTACTGTCGCTCACGGTCATCAAGCGGGCGCGCCGCCAACTCGGCCTTTTCATGAGCGTGCTCACCGTCGTCTCGGCGGTCATCATCGCCCTCATCATCTATACGTTCACAATGGAAAAGATCAGGGAAATTGCGACACTCAAGCTGATAGGCGCACCCGATCGCACCATTGTCGGCCTTATCCTGCAACAGTCGTTGCTGATGGGGGTCACCGGATTTGTTGTGGGTGCTGCTCTGGTCTACACGTTCAAAGGACATTTCCCGCGCGGCATCGAGATGGTGCCCGGCGATATCGCGATGCTGTTCGCGGTTGTTGTGCTTGTCTGCCTAGCGGCGAGCCTGCTCGGCGTTCGCGCGGCGCTGCGGGTGGATCCGGCGCGCGCGCTGATGGGGTAACGGTATGACAAACCGCCCAGAACCCCGTCCTCTCGTCGAACTCAAGAGCGTCAGCAAGCATTTCGGGGAAGGTCAAACGCGCGTCGACGCGCTGCGTGACATTACCCTGACCGTGTCTTCGGGTGAGGTGACCGGCCTTCTCGGACCTTCAGGGTCGGGGAAGACGACTTTGCTCAATGTCATCGGCGCGGTTCTCGAGCCGAACGAAGGCTGGATGAGGCTTGATGGTGAAGTGGTCTACGACAACCGCTGGCTGAGGCGCGACCTCCGCCGCCTTCGCCTGGAAAAGATAGGCTTCATCTTCCAGACCCACAATCTGCTGCCATTTCTTAATGCCACCGACAATGTCGCCGTGGTGCACTATCTCGCTGGTATTCCACACAAGGAGGCCGTCGAGCGCTCAGAGGAACTACTTGATTATCTTGACGTCGGGCATCGCAAGCATGCCATGCCGTCGGAGCTCTCCGGCGGCGAGGCGCAGCGTGTGGCAATTGCCCGCGCGCTTGCTAACCAGCCGCGCATCATCCTCGCCGACGAGCCCACCGCCGCCCTGGACTCAGCCCGCGCCGGAATTGTCATGGACCTCTTGAGCAGGCTTGCCCTCGAGCAGGAAGCAGCGATTATCGCCGTTACGCATGATGAAAAGATTTTTGACCGCTTCGACCGTATTTTCAGGCTGCGCGACGGGCTACTGGCAGATGCGGAGGAGCGCGTCGAAGCTGAGGCCTGATGCTCTGAATGCGGTGTATGGCAGTTCTAAGGTCATGGCTTATGTCGAGACCGTGGGCACGGCTGAGGAAAAGCTGACCAGCGACAGGCTCCCCGCGATACGCCACTTGACGCAAGGCGCCCCGGGTGATTTATCGGTTTTCGTTATCGAAACATATAGGTGACAGACTTGCCGGAAAGGATGGAGCACCATGACCTGCTTTCCGGGCTGGTACGGCTGCACATCCTGCATCATGCGGCGCAGCACCCGGTCTACGGCCAGTGGATGATCGACGAGCTTGCGCGGCACGGTTACCGCCTCTCGCCCGGAACGGTCTATCCGATGCTCACGAAGCTGGAGCGGGACGGATACCTGACCAGCAACACCGAGCGCGACGGACGCACGTCACGCAAGTTCTACACGATCACGGAAAAAGGACGCGAAGGGCTGGCGGTGGCGCGGGTTCGTTTGCGGGAATTGAAGGGTGAGACAGGGGCGGAATGACGGACAGGACAGATACGGCTGAAACCAGACCAGCGCAAGGAGCTCCAGGCGAAGTCTTTTCCGCCTTTCTCAGGCTCGGCCTGACGTCCTTCGGTGGGCCAATCGCCCATCTCGGCTACTTCCGTGATGAGCTCGTCACGCGGCGGCAGTGGCTGAGCGATCACGCCTACGCCGATCTCGTGGCTCTGTGTCAGTTCCTGCCCGGCCCGGCCTCGAGCCAGGTCGGTTTTGCGCTGGGCATGATGCGCGCGGGCTGGCTCGGGGCGCTCGCGGCCTTCACCGCCTTCACGCTGCCCTCGGCGCTGGTGCTTCTGATCTTCGCGATGACAGCGGCGTCCATCTCGGGTTCCTTCGGAACGGGCGCCCTTAACGGGCTCAAGATCGTCGCGGTGGCGATCGTCGCCCAGGCCGTCTGGGGCATGGCCAGGAATCTCTGTCCCGACCGGGAGCGCGCCGCAATTGCTGTCGGCGCAGTGGTCGTGCTGGCGTTCCTGCCGGGTGCTTTCGGGATGGTCGGCGCGATCGTGCTGGGCGCGCTTGCCGGTCTGGCGCTGGGGCGCAGCTCGGGAACGCCTGTCGGCGGGCATGTCACGATGCCGGTATCGCGCGGGGTCGCGGCCGGGGCGCTTGCCACCTTCTTCGCTCTGCTCTTCCTGCTTCCGCTGATTGCGGGCCAGAGCCAGTCACTGGCGGTGATCGACAGCTTCTACCGCGCCGGCGCGCTGGTGTTCGGCGGCGGTCACGTCGTCCTGCCCCTCTTGCAGGCCGAGGTCGTGGCGCCCGGCTGGGTCACTCAGGATGAGTTCCTGGCCGGTTATGGCGCCGCGCAGGCGGTACCCGGCCCGCTCTTCACCTTCGCCGCTTATCTCGGCGCGGTGCTGGGGCCGGAGCCGAACGGCGTGCCCGGGGCGGTTGTCGCCCTTCTCGCAGTGTTCCTGTCCGGCTTCCTGATCCTGATCGGCATTCTGCCTTTCTGGAATCGGTTCCGCGCCATGGCACCCGCTCAGTCGCTGATGCAGGGCGCGAACGCCGCCGTCGTCGGCATTCTCGGCGCCGCGCTTTACTCGCCCGTATTCACCAGCGCCATCGGAGACTTGCGTGACTTCGCGCTGGCGCTCGCCTGCTTCGTCCTGCTGATAGCTTGGAAAGCCCCGCCATGGGTGGTGGTCATCGTGGCGGCGGTCGGCGGAGTAGGATTGGCGCTGATCGCCTGATAGGCTCAGCCGAGCCGGGCCATGATTGGCAGTTCCATTTCAGTTCGTGTTTCGAGGGGTTTCGTCGCGCTCAGCACCAAAAAGGCCGCCCCAAAAGTTGTCCAGCGCCCGATCCAAAAATCGATTGGGGCCAGAACTTTTGCCGTAATCCCGAACGGCGGGTAGAAGACGGCCCCGGTGACGATGGCGTTCTCCAGTCCCGTCCGGCGCGCGAGGGCCAGAAGATCGCCCCGGCTTCGGAACTGCGCCGCGCGCCAGAGGTCCGAGCCGAGCCAGCCCTTGATGCGCCGCTGCGCCGCCCAGAGGTTCCAGCGCCCGAGTTCGCCGAGAATCAGCCGGCCACCGGGCTTGAGCACGCGGATCATCTCCCGGATCGATCGGTCCGGATCATCCACGAAACAGAGCGTGGCGACCGAGACGACACGGTCGAACTGTCGGGCCGGATACGGAAGATCGCTGGCCGTGCCTTCGACCAGATCGACGTCGACGCCTGCCGCGTTCGCACGGCGGCGCGCCGCGACAATCATCTCCGCTGAGGCATCGAGGCCGGTAACCTCCGCGCCTTCCTCCGCGAGCCGCGTGGCCAACTCCCCGTCGCCGCAGCCCACATCCAGGACGCGCAAGCCGCGAGCGGGGCCGATCCGGTCCAGCAGGAGGCGCTCCTCAAGAGCGTCGGTAACCCGGCCGAGCGTGCTGCGCCGCCAGTCGGCATAGGCCTCTGGCAGGGCATCGAGCGTCGGGTCGAGATCGTTCCGTTCCGGCAATGTCTCCGCCTTCCTCAGCCGATCGCCCGATGAAGTGCCGCAACAACATGGTCGATCTCGTCCATAGTCGTGGTGCGACCGAGGCTGAACCGGATCGTGCCCATGCCGATTTCCGGCGCGACGCCCATCGCTTCCAGAACCGGAGACAGGTCGATCCGTCCTGAATGGCAGGCGGACCCTGTCGAGGCCGCGACCTCCGGCATGGCCGCGAGGATGTCCGCGCCCACGTGCCCGAAGAAGGAAACGTTGAGTGTATTGGGAAGGCAGCGCTCGGGATGACCGTTGAGAACGACGC
>JBKGZY010000134.1:0-7442 GCA_046543175.1 Dichotomicrobium sp.
CGTTTCAATTTGTCGCATATCCGGCGCGCCTGTGCCTGCTCAAAGCCGCCGAACCGCGCGCGAAACACTTCCTTTCCGCTGATCAGGGCAGGAACGGCCTGATGGGGCCGGTCGCGCAGCAGCGCATCGCTCCTGGCGGAGACGGTCTCAAGGCGCCGGCGCGCATCATCGGCCGAGACATATGCGCCGACCTGCACGTGGTACGGCCCGGCAAGCCCGCGCGGTTCCGCCGATCCGCTTGGCTGCGGCGCCGGCTCGGGTGCGGCCCCGAGCCGCGCCTCGGTCTTCCGGGCCGGCTCGGCGGCCTCGCCCGGCGTGTCTTCGGGCTGCACCGATGCCTCGAACTGCTTGAAGAGCATGGCGCGCGGGCTGCCGTCGGCGCTGGCGAAGCGGCGGCGAATGTCGTGCTCGCGCGGGCTCGGCGCGAAGGCGGGATTGCGCTGCGGCAGATGCGCCGCCATCTCTGGAGCGCGGATGGAGGCTTTCTTCCACGCCGCGTCCAGCAGACGCTGCGCGCGCGCGTCGCGGGCGGCTGCCGAACGTCCGCCCATGACGACGCCGTAGAGCCGCTTGTCGCCGCGCTGCGCCGCTACCATGACGTTGAATCCGGAATCCCGGATGAAGCCGGTCTTCAGGCCGATCACGCCCTTGTAGCGGAACAGCAGGCGGTTGTGGTTGCGGTAGGTCTTGCCGCGGAATTCGGCGTAGCGGAGCTTGAATTCGTCGGCGTATTGCGGAAAGTCCGAGAGAATGCGCCGCGCGAGAATGGCCATGTCGCGAGCGGTGGTCTTCTGTTCGCTGTGCGGCAGGCCGGAAGCATTGCGAAACGTGGTGTCCGTCATGCCCAGCGCGTGCGCCTTGCGCGTCATCAGGCGGGCGAACCTGGCTTCCGAGCCGGCGATGTTCTCCGCGACCGCCGCGGCAACGTCGTTGGCCGATTTCGTCATGAGCAACCGGATCGCGGCGCGCACGGTTACGCTGTCGCCGGGCTTGAAACCGACCTTGGACGGCGGGCGCGAGGCGGCCTCGGTCGAGATCGTCAGCTTCGTGCTCATGTCCAGCCTGCCGTCGCCGAGATGGGCGAACAGCATGTAAAGCGTCATCACCTTGGTGAGGGAGGCGGGATAGCGCGGCACTTCGGCGTTGCTGGCGTAAAGCGTCTTGCCGGAATTGGCGTCGACGATCAGGGCCGCCTTGGGCGGCGAATAGGCCTGGGCGTGCGGTGCGGCCACCGCGACCGCGAGGCCGAGCGCCGCGCTCAGCAGGATTGCGCCTCGCCGCGCCAGAAGTCCAATAACAATCGGTAAATCCGCTCCGGGACCGGCCACCGCAATCAAGTGACGCAAATTGAAACGGTATACGCACCAATGCATCGACAAACTCCCACGACTGAAACGGAAGACCCATCCCAGAAACGCCGGCCGGCCCGCTGTTTCCGACCGCACAGGCACTCAGAGCATGGTGCGCGCAACGTTAAGATCACGTTATGGTCGTGAAAGGCAGGAATGAGGCGGCCGGCGCGTGGTCGTTCCGGAACGGGACAGCGGCCATGCTTTTCGCAAATGGTATTTTTCGCTATCATCTCAGCAAAGGGCCGTGGTGATGCCGGCCAGCCGAACGCGTGCACCCGTCAGTTGTAGCGGGGTGTTGAACAGGGGTCGGCGGCACCATACTCTCCGGCGGAGTGGCAAATCCGCACGGTCTCGGGCCCGGCACGCGCGGGGCTCGGGAGTTGCAAACGGCGGCTTGTCCGGTCCGGAGAGGGCGCGGCGGTTGCCGGAGCCTGTCACGGGAAGGTCAGTCCAGCTTGAAATCAGACATAAAGAGCGCAGATCATGGTGGAGACACCTTGGGCGGCGAAGATGAACACGGCGCATCGGATTTGCAGCAGCGGCAACGGTCCCCGCAGAATGTCGGACGATGATCCCGGACAAGACAACAATGACGGTGAGGGCGATACCCGGACCGGTATCGTTACGAAGACTCGCCCAAAGACGAAAAAGCCGAGTCTTTACAAGGTGCTGCTGCTCAACGACGATTATACCCCGATGGAGTTCGTCGTTTATATCCTGGAACGGTTCTTCAACAAAGGGCCGGAAGAAGCCACCCGTATCATGATGCACGTCCACCAGAAGGGCGTCGGCATCTGTGGCGTCTATACCTACGAGGTTGCCGAGACGAAGGTCACGCAGGTCATGAGCTTCGCCCGGCAGCATCAGCATCCCCTGCAATGTACCATGGAAAAGGAGTGAATTCGGATCGTGCCCTCGCTCTCCACCAGTCTAGAAGAATCGCTCCACCGTGCTCTTGAATACGCCAATGAGCGCAGTCACGAGTACGCCACCCTTGAACACCTGCTGCTGTCGCTGATCGACGATCGCGATGCCTCCGCGGTTATGCGGGCCTGCAATGTCGATCTCGACGTTCTGCGCGGCAAGCTCATCGAGTATCTCGACAGCCAGCTCGACAATCTCATCCTCGAAGACGGCAGCGAGGCCCAGCCGACGGCGGGCTTCCAGCGCGTGATCCACCGCGCCGTCGTGCATGTCCAGTCCTCCGGCCGCGAGGAAGTGACCGGCGCGAACGTGCTCGTCGCCATCTTTAACGAGCGGGAAAGCCACGCGGCGTATTTCCTGCAGGAACAGAACATGTCGCGTTTCGACGCGGTCAATTTCATCTCCCACGGCATTGCCAAGCGGCCCGGCATGTCGGACCCGCGTCCGGCCCGCGGGGTGGAGGACGACGCCGCAACGATGGATCAGGGCGAGGACAAGAAGCGCGGCGGCGATGCGCTCGACGTTTACTGCGTCAACCTCAACGAGAAGGCCAGCGAAGGCCGGATCGACCCGCTGATCGGGCGCGAGCTCGAAGTCAACCGGACGATCCAGGTGCTGTGCCGCCGCCAGAAGAACAACCCGCTGTTCGTCGGTGACCCGGGCGTCGGCAAGACGGCGATCGCCGAAGGCCTGGCGCGCAAGATCGTCGGCGGCGACGTGCCCGAGGTCCTCGCCAATGCCACGATCTTTCAGCTCGACATGGGCGCGCTGCTGGCCGGCACGCGCTATCGCGGCGATTTCGAGGAGCGGCTGAAGGCCGTGATGCGCGAGATCGAGGCCTATCCCGGCGCGATCATGTTCATCGACGAGATCCATACCGTGATCGGCGCGGGCGCGACCTCCGGCGGGGCGATGGATGCCTCGAACCTGCTGAAGCCCGCGCTCCAGTCGGGCGTGCTGCGCTGCATGGGCTCGACCACCTACAAGGAGTACCGCCAGCATTTCGAGAAGGACCGCGCGCTCGTGCGCCGCTTCCAGAAGATCGACGTGAACGAGCCGTCGGTGCCCGACACCATCGAGATCCTCAAGGGGCTGAAATCCTACTACGAGGAGTTCCACGGGCTGAAGTTCTCCAGCCAGTCGATCAAGTCGGCGGTGGAGCTTTCGGCGAAATACCTTCACGACCGGAAGCTGCCCGACAAGGCCATCGACGTCATCGACGAGACCGGCGCCTCGCAGATGCTGGTTCCCGAGAACAAGCGCCGCAAGAACATCGGCGTGAAGGAGATCGAGGCGACCATTGCCACCATGGCCCGCATTCCGCCGAAGACGGTCACGAAGTCGGATTCCGACCTGCTCAAGAACCTGAGCGGCGACCTGAAGCGGGTCGTGTTCGGCCAGGACCCGGCGATCGACGCGCTCGCCTCCGCGATCAAGCTGGCGCGCGCGGGACTGCGCGAACCGGAGAAGCCGATCGGCTCCTACCTGTTCTCCGGTCCCACCGGCGTCGGCAAGACGGAGGTGGCCCGCCAGCTCGCCTCGCTGATGGGTGTGGAACTGCTGCGCTTCGACATGTCCGAATACATGGAGCGCCACACCATCTCGCGGCTGATCGGCGCGCCGCCGGGCTATGTCGGCTTCGACCAGGGCGGCCTGCTGACCGATGGCGTGGACCAGCACCCGCACTGCATCCTGCTCCTCGACGAGATCGAGAAGGCGCACCCGGACCTGTTCAACGTGCTGTTGCAGGTCATGGACCACGGCAAGCTGACCGACCACAACGGCAAGCAGATCGACTTCCGCAACGTCGTGCTCATCATGACGACCAACGCGGGGGCGCAAGACCTCGCCAAGTCGGCGATCGGCTTCAACCGCAGCACGCGCGAGGGCGAAGATCAGGACGCCATCCGCAAGCTGTTCACGCCGGAGTTCCGTAACCGGCTGGATGCGGTGATCCCGTTCTCCAACCTCGGCAAGCCGGTCATCAGCAAGGTCATCGAGAAGTTCGTGTTCCAGCTCGAGGCCCAGCTTGCCGACCGCAACGTCTCCATCGAACTGACCGAGGCCGCGAAGGACTGGCTTGGCGAGCACGGCTACGATGAGCAGTTCGGCGCCCGGCCGATGTCCCGGGTGATCCAGCAGCACATCAAGCAGCCGCTGGCCGAGGAACTGCTGTTCGGCAAGCTCGAAGGCGGCGGCACCGTCCGCGTCGATGCGCAGGAGAAGGACGGGCGCATGCAGCTTGTCTTCGAAATCGTCGAGAGCCGGGCGAAGCCGAAGTCCTCCGACAGTTCCGGCTCCGGCGAGAGTGACGAGCCGAACGACGATGATGACGGCGGCGAAGTCGAGCACGCCGAAGCCGACAGCCAGAACGAGGTGTCGGGCAACTCCGGCAAAACGGGCGGCGAGGGACCGTCCAGCCCGATCCCGAAAGTGCCGCTCGCACCGTAAAGGCAGGTGAAATCGCGGGAATGCCGGGCGCGGCGTTCCCGCCCACCGCTTCGGCGGGACCGCAGGCATGGCGTTGCGATGACCGACGAGCTTGAGGCGGCGCGGCAGGCGCTGATCGCCCGCCGCGAGGAACTGAAAGCGCTTAGCGAGATGTCGGCGGAGAGCCGCGACGCGGTGGCGCTCGACCAGCAGAGCGTCGGGCGGCTGTCGCGCATGGACGCCTTGCAGGCACAGGCGATGGCCAAGGCGAACGAACGTCAGCGCCGGATGGAGCTGTCGCGGATCGATGCGGCGCTGCGCCGGATCGATCAGGACGAATACGGCTATTGCCTGAAATGCGGCGAGGACATCGCGCCGGAGCGGCTGCGCGCCGACCCGGCCGCCTCGTTCTGCGTCGACTGCGCCTGATCGGGGTCTGTCCGCGCGCGCCGTGACCGCCGGCACATCACCGATACGGCGCCGCCTCGTTTCCCGTCTCGTATCCCCGTTCCGGATTGTCTGACGAGGCCGGATGGACTATGCCTCGGCATGGTGCAACGGCCGGCAAGGGGGACGGGGCGGTGATCGAAATCGGGTACAAGCCGAGCGTGCTGCGCATGCGGCTTCTGATCTCGGCCGGGCTGATGGCCTTGGGCCTGGCGCTGTGGTGGCTGGCCGGATGGGGTTTCGCCAGCTTCGACGCGGTCCTCGGCGCGCTGGTGACAGTTTATTTCGGCGCGCGCGTCATCGGTAATCTGGTCGAGATCCTGTTTCCGCGCCCGGTCATCCGCATCGATGAGGAAGGCGTTCAGGACAGGCGTCTCGGTTCGCGCACGATCCCCTGGGCCGCGATCCGCGAGATGAAGGAGGTCTCGGCGAAACTGGGCAGCGGCACGGTCTTTCTGGAAGTCCGCGACCCGGCCCGGTTTGTCGGGCCGTCAAAGGGCATTCTGTGGCTCGTCTACGCGGTTCGCCGAATGCTGCAATCCGATCGGGAGCAGACCGGCTTTCTGCCGCTCACCCCGCCGATCGCGCTCGAACTGGGCGAGACCAGCCTCCGCGAGCAGCTCCAGGCCCACGCGCCGCACGACATCCCCGTGACGTGACCGGACCTTTTCAGAAGTTGATATTGTTGATGACCCAGGCTCCGGCGGCGGCCGTCAGCCCGGCGAACAGGATCGGCGCCAGCGTGCGCACGATCGCGCCGAGCAGCGTGGCGAAGGCCGCAAGCGCATTCTGCGCGGCGTCGAACAGCTCGCGCGCCGCCCGGTAGAGCAGATAGATCACGCCGCCGGCGACGATCACCAGCAAGACCTGCTTGAGAATCGGCAGATCGCCGAGATTTTCCCACGGAATGGCGCGGATCTGTTCGATCGACCAAGTCCATATCAACTCGACAAACCGGAAAATCGCTGCGATACCGTCGCGCAGGAACGCAATCAGTTGATCGACGAATTGCATGCTGAACTCTCCCTTGCTCTGTGCCCGTCCGGTATGGGGCCACGGAATGGGGGAGAGGGACAAGGCCGCCACGGCCACAGCCCGCGCGGAAATGGACAAAAAAAGCGGGCCGTCCGGCGAACGAACGGCCCGAGTCTAGGGAGGAAACGCCCAAGGAGGGCACGCGACAGCGGTCTCTCGACCTTGCCGCGCTGCACAAAAGTGGCATTGCGCCGCACAAAATTCAAGTCCAATCGGGACCGTGCATATCAGTTATGAGAGCTAGCGTCGCGAAGCAGGCGCTGCAAGGCGCATGTACCGCGTCAGTTTCGCGCAGCTTAACCGCATGTCTGGCGCAAATTGTCGCATCCGGGGTATCAGGGGACTCTTCATGCCGCATTCCGCCGCCGCGTCAGCCCGTGGATTCGCCGCGTTTGCGCACGCGCTTGCCGATGCCTCCGGCGCGATCATCGCCCCGCTGTTCCGCCGGGCCGGCATCCCAGATGACAAGAGCGACGGCAGCGCGTTCGACCCCGTGACCGAGGCCGACCGCCGCGCCGAGCGCAAGCTGCGCGATCTGATTGGCGCGACCTATCCCGACCACGGCATCGTCGGCGAGGAGTTCGGCGCAGACAACCCGGACGCCGATCATTGCTGGGTGATCGACCCGATCGACGGCACGCGCGCCTTCATCACCGGCCAGCCGGTCTGGGGCACGCTGATCGGGCTGATGGCGCAGGGGCGGCCGCTGATCGGGATGATGGACCAGCCCTTCACGCGGGAGCGGTTCTGGACCGAGGGCGCGGGCGCGTTTTACCGGCACGGGGAAGGCAGGCCGGAGGCGATGGCCACGAGCGCCTGCGCGCGTATCGAGGACGCCGTGCTCGCCGCGACGACCCCCGACATGTTCGAGAGCGACTATGAGCGGGGTGGTTTCGGCGCGATTTCCGGCCGGGCGCGCCTGACCCGGTTCGGCGGCGACTGCTACAACTACTGCATGCTGGCGATGGGGCTGATCGACATCGTGGTCGAGGCGCAGCTCAAGAGCTTCGACATCGTCCCGCTCGTCCCCATCATCGAGGCCGCGGGCGGCTGTGTCAGCACCTGGGAGGGCGGCGCGCCGAATGCGGGCGGGCGGATCGTGGCGGCGGCGAACCCGGCGCTGCATGCCGCCGCGCTGGAGGCGCTGCGGACGGAGCCGTCGCCCGGATGAAGCGAAACCCGGGTATTTGCTTCTGTCGTCCCGTGCGCGGATTCTTAGCTTTCCGGCGGACATCCGTCCGCCGGTTGCGGCGC
>JBKGZY010000135.1:0-7399 GCA_046543175.1 Dichotomicrobium sp.
CGCCCGGGATGACAGCAGTGCCTCGCGGGTAACGTGGTTCTGACTGGTCGGAAACGGCTCTATGTCCGGCTTCCGGCGAGCCCGAGCGTCTCGAACTTGTGCGCCAGCAGGTCCTTGTCGAACGGCTTCACGAGGTATTCGCTCGCCCCGGCCGACATGGCGCGGGCGATCGGCCCGGTCTCCGTCCCGCTCGTGCAGAAAATGATCCTGGGCCGGGACCCGTTCGTCTGCCCGCCAAGCGCGCTCAGGAACTCCAGACCGTCCATTACCGGCATGTTCCAGTCGAGAAGAACCGCATCGGGCATGCGGGCACGGCAGGTCTCCAGCGCTTCCAGGCCATTGGCCGCCTCGCCGGCCTCGAAGCCCAGATCGTTCAGAAGGCTGCACAACACCTTGCGCATGGCCGGACTGTCATCGGCGACCAGGCAATAACTCATGACTGCGCCCACTCCTTACACGGAACGAGCGAAGAGCGTGCGCGTCAGATTTTAATCAAACGCTAAATTTCCCGCGGCGGCGGTTTCTCACGCGGGCGCGGCGGTAAAGACCACGTCCTCGCCCTCCTGCTTCACGCTTATGTCCATGTCAACCTCGTCGGCAAGGCGCGCGGCGTAATACGGCAGGATGGAGCGCGGATCGATGCCCTCGAGGTCCGTGCCGGACAGGATACCCTCCACCTTGTCCGGGATACGCGCATTGCGCCCGACACAATGGATAGTCAGGGTCGGAGGCCCGTCAGCGTTCGTGACATCGACGTGCAGTTCGCCGCCCACGGGCAGCGCCGGAATGGCAATGGCGATCAAGATCATCAGCAGCCGTGCATAGCTCTTGTCGAGTTGCAGGTCGTCAGGCGCGTCCCACGCCAGACGGTGCTTGCCTTCCTCGACATAGCCGCGCGCGATTCGCTCGGCCTGGCCGATGTCGATGGCCTGTCCCATGCCAGATGACGCGCCGAAAGCAAGCCGCGCGAATTCCAGCCGGGTCCAGGCGGCCTGCGCACTGTTGAGGATCACTTCCTGCGCGTAGGCCCGGGTGTCCTCGTCGGTTTCCTCTTCCAGCAGTTCCAGGCCGTTGCTGATCGCTCCGACGGGGCCGATGAGATCATGGCAAATCCTGCTCGACATGAACGCCGTTAGCTGGATGTCGGCCAAAGCCGGCTTCACCGTCATTCCGCCTCCTCGTGACTCCTGCGTTCTCGCGGCCATCCCGGCGCGCTCATCCTCGCTCAGGTAAAGACTCCGTCGTGGCACAATCAAGTCCGGCCCCCTTTTTGAATGTCCCGATGCATGAACGGTGCGTATACGCGCCGCGCGATTACACCCATAAGTGGTACAGGCGATTGAGAGCTACTGCCAAGCGACATCGCCCATCTGTTCACCGAAGTTCTCAGATTCGAGGCTCAGCGGGGCGTTTCACTGCGCCGATAGTGGAAAAAGCCTTGTCGAGCGGTTCATCCTCGGCACGCTTCGCCTGCCGCCGCGCGGCTTGGCGGGATGTTTATATGCTGGTAAGCCTGCCACGCGACTCTTTGCAGCCGCGCCGCGGAGAACGGCCCATGACGCATCAACCCGCCGATATCGACTTCGACGCGCTGGCGCCCGCGCTTTTCGAGACGGCCCAGCGCGCCGGCCGGGCGATCCGCGACACTTATGCCGGCGGCCTCGATGTGCGCATGAAGGCCGACGCCAGCCCCGTGACGGATGCCGACGAAGCAGCGGAACGGATCATACTCGCCGATCTTGCGCGGCTGAAGCCCGGCGTGCCGGTCATCGCCGAGGAAGCCGCCGCGGCCGGGAACACGCCAGAGGCAGGCGATGTCTTCTTTCTCGTCGATCCGCTGGATGGCACGAAAGAGTTGGTGAGCGGTACTGGCGAGTTTACGGTCAATATCGCGCTGGTTCACCGTGGCGTGCCGCGCTTCGGCCTGATCCTCGCGCCGGCGCTGGGCAACATCTACCTGACGCTGGCCGACAATCACGCGGTGAAGGCGCATGTCGGAACCGCCGACATCGTTGCACTGCATCGGGTCGCGCCTGAGAGGCTGAACACGCGACCTCCGGTGCCGGGCCGTCTGGTCGCGCTGATCAGCCGCTCGCACATGAACGCCGAGACCGAAGCCTTCCTCGAACGCCACGCCATCACCGAAACGGTCAGTGCCGGCTCGTCGCTGAAGTTCTGCACGATCGCCGCAGGCGCCGCCGACGTTTATCCGCGTCTCGGGCCGACCTGCGAGTGGGACACGGCGGCCGGTGATGCGATCCTGCGAGCGGCGGGTGGGATCGTGATCGCCCCGGACGGGGAACCGCTTCGTTACGGCAAGACCGATACCGGCTATCTCAATCCGGGATTCGTCGCCTGGGGGCGTGCACCGGCGCACGCCTGAACCTCCGACCCCCGTCTTTCTCGGCTGGCTTTAGCCACAGTTTACCATTATCCGCAAAAGTCGGTATGCAACAGCGATTCGCCGCGGCGCGCGATGCCTTCGCCGGGCGGATGGCTCGATGGACAGGAGATGAATCCCATGACGGGTTTGATGAGGCCGCTGGTCATTCTGGCCGCCGCGCTCGCTTTCATGGCCCAGGCGCCGGCTTCCGGCGCGGAGCCGGTCCAGCTCGCGCAGGCTCAGGAGGAAGACGGGTACCTGCCGCCGTGGCAAGACGAAGAGGATGGTTCCGCTGAAGAGGGCGATATCGGCAGCCGCGACGGCTACGACGAGCCGGAAAGCCTGTCGCCGCGCGCACGCGACCGGGACTACGATCGCTACGAGGAAAGAGAGTCGCGTCGCACCCGGCGCCATGACGAGCGGCCGCGCCGCTATGATGACAGGCCGCGGCACCGGTACGACGATGATGAACATTACACCTCCGACGAGATCATCGATGCGGGCCACCGCTTTTTCGGGACGGTAACTGAAGGGCTGGCGCGCGTGGTGGAATACGCGTTTTCGCGCCAGGGCTATCCCAACGGCTACATTCTCGGCGAGGAAGCCGGCGGCGCGTTTGTCGCGGGCCTGCGCTACGGCGAAGGGATGCTCCACACCAAGCATCTGGGCCGCCACAAGGTGTTCTGGCAGGGGCCGTCGGTTGGCTACGATTTCGGTGGTGATGGCTCGAAGACCATGATCCTGGTCTACGACATCCAGCACCCAGCGGAAATGTATCAGCGCTTCGCGGGTGTCGACGGCTCGGCCTATTTCGTCGGCGGCGTCGGCATCACGTTCCAGCGCAGCGGCGAAGTCGTTCTCGCGCCCATCCGCTCCGGCGTGGGTCTGCGGCTCGGCGCGAATGTGGGTTATCTGAAATATACACGCGAACCGACATGGAACCCGTTCTAAACGCTGAAGGGCGGAAACGGCCCGGTACAGCCTGCTTGTCTGCGAGACTATAATCCGGCAAGAAGGTGAGAGTGCGGAGTGGCCGGGCACGCGCGGCCGCCGGCATGTTGGGCGCGTATGAGGAGTTGTCATGCCTGATCGGGGGGCCGCAAGACCATGATCCTGTACATCATGCTTGTCGCTCTGGGCTTCCTGATCGCGACGCTGCTGGCGCTCGCGTTCGCCCCGGCGTTCTGGCGGCGGGCCGAACGGCTGACGACGCAGCGGATCGAACAGAGCATGCCCATGTCGATCGCGGAGACCGAAGCCGACCGCGATCAGCTCCGCGCCAGCTACGCCATCATCATCCGCCGGCTTGAGGCCGCGCTGTCGCAGGAAAAGATGCGCTCGGCCCGCCAGCTCGTGAAGATCAGCCGCCTCCAGATGGAGATCGCCAATCTCAACGACCGGACCGCGCAATTGAACAGCCAGCTCGAGGCGGAGCACAACGCGGCCTCCGTCCTGCGCCGGACCATTGCGACGCGCGTGCCGGAGTTGAACCGCGCGGCCAGCGACGCCCGCCAGCTCGTCCATGTCCGCGACAGCGAGATCAACAGCGTCGTCAACCGGTTGCGTCACCGCGAGGAGGCGCTCGCCATCGCCCAGCGCACGACCGAGATGCAGCAGGCGGAGATCGCGCGGCTGCGCCAGGCGATGGAAATGTCCGGCGCGCAGAACGCGGGCCGCTTCAAGCTCCGCCCGACCCAGTGGAGCATTCACGACTACCGCGCGGAATACGACCGGCTGAACGTCGAACTGTCCAAGCTGCGCGAACGCCTGCAGGTGGCCTATGACCGCGAGGCCAACCAGGTCACGCAGTTGCGCACCGAGCTGCAGCAGCTTGCCGACCAGATCGTGACGGCGGCGGCGTCCCTGCCGGAAGGCGAACGACGGCGCGCGATTAGCGACGACCGGGCGGAGAGCGAAACCCGTGATGCGCGCGGGACTGGCGCGGACTCGCAGGAAATGGACGCGGTCATGCGCTCGATCGACGCGATCATTGCCGGCGAATCCTCCACCTCGTCGGCCGCGCCCCCGGCGCGGGCCGGCACCGCGCCCCCGGCGTATACCGATCAGGCGCCCAAGCGAGCGCGGCGGTCGCGTGCGGCCGTGTCGCCCCGCAGGCTGGCGCGGGGCGCGATGGCGACGGCGTCCGGCCTGGCCGAGGCTACGCGCAGCGTCGTCGCGAACGCGATTTCAGGCCCCATGGAAAAAGGGGAGGGGGAGGGTACAGCGCCGAAGCCCGGCCGTGTTAGCGCGGCGAAGCTGCTCGGCGGCGCGGCGGTCCAGGACGAAGGCAAACGGCACGAGACACAGGCGCCGCGCGCGGGCGCGGAGGAAATCGGCGGCACGAAGCCGGACACCGGCGAACCGCCCGCCGCGGAGTCGACGGAGGCCGCGGCCCCGGTATCTCAAACCCCCGCGCCAGATCGCACCAGTGAAACGACCGCGACGCCATCACGGGACGCCGCGAGTGCAGAGGACGCTGGCAAGTCGACCGGGACAGCCGTGGACAGCCCGGCCGGCGAAGCCGGCGCGCCCGACGACTCCGGCGGCAGCCTCTACGACCGGTTCCGCACCGCCAAGCCGGTCTCGGGCAAACTGATGGACGATGCGGCGGAGACCGCGCCCGCATCGGAGCCGAAAGACGAAGCCGATGACGCCACCGCGTCACCGGCGGTAGAGACGGAAACCGATGTTCCGGAAGCCGCCGGCTCCGGCAACGGCACATCGCAAGGCGCCGAAGAGAGCGCGGACGCCAGCGAACAAAACAAGGGCGGCGCGGATGGCGAGGATGACGAAGCCGACAGTTCCGCGTCCTCCCTGCTCGACCGTCTCAAGCAGGTTCCGGAAAACCAGACCCAGTAATCCTCCAGTGCCCGAATGGCTGCCGATCACGATATAAGCGCCTCCCTGGGGATAAGGGCACAATATCTGGAGGAAAAACCGGCTTCCCTTGACCGCCACGAATCAGCTATCTTTTGTCCCTAGGGGGCCTGACTCTATTATATTTTTCCGGCCTGCCGGGAGTAACACGCAAGGCAATAAAACAACGGCGAGCGGGCAGCCGGGCGTGTTACGCGGCGATCTGGGGACAGATGCGGCAACATTGATTTCCCCGCCGGAAAGCCTTTCGTTTTCAGGCTAGCGCGTCGTGACTGGACATTCGCGACGGGGCGATCGTCTTGCGTTTTTCCATTTTCTTGCGATCTGGCGCGCGGTTGCGCCCGGACCGAATCGTGTGCGCCCACGTCAAGCCATGCCAGGCCCCCAAGAGGAATAGGCCGCGTTACGCGGCGAACAGGGGGCTGGATCGATGAGACATGTTCTTGGTGTGCTTGGGGTTTTCGCGGCCGGGACGCTGCTTCTGGTGTCGGCGGCGATGAACTGGCGTTTCGGCTACGGCCTGGGCACGACGGAATTCGACGCGAATATCTACGGCGCGGCAAGCGCGGCATCCGACGTTCTCAAGGCGCTGATCCCCTTCCTGATCCTGGCCGCCATGCGCGGACGCAACTGGTCGCAGGCGCTGGGCGGCGTCCTGCTGCTCGCCATCTGCTCGTCCTATTCGCTCACCTCTTCGCTCGGCTTCGCGGCGCTCAACCGCACCGACACCGTCAATGAACGCGCCGTCAGCGCGGCCACCTACAAGGATCTGCGCGCCGAGCTGGGCTATCTCCGCAAGCAGATAGACCAGCTCCCTCAGCATAGGTCGGTCGGCGTCGTGGAGAACAACATCAAGCGCATGAAGGAGCACCGGCGCTGGGATTCCACGCGCGGATGCACCAACGCGACGGTGCCGAAGAGCATTGCCTACTGCGAGGAGTTCCACGGCATGGAAGGCGAACTGGCCGCCGCGAAGAAGGCCACGGAACTCGACGATCGGATGCAGACGGTGCGCGCCAAGCTCGACGATGTGCGCCGCGCCGGCCCGGCGACAGAGGCTGACCCGCAGGCCGCGATCCTGGCCAACATCTCCGGGCTGGGCACCGACAAGATCCAGCTCGCGCTGGTGATCCTCGTTTCCGTGCTGGTGGAGGCCGGATCGGCGCTGGGCTTCTATGTCGCGCTGAGCCACTGGAAGATTTTCGACGACAAGACGCTGGGCGTGCCTGCCCCGGTCGAGACGCCGGCGAAGGCATCGCTGCCCGCGCTGGTCGCGCCGGACGACGCGGAACTGCCGCACGAGAAGACCGATGTCGAGATGTATTTCGACGAGCGCATCGAGGAGTCCAAGGAGTCCAGCGTCACCGCGCTGGCGCTGTTCGAGGACTACTGCAACTGGTGCGACCTGAAGGACAAGACGCCGGTCAGCCTGCCGATCTTCGGGCGGCAGTTCGCCGATCTCGGCATCCAGAAGGCGAAGATCGGCGGGCGCATCCGCTATATCGGCATCCGCCTGCTCGACGAGGAGGGACACGACGACGAGAAGGACGACAACGAGGCGTTCGGCTGAACCGACGTCGACTGTGGACGAAGGTGAGCCAACCCGCACTCCCGGGCTTGCGCATCGCGGCCAGACCACCGATCCTCTGCGATGGTCTGGCCGCAAACGTAAGGACGAGTGGAAGTGCATCTCATCAAGCTGTGCGTGGGCGTGGACAGCGTCGAGGAACTGGAACGGCATATCGCCCGGCGGAAAGCGCTTGGCGAAATCGTCCACCGCACGCGCCAGATGCCGCGCCAGGCCGACGAACTGCTCGACGGCGGCTCGCTCTATTGGGTCATCAAGGGGCTGATCCAGGCACGCCAGCGCATCGTCGATCTGCGCGCGGAAACGGATGCCGAAGGCCGCGGCCTGTGCGCCATCGTGCTCGCGCCCGAGCTTGTTCCCGTCCAGCCGCGCCCGCGCCGCCCGTTCCAGGGCTGGCGCTATCTGAAGCCGGAAGACGCCCCCCAAGACTTTGCCGTCGGCGCGAACGATGACATCCCGCCCGACATGCGCGCCGCGCTCGCCGAACTCGCGCTGATTTAGCGCGCCGGGCGAAAAAGTGGAAACCGGTTTTTCGCAAACCCGGCGCGACA
>JBKGZY010000136.1:0-7388 GCA_046543175.1 Dichotomicrobium sp.
TCATAGAGGACGATTTTCTCGAGTTGGCGCCAGGCGAGACCGTGGAGCACGTGCTGGACTGATCGGCGGAGCGCAACCGTTTAACAATCGTCAAAGACCCTCGGCCGCCTGCGCCGCTACGGTAGCGTCAAGCAACGTCCAAGCGAGCGAGGTTGGAGATGGCTGATCTTCTCACACTCAGCGTCATCAAGGCCGATGTCGGCGGCTATGTCGGGCATTCCACGGTGCATCCGCAATTGCTGGAGACCGCCCGCGCGCGTGTCGAGGAGGCGGTCGGATCGGGGCTTCTGATCGACGGCCATGTGACCAATTGCGGCGACGACCTCGAGCTCATCATGACCCATCGCAGGGGCGCGGATCAGGCGGACATACACCAGTTCGCCTGGGATACCTTCCTCGCCTGCACCGAGGTCGCCAGGAGCCTCAAGCTTTACGGGGCCGGGCAGGATCTGCTCTCGGACGCCTTCTCGGGCAACGTGAAGGGCATGGGGCCCGGCGTCGCCGAGATGGAGATCGAGGAGCGTCCCGCCGAGACGATCGTGATCTTCATGGCCGACAAGACCTCGCCCGGCGCGTGGAACCTGCCGCTGTTCCAGATCTACGCCAACCCGTTCAACTCGCCCGGGCTGGTCATCGACACCAAGATGCACCAGGGGTTCGAGTTCGAAGTGCTGGACGTGTTCGATCACAAGAGCATCCGCTTCGTCTGCCCCGAAGAGATGTACGAGATGCTCATGTTCATCGGCGCGCCGCGGCGTTACATGATCAAGACTGTCCATCGGCGCATGGACGGCTTGATCGCGGCCTCCGCCTCGACGCAGCGGCTCAGCCTCATCGCCGGCAAATATGTCGGCAAGGACGATCCGGTCCTGGTGACGCGTTGCCAGTCCGGCCTGCCCGCGCTTGGCGAAACGCTCGAACCATTCACCTTCGCGCATATCGTTGAGGGTTGGATGCGCGGCTCGCATCACGGGCCGCTGATGCCGGTCAGCTTCGCCCACGCCACGCCGTCACGCTTCGACGGACCGCCGCGGGTTATCGCCGCTGGCTTTCAGATTGCCGAGGGCAAGCTGGTCGGCCCGCGCGACCTGTTTGACGACCCGGCCTTCGACCTGGCCCGCACTCAGGCAAACGAGACGGCAAACTATCTGCGCCGGCACGGCCCCTTCGAGCCGCACAGGCTCGGCCTTGACGACATGGAATACACGACCATGCCGCACCTCATGGAAAAGCTTGAAGACCGTTGGACGGACGAAACCGACGGTTGATCGCCGCGCGGGCAGCCGGGCCGATGGCCGCCGGCTGGGACGGCCTGTCATGTCCACTCGCTTCGGCGACTGGCTTTTTGAAAGTGCTCGCCGCGGATATTGATCTACCTCAATGACAACATCGGCGCGGGGTCTTTCGATGGCAACAAGAGTCGCGAAGCTTCTTGAGCGAATTCTCCTCAATGGGGATATTTACGCGTGCATGCCGTTCCATGAAAAAGTCAAAACAGGATCAAGACGGCGCAAAGACTGCGGTTGTGCAAGTGGTGGCCGATCCGTTGCTGGTAATCATGAAGGGGCTGCGGTCACAGGAACATCTGTGTGATTGTCTTGAACAAATCGCCGATAGCCTGCCGGATAACATCGACCCGTCTCTCGTGGCCGCAACACTCCATTTGATGGAGCATGATCTCGCGCTCTGTATCCTTGATGACGAGGACGGCCTTTTTCCGCTCCTTGAGTCCCATTCAGTGCCGGGCGACAACGTTGCAGAGCTGCTCCTGGACCTCAGACGCGGAAACGCGATGGATGAATGCTACGCTGCGGAGGTCGTGGAGGAACTCCAGAACCTGGCGCGCGACCCAAAGCCGGACCGGCCGGACGCGCTGGGCTACTTGCTGAGAGCGTTCTTCGAGACGCGCCGGCGCCACATCGCGTGGGAAAAGGCGGTGGTAATGCCGTTGGCGCGAGAAAGGCTGGACGCGGAAGCCCAGAGAGTCCTGGCCGCCCGCATGCTTCGACACCGCCACCAGCATGTCGACTTGCAAGGTGGATGAGCCGATAGCAATCGTCGTCAGGCTGGCGGGAATCCTGAGCGATGAACGGCAACAGAACGTTGGTCTCCAGCTCCCTCATTTCCTCGCCCGGTTTTTCATCATCAACACCGCTTGTCGCCGCGGCGGTGAGGGATGTCGTGCTCGTTCACGAGCCCGACCTGTGCCGTCTGTCAGTGCTTCTGGCATGTCCAGGCCCGACGGTCTCAAACTTTCCGAGACGCCAGACGAGGCATTTTCGACCGAAATCCGCGCCTCTCGACAACCAGCCCCAGGGTCAGAACGAACCAGACAATGGGATGGCGGAAAATGAAATGCGTCACGCCAAAGAGGGCGAGACAGGCGATCAGCGCCGGCAGGTAGGTCAAGCCCGCCTTGACCGGACGCGTGGCCGCGGTGCCGCCCAGCCACAGCAGCGCCACCAGCGCAAGCAGGCCGCCCTGGAGCGTCACGTCCGCGAAGGTGTTGTGCGCCTCGAAGTTCGGATAGGCCTCGTAGGCCGGCTCGCGCAGCTCGGCCGGGCGCCTCAGATGCGGGCCGGGGCCGAGGCCGAGGAAGGCGCTTTCGACACTGCGATGCAATGCCCGCCGCAACAACTCGGAACGAAAGCCAGCATCGCGTTCCAGATTGGCGGCCACAGCGCCGGGGGACCCGACCTCTGCCGTTTCAGCCGTCATTAAACCGTAGCCCAGCGGCGCCGACACGATGAGCATCGTCACGGATGCAACCACGGCGAGGAGGGATGCCGGGCCGCCGCCTTCACGGGAACGGCGCGCACCGGACGCCTGCCAGACCTTGATGGCGAAACAGGCCAGAACGCTGGCGACCAGGCTGAGCACGAAGGCGTCGCTCTTGGTCAGCAGGCCAACCACCACGGGCAGCGGTATCAGACCGATCGCAGCCAGCCTGGCGGCGTTTATCGGGGCTGTCTGGAAAAGGTGGCCTGATAGCAGAACCAGTATGAAGCACAGCAACGCCAACTGGTTGGAATTCGTCGTCCAGCCGCTGAGGCGGTCGTAATACCAGACCTCGAGGCCGAAGCTCGGCAGCAGGCCCGCCGACTGGGCCAACTGCGCGGCGAGACAAACCGATCCGAAAACGACGACGCCCCAGGCCGTGCGGCGCAACCGCGCCGGCGCGTCGTACTGGAACGCGGCGAACAGGCTGATCGCGGCGACCAGCATGTAGGCGACGGCGTCATGTCGCAGGAGCGTCGGGTCGTTGCGCTCGCCGACGATGTAGGCGGCCACGAGACCCAAGCAGAGAGCGACCGCAAACAGGGCCCAGAATGTCAACAGCCGGAGAACCGCCCCGGAAAGCGGGGCGCCGATCCGGGATGCGCTTCCAGCGAGGCTCAGCAGCAGCCAGAGAAGAAGGCAGATCTCTCCCGGCCCGATCGGTGTGCCGGGGGCGCGCAACTTGGTGAAGATGGTGGCGACCAGGCCGATCGCCAGAAGGACATCCTTGATCAAGCTCGCATCCCCTGAATTGTGACAATGCTTCCGGCACACCGCGAGCGCGCCGCGTGCTATGCCGTCGAGCGCATTTCCTGGGGCTCGAGACCCGGCAGCTCGTAGTTGCCGTAGAAGGTTCGCCGGCTCGAAACGTCATCGAGCATGTGCGCGGAAAGGGCCCACAGGATTTCGTCGATACCTGCCTCGACCGATACCAGCGGCGTGAAGTGCAGTTCGCGCTTCACCTTCTCAAAGCTCACGCGATAATTGCGCCGGTCTTCGCTGTTGGGAGCGTAGGTGACGCGGCGGTCCGGGAGGCGCGACAGGATCATGCCCACGATGTCCTGCTTGGTGTGGTTGTTGGCGTCGCCGCCGCCGTTGAAGACCTCGAAAGCGACGGTATCCACCGGGTAATCCAGCACCCGGGCAATGAGGCGGGCAAAGTCGGTGACGTGGCAATAGGGCCGCCATGTATGCGCATCGAAAACCGAAAGCTCTCTGCCAAGGAAGAGGTCGCGCGTGAACTCGTTGACGGTGAGATCGAAGCGCATGCGCGGAGACAGGCCGAACGCCGTCGCGAAACGCAGGATCGTTGGCGCATAATCCACCTGCCCCTTCAGGGACAGGATGAACTGCTCTGCGGCGACCTTGGATCGCGCATAGCTCGACAGCGGCTTCAACTGGAATGTTTCGGTGGCAATCTCGTCTTCGCCGATGATGCCGTAATTCGAGCATGTCGACACGAAAACGACCTTGTTCAGGCCGCGGCCGTTCATGGCGTTGATGCAGTTGCAGATGGCCCGGTCATTGACCCGTTCGGCAGCCTGGGGAAATGATCGGGTTATCGGATCGCCGACGAGACCGCCGAGGATCACCACATCGGTAATGCCGGCCAGGGCCCGTGCCATCGTGTCGGGATCACCCATGTCTCCCGGCATCAGCTCGTAGCGGGGATGCGAGATGAAGCCCATGACCGAACTGCCATGATGGTAGGCGAGGCAGTCCAGGCTGCGCACGCGCGCCCCGGCGGCCAGCAGATGGCCTGTCAGTGGTGTCCCGATGTAGCCGGCGCCCCCGACGATCAGGATACGCCTTTCCCCGCAGCCGTCGCGTGACGACTGGAAGCGCGCCTGTTCCTGCGAGATCCCGGTCCTGATTGCAGAAGGGAGCGCCTTCAATTCCTGTTCGTCCATAAGCATGACATCTCCATCGCGAAATCGATGTTGTGGAAGCGGGTCGTCAGATACCTGTGCGATGCGCGCGCGGTGTCGATTCACGTTCGCGAACGGCCGCGACAGCCACCGCACGAGCCGGTGCTCCAGAATCCTGTAGGAAACCAGGCTGAAACCCGTGGCCGCCGAAACCGCCATGGCGAGATAAACCGGAACCGCCATGTCCGGTCCGAGCTGCAGGGGTTCCAGCAGCATCTTCACGGCCTCGAGCGTGAACGGATGGGACAGGTAGAGCGTGTAGGACGCGCCGCCGATCATCACCAGCGCGGCGACACCGCGCGCCGGGCTCCTGGGAAGACATGCATAAACCAGCGCGAACAGGGCGAGCGCCGGAATGCCGAAGTAATAAAGGCGGCTTTCCCACAGGATGCCGGTCCACCATGCCGCCAACGACGCCGCTGCACAGAAAAGCAGGAGCAGAATCAGCCGAACCGGGCCGAGCACGCCGTTTTGCTGGATGAAGAAAAAGCCTATACCGAGAAAAAACTCGAACATGACGGCATCGGCCCAGAAAACTTGCAGTGCTTGCGGCAGCATCATCGTGTAGAGGGACAGGACGTGTGCCAACATGAAAACGCCAAACAATACCGCAAGTCCAAGTCCTTTCTGCATGAGCAGGACAAATGCAAATGTTGCATAGAAGAACATTTCATATAAGAGCGTCCATCCGACGGAAAGAATCGGATGAATACCGCCTTGCGGCGCCATGTGCGGAATGAACAGAAATGAAAGTATCGCGTGATCGGGGGTGAATACCGCGGACTCCAGGCGATCGGCGACAACGAATGTCGCCATCACCATCAAGGCGGTGAAAATCCAGTACGGCGGGACAATGCGCGACAACCTGCGCGACATGAAATCCGATGCCGCGCCGGCCTCGCCGAAGCGGTGCCCGAATGTCCACATCATGATGAAACCGCTGATGATGAAGAACAGATCGACCCCCGCAGTCCAGGTTTCCGTGGCGAGAACCCAGTTGTACGAACCGGACGGGTCGAACGCTCTGGCTTCGTAGAGCGTATGGCCGACGACCACCGTGAGCGCGGCCAGCGCCCTGAGCACCTGTACCGAGTCGAGGCGGTTGGAACGGGCAGCCGCCCTCGGGCGGGGTGCCTTAAGGTGTGAGACCGACTCGGTGGCGATGGTCATCACGGTGTTCCACGTCCGAACGGCCACTTAGGGCCGACATAATCTCCAATACGGTTCCCTCGGTCGGTCAGGCGGTGACGGGCCGTAGCAACCCCAGCGCCCCCGGCAGAATTTGCAGCTTTCGCCAGATGTCGAAGGCCATGAGCACGTTCCAGACAACAAGCGCTGCCGCGGTGGCGGTCGCCGCGCCGATGAGGCCGATCGTTGCGACGAGCAGCGCGCACAAAAGCGCGTGGAAAACCGCGGCGATAACGAGAATGCGTGCCGCGCCGGCTTCATTTCCGGTCATCGCCATGACGAGAAGCTGCGAGCCCGCGCCCGCCGCCAGCAGTTGCCCCAGCAGCAGTATGCGCAGGGGCGTTTCGCCCGCCTCGAAGGCCGGCCCGAACCAGGAGAGAATGGTGCCGGCGGCGAGGGAGAGCACCAGGACGATGCTGCCCGCCGCCGCCAGGGACAACAGCGCGGCGCGCCTGACGAGGTTCTGGACGTCGGTGCGGCGGCCTTCAGCATGCATCCGTGCGACGGCCGGAGCGAAGAACGTGTCGATGGCCGTTCGGGGCAGGACGACGAGCATGGCCATGGCGAAGACCAGCGCGTAGATGCCTGCATCGCTGTGCATCCCGGCAACCCCCAGCACGAGCACGCCGGTCTTGTCGAACAGCGCCTCCACGGCGGTGACCACCAGCAGCGGCAACGCGGCGCGCCGCCAAGTGCCGGTGTCGTCCTGCGGCGCCACGCCGGAAAGCTCGCCGGGCTGTCTCCGGCGCAGCGAATGCGTGGCGATGGCAAGCGCCAGAACCGTGCCGGCGACGGTCGCGGCCATGACCAGCGGCGCTCCGGCGCGGTGGAGGCCGAACAGCATGACGATGACGACACTGATGGCGACGAAGACTTCCCGGACGACGCGGATCGGCACCAGGGCGCTGACAACGCCGCCAAATCCGCGCAGTGCGGAGCAGCGTATCGTCACGAGCGGCAGCAGCAGCACGATGGCGAGGCCGATCAGGAAGGTCAGCCGCAGCTCCCGCGACATCGCGCCGCCCGCAGCGAGGAGGGCCAGCCCGCCCGCGGCGATGATGCCCAGGCCGATGACCAGGACTTTTCGCTCGGCATACGCCATCACGCCGGCGAGATGCGGCCAGTCCCGGCTTGCGAGATAGGTGGGTATGAACCGCAGAAGGGCGGTGTTGAAGCCGAACATCGCCACGTAGGACAACACCACCATCCAGGCGAGGACATAGGCATAGATGCCGAAGGATTCGGCCCCGAAGGTGCGCGCGATCAGCAGTTGCGTGACGAATGCGAGGCCGTGTCCGACGACATAGACAATGAATGCTGCCGCGCCGCCCGTCGCGAGGCGTGCGCCCAATGGGCCGCCGCCCAGCAGGCTCGCGGTTCGCCCGGCGATCGCTGCGAGACGTGCGTTCGTCATCCCGCCACACTCCCGAGCAATCTGCGGCACCACTCCGAGATTCTGAACGCCAAAATCGAGACGGCGGACGACAGTGTGCG
>JBKGZY010000137.1:0-7368 GCA_046543175.1 Dichotomicrobium sp.
TCATTGCCTATCTCAAGACACTCAACGAGAAATAACGCGCGTTTCGGACTCAAGCGGAGAAAGTCACATGGAATTCAGCAGACGAAAAGCCATCGCGCTTGGCGTCGGCGCCGGCGTGTTTGCGCTCTTGCCGGCCCGGCTCGGCGCTGCCCCCGAAGATGGCATCGCGAAGTTCACCGGCGGCACCGAGCCCAAGGACGGAAACGTCACGCTCGAAGCGCCTGAAATTGCCGAGAACGGCAACACCGTGCCCATTTCCGTTGAGGCGCCGGGCGCTGTTGAAATCGCCGTGTTCGCTCTCGGCAACCCGTTACCGAACGTCGCGAAGTTCAAGTTTGGCTCGTTGGCCGGCTCGCGAAGCGCTTCCACGCGCATCCGCCTGGCGGAAACGCAGGAAGTCGTGGCCGTGGCGAAAATGGAGGACGGCAGCTTCGTGAAGACGTCCAAGGAAGTGAAGGTCACCATCGGCGGCTGTGGCGGCTGAGTGGAAAAGGAGCACGATAAGCAATGGCAGAGAATGTTAGACCACGTGTGCGAGTGCCCGGCTCGGCGAAGGCAGGTGAGGTCATAACCATCAAGACCCTGATCAGCCACCCGATGGAGTCCGGCCAGCGCAAGGACGACGAAGGCAACACGATTCCACGTCACATCATCAACCGCTTCACCTGCCAGTTCAACGGTGAAACCGTGGTCGATGTCGACCTGGAACCGGCAATATCCAGTAATCCGTATTTCGAATTCAAGGCAACGGTGCCGGAGTCGGGTGAATTTCAGTTCACATGGCACGATGACGACGGATCGGTTTACGAACTCTCCAAGTCCATCACGGTCAACTGACCGAAACGAGACCGAAAACAACGTGAGGACGGGCCAGTTTCACGGCCTCGGGCCGGATGCGGAGGTGCCTTCGGTCCGGAACTGACCGTGGCAGTCGCCCGCTCCGGGCGGGCGGCCCGCTTCTTCGGTTGCCTTGCATGGTGATGGGATTCCGGCGGAGCGTCCCGCGCTCCGGACGTACCCGTCTTATTCTGGAGACCCCAACATGATCACGCGTCGGGAATTCCTGCAGGCCGCGGCCGCCACGTCGGCGCTTTACGGCGCATCGGGGGTCGGCGACTGGGCCAGACTGGCCGCGCAGCAAGCGCTGAGCCAGGATCAGCTCCTGGAATTCGACACCTTCGGTAATGTCACGCTGATCCACGTCACCGACATTCACGGCCAGCTCACGCCCGTTTATTTCCGCGAGCCGGGCATCAACATCGGCGTCGGGGAGGTCAAGGGCAAGCCGCCGCATGTGAGCGGCAAAGACTTCCTGACCATGTTCGATATCGCGCCGGGCTCACCATACGCCTATGCGCTGACAAACGCCGATTTCGTGTCGCTTGCCCGGGAATACGGACGCATGGGCGGTCTCGACCGCGTGGCGACAATCATCAAGGCGATCAGGAGCGATCGGCCCGACGCGCTGCTGCTGGACGGCGGCGACACCTGGCACGGCTCCTACGGCACATACAAGAGCGCCGCCCAGGACATCTTCAACGTCATGAAGGCCCTGCAGCCGGACGCGATGACCAGCCACTGGGAGTTCACGCTCGGCATCGACCGGGTCAACGAACTGACCGAGCAGCTTCCGTTCGCGTTTCTCGCGGCCAACATCTTCGACAAGACGTGGGACGAGCCGGTCTACGAACCCTACAAGTTGTTCGAGCGCGGCGGCGCCAAGGTGGCCGTGATCGGACAGGCTTTCCCGTATACGCCGATCGCCAATCCCGACTGGATGTTCCCCGACCTGTCCTTCGGCATCCGCGAGGAGCGGATGACGGCGATGGTGGACGAGGTGCGCGCCCAGGGGGCCGATCTTGTCGTCGTGCTGTCGCATAACGGCTTCGATGTGGACCGCAAGATGGCGGGCCGGGTGTCCGGGATCGACGTGATCCTGACGGCGCATACCCACGACGCCATCCCCGAGCCGGTCAAGGTCGGCAACACGGTTCTGGTCGCCTCCGGCTCCAACGGGAAGTTCGTCACCCGCGTCGATATCGACGTGCAGGGCGGCGAAATGAAGGGCGTGCGCCACAAGCTGATCCCGGTATTCTCCGACGTTATCGCGCCCGACCCCGAGATCACCGCCGTGATCGAGCAGGAGCGCGCGCCCTATCTCGCCGAAATGACCGAGGTGATCGGCAGGACCGACGACCTGCTCTATCGCCGCGGCAACTTCAACGGCACATGGGACGACCTGATCTGCCAGGCGCTTCTTGAGGAGCGCGACGCCGAGATCGCGCTGTCGCCGGGCGTGCGCTGGGGCACCACGCTGCTGCCCGGCTCGGAGATCACGCGCGAAGACATCTTCGATGTGACGGCGCTGACATATCCAGAAGCCTACCGCACCACGATGACCGGCGAGATGCTCAGGACCGTCATGGAAGACGTCGCCGACAACCTCTTCAACAAGGACCCGTATTACCAGCAGGGCGGCGACATGGTGCGGGTCGGCGGGCTCGGCTACCGCATCGATGTGTCCAGAGAACGGGGAAAGCGGATCAGCAATCTCACGCTGCTGAAGACCGGCGAGCCGATCGACCCGGCACGGGATTACGTCGTGGCCGGATGGGCCAGTGTGAATGAAGGCACCGAGGGGCCGCCCATCTGGGATGTCGTTGAATCATACATCCGCAAGAAAGGCACGGTCACCGCCCCAGCCATCTCGAACGTCGACGTTGCCGGCGCCTGATCGCAAGTCATTTTCGCGCAGCGCGGAGCGCAAGCGCTAAAGCAAGTGGAGGCCACATCCGATGTCACAAGGCACGAAAGGTTCCCGCCCGTCGCGCCGATCGTTCCTGTCGGGCGCCCTGGCCGCTGGGGGCACCATTGCCGCGGCCGGCACCGCGAAGGCGGAGCCTGATCCGGCCATAACCGAACTCCCGGACTGGAGCCGGTACAACGGCGAGGGCGTCGATGCCAGGCCTTACGGCAGCCCGTCTCCCCATGAAGCGCATGTCGTCAGGCGAAACGTGGAATGGCTGACCGCCGACACGGTCAGCTCGGTCAACTTCACGCCCTTGCATGAACTCGATGGCATCATCACGCCGAACGGGCTTTGCTTCGAGCGCCATCACGCGGGCATTGCCGAAGTGGACCCGGCTCAGCACCGGCTGATGATCAACGGGCTGGTGGACACCCCGCTCGTCTTCACGCTTCAGGACCTCCTGCGTTTTCCGCGCGTGAACCGGATCTACTTTCTCGAATGCGCGGCCAACTCGGGCATGGAATGGCGCGGGGCTCAGCTCAACGGCTGCCAGTACACCCACGGCATGATCCACAACGTGCAGTACACGGGCGTGTGGCTGCGCCCCATCCTTGAAGAAGCCGGGCTGAAGAGCAGCGCCGCGTGGATCCTGCCGGAAGGCGCGGACGCCGCCGCGATGACGCGATCGATCCCGCTGGAAAAGGCGCTCGACGACTGCATGATCGCCTTCAAGATGAACGGCGAGGCACTGCGCCCCGAACAGGGCTATCCGGTGCGTCTCGTCGTGCCCGGCTGGGAAGGCAATATGTGGGTGAAGTGGCTGCGCCGCATCGAGGTCGGCGACAAGCCGTGGCACCACCGCGAGGAAACGTCCAAATACACCGACCTTCTGGCGAACGGGAAGGCGCGCCGGTTCACCTGGGAAATGGACGCCAAGTCCGTCATCACCAATCCCAGCCCGCAGGCGCCGATCCTGCACGGGCCGGGGCGCACCGTGATAACCGGCATCGCGTGGTCGGGCCGCGGCACGATCCCCCGCGTGGATGTCACCACCGACGGCGGCAGGAACTGGCACGAGGCGCGCATGTCCGGCCCCTCGTTCATGAAGTCAATGCACCGGTTCTATTTCGAGTTCGACTGGGACGGCTCGCCGCTGCTGTTGCAGAGCCGTGCGCACGACTCCACCGGCTATGTCCAGCCGACCAAGGACGCCCTGCGCGCGATACGGGGCGAGGATTCGATCTATCACAACAACGGTATCCAGACCTGGTACGTGAACGAACAGGGGGTCGCTGAGAATGTCGAAGTTTCTTAGGATCGGCGTCGCCGTGGTCGGGATCAGTGCCCTGGCCACCGGCGTAGCCTACACCCTCGCCGAACGGGATGCTGCGCCGGACGCGGCAGCACGCATGACGGCGATGATGAAGCTGGCGGCCGCGACCGCCGCGGAGCAGGACGCGAAGGCCGGAAAGTTTGGCCTCGGACGGCCGGCCCATCCCGAAGAAATCGCGGCGTGGGATATCGACGTTCGTCCTGACGGAACGGGACTGCCGGATGGCAGCGGGACCGTCACGGAAGGCGAGCAGGTCTATGTCGAGCAATGCGCCGTCTGCCACGGCGACTTCGGCGAAGGCATCGGGCGTTGGCCGGAGCTTGCCGGCGGCGAGGGAACGCTTGACAGCGATGATCCGGTCAAGACCATCGGCTCTTATTGGCCGTACCTGTCGACCGTGTACGACTATATCCATCGCGCGATGCCGTTCGGCAATGCGCAGTCGCTGAGCGATGACCAGGTTTACGCGCTCACGGCCTATGTTCTCTACCTGAATTACATCGTGGAGGACATGGACTTTGAACTCTCCAAGGAGAATTTCGGCGATATCGAAATGCCGAACGAAGGTCAGTTCTTTATGGATGATCGCGAGCAGACGGAGTTCGACCAGTTCAAGCGCGAGCCGTGCATGACCGAGTGCAAGGACTCCGTCGAGATTACCAAGCGCGCCCAGGTTCTCGACGTCACCCCGGAGGACGAGGCCGCGCGCAAGCGCCGGGAGGAGGTCGCGGGGTCGTCCGGGACCGAAGAGGCCGGTGGCGCGGCGAAAGAAGAAGAGACAGATGCCACGGCCGACACGACAGCGGCGTCCGACCCGGACCTGGTGGCCGAGGGCGAGAAGGTGTTCCGCCAGTGCAAGGCCTGCCACCAGGTCGGCGAGGACGCGGCGAACCGCGTCGGCCCGCATCTGAACGATGTCGTTGGCCGGCAGATCGCGGCGGTCGACGGCTTCAGCTATTCGCCGGCATTCGAGCAGAAAGCGGAAGAGGGCTTCGAGTGGACCGAAGAGACGCTGGCGGCCTATCTGAAGGACCCGCGCGGCTACATCGACGGCAACCGCATGGCCTTCGCCGGTCTGCGGGATGACGATGAGATTTCCGCCGTCATCGCTTACATGAAGAGCTTCGAGGAATGATCTGATGCGCGGACTCCGGGTCTTCTCCCTGCTGGTTGCCGCGGTCGTAACGGCCACGGCCGCGGCGGGCACGGAGATCGGCGATCCGGAGGCCGGGCGCGAAGCCTTCCAGGAATGCGCGGCCTGTCACGAGGTCGGGGCGGGCGCGGAAAATAATGTCGGTCCGCATCTCAATCGTATCTTCGGCCGCGAAGCCGGTTCGCTGGACGACTTCGTCTATTCACCGGGCCTCAGGCGAATGGGGTCGAGCGGCCTCACCTGGAATCTGCGCACGCTTGATGCCTACATCGCCAACCCGCGCGCGCTCGTCTCGGGCACGCGCATGAGCTACCCGGGCATGGACGAACCGGACCGGCGGGCCAACCTGCTTGCCTATCTCCGCCAGTTTTCCGCCGATCCGGCGAACATCCCCGAGGCGGAACCGACCGCCCGGCCCACGCTGCCGGACCTCGACCCCGAAATCCTTGCTATCGATGGCGATCCCGCCTACGGGGCCTACCTCTCCAGCGAATGCACGACCTGCCACCAGGCGGATGGCAGCGACAAGGGCATTCCGTCGATCAGGCATTGGCCAGAGAAAGACTTCGTCGCGGCCATGCACGCCTATAAGCAAGAGCTGCGCCCGCATCCGGTGATGCAAATGATCGCGTCACGCCTGTCGGACGAAGAGATCGCGGCGCTCGCCGCATATTTCGCGGACCCCGACCAATAAAGCCTGTGAGAATGGTCCGCCAATCCTAGGGAGGAAAAAATGAGCCTTAGCAGACGGAAATTCCTGGGCGCCTCGGCAGCCGCGGCCGTCATGCTGTCCGCGCCGATGGTCAGCGGGCAGGCGCGGCCGCGCGTCGTCGTCGTGGGTGGTGGCGCGGGCGGAGCAACCGCAGCACGTTACATCGCCAAGGACAGCAACGGCGCCATCGACGTTACCCTGATCGAACCAACGCGCACCTATTACACCTGCTTCTTCTCGAACCTGTATCTCGGCGGCTTCCGCACGCTTGAAAGCATTGCGCATACCTATGGCAAGCTCGCCTCCGAGTACGGCGTGAACGTCGTCCATGAATGGGCGACCGGCGTGGACCGGGACGCGAAGACCGTGACCCTGTCGGGCGGCGACACGCTCGGCTACGACGCGCTGGTCCTGTCACCGGGCATCGACTTTATCGAAGGCAGCGTGCCGGGCTGGGACATCAGCGCTCAGAACGCGATGCCCCACGCCTACAAGGCGGGCAGCCAGACCGAGCTGCTGAAGGCCCAGGTCATGGGCATGCGCGAAGGCGGCGTCTACGCGATGGTCGCCCCGCCCAACCCCTACAGGTGCCCGCCGGGACCGTACGAGCGGGTGTCGATGGTCGCGCATCAGTTCAAGCAGACGAACCCGAAGGCCACCATCCTGATCCTCGATCCCAAGGCGAAGTTCTCGAAACAGGCGCTGTTCGAAGAGGGCTGGCAGAAGCACTACAGCGGCATGATCCAGCGGATCGGTCCGGATTTCGGCGGTGGCAGTGTCGAAGTGCGGCCCGATGCGATGGAGGTCGTGATAGACGGCTCGGTCGAGAAGGTCGATGTCTGCAACGTCATTCCAGCGCAGAAGGCCGGGCGCATCTGCCACGACGCCGGTCTCACCGAAGGCGACTGGGCGCCCGTCGTTCCCGCCACCATGCAGTCGCGAACGGACGAGAACGTCTATATCCTGGGCGATGCGACCAGCCAGGGGGACATGCCGAAGTCGGGGTTCTCCGCCAACAGCCAGGCCAAGGCGGCGGCGATGGCGATCCGGGGCGCCTTGACGGACGCACGCAGCTTCCCGCCGCGTTATTCCAACACATGCTGGTCGCTGATCGCGGCGGAGGACGGCGTGAAGGTCGGGGCCAGCTATGAACCGACAGACGAGAAGATTTCCAAGACCGACGGATTCATCAGCCAGACCGGCGAGGATGCCCCCATGCGCAAGGCGACCTTCGAGGAGAGCCTGGGGTGGTATGCCGGCATTACGTCCGACATGTTCGGCTGAGCCAAGCAAGAGTATAGCCGGCCGCCACGGGCGACCGGGGCGGCTGGTGTCGTCTGGGAGACTCACGATTTCCCGCCCCGCCTGCGGCAAGGCGCGCGCATAACAACACGTCACGGGAGGTTGCCCGGGCGCGGGGC
>JBKGZY010000138.1:0-7315 GCA_046543175.1 Dichotomicrobium sp.
GAAGGCGAAGGCGAAGGCGAAGGCGAAGGCGAAGGCGAAGGCGAAGGCGAAGGCGCCTCTTCTGCGGCCGCGCCGGAAGTCCAGCTTCTCACCGATCTCGGCTTCATGCAGGGCCACGCCCTTGCCGGCCTGAAGCTTTACGAAATGGGTGAGCTGGAATTGGGCAAGGTCCATATCGGCCATCCGATCGTCGAGAAATACGACGCCGTTGCCGACCCGCTGAAACAGCGCGGCCATTCCGACCTGAAGGCGCAGCTTGTCGCGATGGGCGATGCGGCGGAGGCGGGCAAGCCGGCCGAGGAGGTTGCCGCGCTTTACGACGACGTGGCCGCGACGCTCGAGACCATCCGCTCGGAAATCGAGGGCGGCGCGAAAAGCGAGTTGAAGTCGCTGGCTCTGCTGACCCGCATCGCGGCGGACGAATACAAGGTCGCGTTCAAGGACGGCAAGATGGTCAATCAGAAGGAATACCAGGACTCCTGGGGCTTCCTTCAGATCGTCAAGGCCGAGGCGGGCGAATTGGCGGAAAGCGACGATGAGCAGGTCGCGCAAGCCGCCGAGGCGATCCGGAGCCAGGCCGAAGAAGCCGAAAGCGTCTATGGCGGCGTGCTGGGCGATGACGTCCCGCAGCCCGATGCGTCGAAGATCTACGGCGCCGCCGCGCGCATGGAGATCGCCGCGGACAAGGTCGGGTGATTGATGTTCATCGTTCTGGGCGAAGTCCTGGATCAGTACGAGGTCGCGGCCCTGCGCGAGGCCGCGGCCGAACTCGACTTTCAGGACGGAAAGGCGACGGCGGGCAAATACGCCCGCCAGGTGAAGAATAACGAACAGGCCGCCGACTCGCCGGCCCTGAACGCCATCACCGAAAAGGTGAAGGGAACGCTGCGCAAGAACCGGCTGTTCAAGGCGGCGGCGCGGCCCCGGCATTTCGTGCGGTTGCTCGTCTCGCGCTACACGCCGGGCATGGAATACGGCCTGCACGTGGACGACGCGATCATGAACGGGCACCGGACCGACCTGTCGTTCACGCTGTTCCTGTCGAACTCGCACACTTATTCCGGCGGCGGACTGGTGATCGACGACGCGCTGGAGGCCCGGACCATCCGGCTCGAGGCCGGGGAAATGGTGCTCTATCCCTCCAACACGCTGCATCGCGTGGAGCCGGTGACGGAAGGCGAACGCCTGGCCATCGTCGGCTGGGTAACAAGCTGGGTGCGCGAGCCGCAGCGCCGCGAGGTGCTTTTCGATCTGGAGATGACGGCCGCGGAACTGTTCGAGCGCGAGGGCAAGTCCCCCAATCTGGATCGGCTCAACAAGGCCCGGACGAACCTGCTGCGGATGTGGGCGGACGACTGATTACTTGTCTGGTTCACTTAATGCCGCGCAGATAGGAGAAGGAAAGATGAACGTGAAGCTGACGTCAACGATCGCCGCTGTCGTTATCGGGCTGAGCGCATTCGCGGGCTCGGCCGTCGCGGACGAACGTGTTGAGCATTACGAGGCCAAGCCTTCGGAAACGCTCGAGGAAGCGGTGAAGAACTTTGCAGAATACAACAAGAAGGTCGCAGAAGTCCTGAAGAAGGACGAACTGACGGCGAGCGATCTGGAACGCATCCACGAACTGAGTTACACTATTGAAATCGCGCTGGCCAAGATCAATGATGGCATGTGCAGCTTGCCGCAGACGCTCGAGCGGCTGCACTTGGCCTCAGAAGAACACAATGCGGATGAAGTGCGGGGTGTTGGTGAGGTCTATCTCGAGACCGCACAGACGGTCGTACCGTAAGCGCTACGTGCTCCAGGAGATTGAGAGAAAGTGCCGTAACCGCCGCCTACGGGATGGCGGTTACGCCGTTATGGCGGGTTCGCTGCCTTCCGGTGATGCCTCCCCGGACGAGGCGGTCTGACAGCGCAGACGATCCCGCAGCCAGGAGTGGCATTCGTCGCGCTCCTGACTGACATGCCACAGCAAATGAACCGCCAGCGGCGGCAGGTCCAGATCCGTTCGCAAAACGCGCATGCCCGTGTGCCGCCTCGCGATGGTGCTGAACCGCTCGGGCACCAGCGCGATTGCGCCGCGCTCCAGGGCCGCGTGAACCGCGATCAGCGGAGAGGCCGCCATTTCCAGATTGCCGGGCCGCGGCTGTGATGTCTCGAACAGCGTTTCCGCATGCAGCGTGTCGGCGATGATCGCCGGGCCATCCGCCGCCATGGCGGCGGTCCCGATGACCGTGCCGGCCAGCGGATGCCGCTCTGGCGCGAGGAACACATACGGGTCGCGGAACAGCGTCTCCACGGAAATGTCGTTGGCTTCCGCCTCGGCGGGGCCTTCCACCAGCGCGAATTGCGCCCGGCCCGCCCGCAGGGCCTCCACGACATGCCCCGCCGGCGCGTCGAGCCGTTCGAGTGCGATGCCCGGCGCCAACTCCGCCAGTTCCGCGCGCATCGCCGGCAGCAGGGTCAGTTCGAATATGTCGCGGCAGGCGAGCATGAACCGGCGCTGCTGCTGCATCGGCTCGAACTCGTTCTGGCGGCGCAGCAGCCCTTCCAGGCCCGACACGATGATGTGAACCGTCGGCGCGAGCTGCGTGGCGCGGCTGGTGGGCACGAGCCGCTGGCCGGCGCGCACGAACAGCGGGTCGTCGAAGATCTCGCGCAGGCGCGCGAGCGCGTGGCTCACGGCCGAGGGGCTGCGCCCGAGGCGCTCGGCGGCCTTGGTCACGCTGGCGTCGAGCAGCAGCGCGTCGAGGATCACGATCAGGTTGGCGTCGAGTTCGCGAAGATGCATGGCGTTCGCAGCGCAGCGGCTATGAGGCTTGCGGCTTGATCTCGTTGACGACCTCGAAGCCCTCGAATTCCGGCCCGCCGAGGAGCATGCCCGCGTTCCTGGTTCCGGCATTGGCATGCGCCTTGCGGAAGGCTTCGGAGCGTGTCCAGTCCTCGAAGGCGGCATATGACGCCCACACCGTGTGCGAGGAATACAGCCGGTGATCGTCGCGCTCGGGACCGCGCAGGAAGTGGAATTCCACGAACCCGGGCACCTCGTCGAGATAGGATTCGCGATTGAGCCACATCTCCTCGAACTCCGCCTCGCGGCCCTTGACGACCTTGAACCTGTTCATGGCGATATACATGGCGTTCTCCTGAGCTTGCGCGTGGTCCGGCATGGACCGTTTGTCTTCCTGGTTTATTGCTTTTCCGAAGCGCGACTCTGCCGACTTTCCGGCTTGAGCCACCAAAGATCGATGAAGCTCGGTACGTAGCGCGGCGTGCGCTCCGGGCGGGCGAACCTGTTCCAGTACGCGAGCCAGACCGCGTTCTTGCGCCACAGCCCGATGGCGTAGTGGCGCCAGCGCAGGACGCGGTCGAAGGCGCGCGCGGCCGTTCTCAGGCCGTGCATGTCGCGCGCGGAGACCATCTGGCGCAGCATGGCATCCAGCGCTGGGTCTTTGGCGCCCGCCAGTGCGTATGAGCCTTCCCGGTCCGCGAGCGCGCTACCCCACAAGAGGCTTTCGTTGTTGCCCGGCACCGCGCGCGGTGAACGGTTCAGCTTCAGCACGGTCATATCGAAATCGTGGTCGAGCGTTCGCCGGGTGCCGGTCGCCGGGTCGCGCAGCGGATAGTTCAGCGTGATTCCGAGGCGTTCGAGGTTTCTCGCGAAGGGCCCGAGGATACGGGTCAGGCTCGGATCGTAATTGAGCAGGTCGATTTCCAGCGGCGCGCCGGTCTCGCCCGACACCCGCTGGCCGTCCGCGACGGTCAACCCGGCCTCGTCCAGCAGCCGGTCGGCTTTCGCGAAGGCCTCCCGGCGCGAGGTCACGCCGTCGCGCAGCCCCGGATCGGCCGCCTCGAACAGCCCCCTGGGCAATTCCGCGGCAACAGGCTCGAGCAGGCGGCGTTCCGCTTCCGACGCCCTACCGCGCGCCGCGAACTCCGTCTCGCCGTAATAGCTCGCGGCAGGCGTCATCAGCCCGTACATCAGGTGGCTGTTGGTCCACTCGAAATCATAGGCAAGGCTGATCGCGCGGCGCACCCGCCGGTCGTCGAACGGCTCGCGGCGCAGATTGAACACGAGCATCGTCAGTTCGCCGGCGGTTTTCGTCTCGATGGCGTCGCGCCTGATTTCGCCGCCGCGCAGCGCCGGCCCGTCATAGCCGCGCGCCCACTGCGCCGGCGTGTTCTCGAGGCGCAGGTCGTAGTCGCCCGCCCGGAACGCTTCCAGCGCCACGCTGTCGTCACGGTAATAAACGGTGGTGATGCGATCGAAGTTGAAGCGTCCGCGATTGACCGGCAGTTCGGCGCCCCAATAATCCGCGTTTCGCGCCAGCGTGACGGCCTTGCCCGCGTCCACCTTTTCGACGCGGTACGGCCCGGACCCCAGCGGCGGCGTCAGCCCGTGACCTGACAAGTCGCGCCCCGCCCAGAAATGCGCCGGCTGGATGGGCATTGTCCCGAGGATGCGCACCATGTCGCGCTCGGCGGACTGTGAGCGGAAGGTCACCTGTTCCGGCCCGCTCAGCTGCACCTGATAGCGACGCAGCGCCTGGCGGTAGAACGGGGGACCCTGTTCGCGCAGCGTGCGGAACGTGAAGGCAACGTCTTCTGCGGTCACGGGTTCGCCGTCCTGCCAGCGCGCATTGGAACGCAGCGTGAAACTGACCCGCCGCCAGTCGTCCGATACATCGACGGTTCGGGCCAGCAATCCGTAATACGCGGCCGGCTCATCGGCGCTGCGCACCAGCAGGCTGTCGAAAACCAGCTTGCGGACCTGCTTCGGGACACGGCCGGGATAGCGCAGCGGATTGAGCGAATCGAACGTGTCCGTCGCGCCGAGGCGCAGATGCCCGCCTTTCGGCGCGTCGGGGTTGGCATAGGCGAAATGCGCGAAGCCCGCGCCGTATTTGAGTTCGTGCACGGGCGAATAGCCATGCGCCGGGTCGGCATGGACGAGTGTCACAGGCAGGCATATCGTCGCCGCGGCCAGTCCTGTGGTCAGCGCCCATCGCCGCAGGGTCGTCTTGCGCATACCGTGCTGTCTCACTGCCGCCTCCATCGTCGTCATCCGGGCAGCAGGCTACGGCAACGGCGAAAATGCAGGAAATGCAATGTTCTAAACAACCTTGATGAGCGGACTGCATGATCGCGGCGCAAGGAGGGAACCGCCTCCGAAAGACCGGCGTGTCAATGCACGCGACCATCCGTCCCGTCCGTGTTCTGCGCGAGTGGTTCCACGATGGGGCTGTGGCCGAGCACAAGACTGTTCTCGCGCAGCACCGCGGCGAACTGTGTCGCGCTGGCGATCACTTCGTCGAACTGCTCGCAGCCGAGCAGCGCGAAGGCGCAGGCCTTGACGCCGGGGCATTTGTGCTGGGCCGCGGCGATCATGGACACGGCGAGGCATTCGTCGTAGCCGAACTGCGTGCAGGCGGCGGGGCATAATGCGATGCCGCGCCGGGCGTGACCAGATACCGACCGCACCCAGCAGGACAGATCGCGAATCGCATGGCGCGCCGCGTGCGGGCCGAGTTCAAGGGCATAGGCGTTCCAGGCCTGCTCCCAGCAGTCGATCGTTCCGTTCTGGTAGCCGGCCAGCCAGCAGCGAAAGCCGAAGCCGGTGAGCCGCTCTGCTCTGCCAAGCTGATAGAGGCCGCCGCCGCGCGGTGCATCCGCGCGCAGTCGATGGTTGTTCATCGTCTCTTGTTTTCGCTTGGTCAGAGTCATGGCGCGTTTCTATTGGTCATGGGATTCCCGAGTGCAGGAGTATGTTATTCCGGCACTGGCCGAGGGTCAAGACGATGAAAAGCATTCATTCAAGACAAAGCGCCGCATTCACTGATTATATTTGCTCTTAATCTAATTCTAAAAAACCACGATCATTGCCGTTGCGGCTTGTATTTGAGTTTATTCCAGTTCAAGCAACGACCGACGCCAAGCAGGTGGAGCCTCGGATCGCTCTGCCGGCACCGTCGCCGGGCCAATTTCGGCCCCGCGCGCCGGGTAGGCAGCACGCCCATAAATCCTGACTGTAGCACTTTAGAATTAGAATTAGAGTTTTTCTAGCATATTGGTTTTGTTAGCTTATTCGTTTGACTCTGCCCCTCTCCTGTTTTTCCATGCGCGTGGGCGTCGGCGCGCGCAATCCGCATATCACGAGCGCTGCGCCCGTTCTGCGCTCATCCGTTCAATCCGATTGCGGGGCTTTGTCCCCCGAGTATTGGAGGCAAGATTATGCAACATGAATTCTTGGCGCGCGGGGCGTGCATCGCCCTGGCGGTCACGCTCGTGGCCCTCGCGCTCCCGTCCGCGGCACAGGCCCAGGGCGAGGTGAATGTCTACTCGGCCCGGCACTACGACGCCGACGATGCCCTGTTTGCCGAGTTCAAGGAACGTACCGGCATTACCGTCAACCGGATCGAGGGCAACAGCGACGAGTTGATGGCCCGGATGCAGGCCGAGGGCGAGAACAGCCCGGCCGACATCTTCCTGACCGTCGATGCCGGCCGCATCTGGCGGGCGGATGAAGCCGGATTGCTCGCGCCGGTCGATTCGGAGGTTCTCAACGCGCGCATCCCGCCGCATCTGCGGCATCCCGAGGGCCACTGGTTCGGCCTGTCGCAGCGTGCGCGCATCATCTTCTATGACAAGGACCGCGTGGACAATCCGCCACGCACCTACGAGGCACTCGCCGACGACGCCTATGACGACATGATCTGCATCCGTTCGTCGACGAACATCTACAACCTGTCGCTGCTCGCCTCGATGATCGAGGTGCATGGCCGCGACAAGGCGAAAGAGTGGGCCGCCGGCGTCCGCGAGAACATGGCGCGCGAGCCGCAGGGCGGGGACACCGACCAGCTTCGCGGAATCGTTTCCGGCGAGTGCGGCATCGCCGTCGCCAACCACTACTATTTCGTGCGCGGCCTTGTCGGCGATGTCAGCGGGCTGACCGAAGGCATCGACCGGATCGGCTGGATCTGGCCCAACCAGGGCGGCCGCGGCGCGCATGTCAATGTTGCGGCCGGCGCCGTGACGGCCAATGCGCCCAACCGCGAGAACGCCATCAAGCTGCTCGAATTCCTCTCGTCCGATTTCGCGCAGCAGCACTTCGCCCGTCAGAACAACGAGTATCCGGCCGTTCCGGGCGTTCCGCTGGATGAAGGCGTTGCGCAGCTCGGCTACTTCGTGCCGGACAACTCCACGGGCGCGGCCAGCTACGGCGCGAATGCCCCGGAGGCGCAGGCGATTTTCAACGAGGTCGACTGGCCGTAGACAGCCGACGGCACTGGTTGGAAAGGGAAGGTCGCGCTCATCG
>JBKGZY010000139.1:0-7198 GCA_046543175.1 Dichotomicrobium sp.
CCGGAAAGCAAAGAATCCCCCGGATTGCGCTGCGCTCCATCCGGGCTACCTGCTCGATGGCGGGCAGTCGCACTCCCCAGCCGTGCTTTAGCGCGGCTGAGCCGCCGACCGGCGGCCGGCCCGTTGGGCCGTAACCGGCCCACGGATGTGGGCCGGAAAGCAAAGAATCCCCCGGATTGCGCTGCGCTCCATCCGGGCTACCTGCTCACAAATCCTCGACATTGCCACAGACGCTGAGCGCCTGGCCGGAGACGTTGCGCCCGCCGGGACTGCAAAGGAACAGCGCCATCGAGGCGACATCCTCGGGCTCGACCATGCGCCGGAGCGACACCTTCTCCAGGTAGCGCCGCTCCATTTCGGCGTAGTCCACCCCAAGCGCCTGCGCGCGCGCCGCGATGACCCGCTCGATGCGCGGACCGCGCACGATGCCCGGCAGGATCGCGTTCACCCGGATGCCGTCGGGGCCGAGTTCCTTGGCCAGGCTGGCGGTGAGTCCGACCACGCCCCATTTGCTGGCGGCATAAGGCGTGCGGAAGGCGTATCCGAGCCGGCCCGCCACCGAGGCGATGTTGATCAGGGCGCCGTCGCCCGCCCGCTTCAAAAGCGGCACCGTCTGGGCGGCGACGATGTACTGGCCGTTCAGGTTGACATCGATGGTGCGCCGCCAGTCGGCCGTCGGGATGGATTCGACATGCTCGGTGGGCCCGGCGATGCCGGCGTTGTTGACGACGACATCAAGGCCGCCGAACCGCGCGCGCAGATCGTCGGCCAGCGCCGAGATGGCGTCCTCATCGGCGACATCGGCCTGTGTTGCGATGGCGCCCGGCAGGGCCGTGCGGGCCGCCTTGAGCGCCCCGGTATCGATATCGCAAAGGGCTACCGTGGCCCCGGCCGCCGTAAAGGCCTCGGCGATGCAGCGGCCGATACCGGACGCGCCGGCCGTGACCAGCACGCGCAAGCCGGGCGGCGGGCGCAGGCGCTCGAGCGGATCGATCATGCGCATCTCCGTGGCTGGTCGTCGGCGAGCAGACCGGCGAGGTCATTGGCGGCGTCCTTCAGGTCCTGCTCGATCGCGGTCCGGGCGGCCGGACCGTCGCGACGCTGGAGCGCGCGCAGGGCGGCCCAGTGGCTGGGCATGGAACGCTCGAAGTGTTCCGGCCCGGGCACGAGGGCGATCATCGGCCCGGCCCGCAGCCACAGCCCCTCGATCATGCCGAGCAGCAGCGGCGAACGCGCGGCGCCATAGATCGCCGCGTGGAAGCGCCAGTTGCTGTCCAGATAGGTGGAAACATCGAACGCCTCGGCCGCGCGCTGCATCTCGGCGCAGACGCCCGCCACCGTCTCGAGCTCGGCATCGGTGATCTGTTCGGCCGCCTCCTCGGTCGCCAGCCCTTCCAGCGCCAGCCGCACCTTGTAAAGCTCTTGCAATGAAGCGAGCGTGGCCCGCGGAACCGACAGCATCCGGTTGCCGCCTTCCACAAGCCCCCCCTCGCTCTCCAACCGGCGCAGGGCTTCGCGCACCGGCGTCATGCTGGTGTTGAAGGCATCGGCGAGCTTGCGGATCGAGATACCTTCGCCCGGCCGGTACTGGCCGCTCAACAGCGCCCAGCGCAGCTTGGCGTATACCTGCCGCTGCACCGTGCGGCCGTCTTTCGGATTGCGCCCCGTAGGCGCGCGCGTCTCCGCCATAATCACACCCACAGCACCTGCTTGCGATAGTCCAGGTCTTCCAGCAGCGGCGCCGCGGGCCCCTCATAGGTGACGGTCCCGCGATCCAGGACGTAAACCCGGTCGGCCAGCGCCAGCACCCGGTCGAGATCGTGCTCGACGATCAGCACCGGAACCTGTTCGCGCAGCGCGCTGATCGCTTCGGACAGTTCATCTATCACGGCCGGAGCCAATCCCTCGAACGGTTCGTCGAGCATCAACAACCGCACATCGCCGACAAGCGCCCGGGCGATCGCCACCATCTGCTTCTCGCCGCCGGAAAGAACGCCGGCCTTGCGGCCATACAACGTCGGCAGCCTGGGAAAGAAACGCTCGATATCGGCATCGGACCAGGAAGCGCCAACCCCGGTCCGGCGTTGCAGCCGGCCCAGGCGGATATTGGCGGCGACACTGAGATTGTTGAACAGCCTGCGGCCCTGCGGCACGTAGCCGATGCCAAGCCGTCCCAGCTTCTCCGGCCCCAGTCCGGCAACCTCAACCCCGTCGAGCGTGATGCGGCCCGAGCGCGGTCTGGCAAGCCCCATCACCGTCTTGATCACGGTCGACTTGCCAGCGCCGTTGCGGCCCAGCAGCCCGACGATCTCGCCGCTTCGCAGGTCCAGCGAGACATCGTGCAGGATGTGGCTGGAGCCATAGAAGGTGTTGATCTTATCCACCCGCAGCAGGACCTCGCCCGGGACCTGCGCCGTTCGCCGCGCCGGAGCGCCGGCGGCGCCCTGGCCCAGATAGACGCGCTGCACATCCGGATGCGCGCGCACCTCTTCGGCCGTGCCGTCGGCCAGGATCTCGCCGTCATGCATCACGGTGATGTGGCGGCCGATCGCGAAGGCGCGGTCAATGTCGTGCTCGACCATCAGCACCGCCATGTGCTCGGACAGCGCATGCACAAGCTGGACGATGCGCTCGCGCTCCGCCGCGGCCAGCCCGGCCAGCGGTTCATCGAGCAGAAGCGCGCGCGGCTTGGAGGCGAGGCTGAGGCCGATCTCCAGCAGCCGCTTGCCGCCCCCCGACAGGTCGGCGACCTTGACATCCTCCATGCCCCGCAGCCCGATGAAACTCAGCAGTTCCGCGGTCTCGCGCTCCACCACGTCGATGGCATCGGCGTGCCGCCACGGGTTGTAGCGGGCGCCGTGCATGGCCTGCACCGCGAGGCGCATGTTCTGCGCGATGGTCAGCCTCTCGAAGAGATTGGTGATCTGGAACGAGCGGCTGATGCCAAGGCGCGGAAAGTCGGCGGTCGGCAGGCCCTGGATGGGATGGCCCTCGAAGCGGATGGTGCCCGCATCCGGCGGGAACATGCCGGACAGCAGGTTGAACAGGCTGGTCTTGCCGGCGCCGTTCGGCCCAATGACGATCTTGAGTTCGCCGTGGTGAAGGGAGAAATCGACGCCGCGCACCGCGTGCACGGGGCCGAACGAGATGTGCAGCCCCTCGGCCCGCAGGAGCGTGCCGTGGCCCGGCTGCATGCGCAGGAAGTCCGGCACGGGGCCGAGCGCGGGCGTGACCCGCTTCTCCATCGCGCCGCCGGTGCTCTTGCGGAACGGCGCCGTCACCCGGTCGCCGATGCCGAGCAGCCCGTCAGGCGAGAAGAAGATGATGCCGGCGAACAGCACCCCGAACCAGAGCTGCCAGCTTGCGGTGAAGGCGGACAGCCACTCCTGGAACACGATGTAGAAGATCGCCCCGACAGGCGGCCCGAGGAAATAGCCGGACCCGCCGATGATCGACATCGCCAGGATCTCGCCGGAGAACGGCACGCTGACCAGATCGGCGGAGACGAAATACAAAAGGTAGGCGTACAAGCTGCCGGGAAGGCTGACGAACAGCGCCGAGACGGTGAAGGCGATCAGCTTGTAGATCGTGACCCGGTAGCCGAGGAACCGGCAGCGCTGCTCGTTCTCGCGGATCGCCTGGAACACTCTGCCGACCGGCGAGTTGACGAGCCGCCACAGCAGGATGCCGCCGGCGAACACGATGCCTGCGACAAGATAGTAGAACACCAGGTCGGCGTCCGGGTCGAGGCCGAGCGTGGCCGGCCGGCCAACCCCGCGCAGGCCGTTCTCGCCGCCCGTGAAGTCGGTCCAGCGGTAGATGATCGAGAACCACATCGCGCTGAAGGCGAGCGTCAGGAGCGCGAAATACACCCCGCGCCGGCGCAGGATCAGGAACCCGATGACAATGCCCATCACCAGGTTGAACGCCAGCGCCACCAGGATCGGCAGCCAGAAGCCTTGCGGCGCCAGGTGGATCTGGAACAGCGCCGCGGCATAGGCGCCGAGGCCAAAGAACATCGCATGGCCAAAAGATACCTGACCCGTGTAGCCAAGCAGGACATTGAAGCCGAGCCCGACCAGCACGAACAGCGCGAGCTTGGTCGCCGCGACGTTGGTCATGCCGATGGCATGGACCGCGGCCGGCAGGACCAGCAGGCCGAGCGCGAGCAGCGTCAGCGGATGGCGGGCGAGCGTGCGCGGGCTCATTGTTCGAGCTTCTCCATCTCCTCGCCGAGCAGGCCGCGCGGGCGCAGCAGCAGCACCAGCACCATCAGCGCGTACATCGAGGCGTCCGCCGCCGGCGGCAGGACGGTGATGGTGACGCCGCGCACCACGCCGACCAGGACACCGGCCAGCAGCGTGCCCCAGAAGCTGCCCAGCCCGCCGATCACCACGATGACGAAAGCCGCCGTCACCACCTCGGTGCCCATCGCCGGGTGAACGCCGGCCAGCGGCGCCGAGACGACCCCGGCGATGGCAGCCAGCGCGATGCCGATGCCGAACACGGTGGTCTGGATCGGGCGCAGATTGATCCCGAGCGACCGGACGATCTCGGGATCGGAGGTGCCGGCCTTCACGATCAGTCCGAAGTCGGTGCGGTTCAGAAGCAGCCAGACCAGCGCAACCGCAACCACCACGGCGGCGAGGATGGCCAGCCGGTAATAGGTCACCAGGAAATCGCCAACGACCAGGATGCCCCTGAACATCTCGGGGATGCTGAACGGGATGCCGGTCGCGCCCCAGACCAGCCGCAGGCCTTCCTCGATGATGATCGCCACCCCGAAGGTGAACAGCAGGGTCAGCACGGGGTCTCGCGCCACCAGCCGGCGCAGGAAGACCACCTCGATCGCCATGCCGATCAGCGCCGTGACCACCGGCGAAATGGCGAAGGCGAGCGGGTAGCCGAGCTGGCGGTCCAGTTCCACGGCGATATAGGCGCCGATGGCATAGAAGGCGCCGTGCGCCAGATTGACGATGCCGCCCAGGCTGAAAATCAGCGAAAGGCCGAGCGCCAGCAGCGTGAAATACGCGCCGACGATCACGCCGTTGATGATCTGCTCGATCAGGATGGCCATGCCGGTTCCATCAGGACGCGGGCGGGGAAGGAGCCGGGCCGGACGGCCCGGACCCCTGAGGGTTACGCGCGGCTTACGCCGGCTGCATCTCGCACGGGTTCTCTTCGCTGGTGGGCTGGATCGTCTCCAGCGGCTCGCCCTCCGCGGGTACCGGCTGCACGACGTTGAAGATGTCCCACTCGTCCTGAGAATCGGCCGGATCCTTGACCTCCACCACGTACATCTCCTGGAGCAACTGGTGGTCCCGCTTGCGGAAATGGCCTGGGCGGCGCTTCATCAGGTCGAACTCGGCCCCGCCTTCGAAGTAGTCGATCAGGTCGGAACTCTCGGTGCTGCCGGTTTCGCGCAGCCCCTGGGCGATGATGTGCATCGCGGTGTAGTCGCCCCAGGCCTGGTTTTCCGGCGGCGTACCGTGGCGCTCCTGGAAGTTCTTCTTGAACGCGTCGGCGCTCGGCGTGTCGAAGCCGTGATACCACAGGCTCTGCCAGTGGCCGCTCAGGTTCTCGAGGCCGGCGGCCCAGAACTGGAGCGTGTCCATGACGCCGCCCGAGAGCGGGTAGTCCAGGCCGTACTCGTTGTACTGCTTCAAGAAGGTGGTCTGGTCGGTGCCGGCCAGGTTCAGATACACCATGTCCGGCTGTTCGCGCCGGATCTTGAGGATGTAGCTGCTGTAGTCGCTGGTTCCGGTCGGCACCAGGTCGTCGCCGACGATCGAACCGCCCTGGTCCTCGAAGAAGCGCTGCGACACCCGGCGCAGGTCGTGCCCGAAGGCGTAGTCGGCGGTCAGGAAATACCACTTCGCGCCGTCCATCAGCCCCTGGTTCACCTGCCACTGGCCGATCGTCTTGGTGTACATCGTGTTGCACCCTTCGACGTGGAACATGAAGCGGTTGCAGTTCTCCCCGCGCAAGGCGTCGGAATTCGAGCCGGTATTGATGTAGAGCGTCTTGTTGCGCATCGCCGCTTCGCCGATCGCCAGCGCGGTCGCGGAGCTGATCTCGCCGAGCAGGGCGCTGACGCCCTCGCGGTTGATCAGCTGATCGACCTTGTTGACGGCGACGCCCGGCTTGACGCTGTCCTCGGCGATCAGTTCGATCTCGCGGCCGTCGATGCCGCCGTCGGCGTTGATTTCGTCGACCGCCATGCGCGCGGCGTTGAGGCCGTATTCGCCGAGCTGGCCGAGAAAGCCGGTGCGCGGCGTCAGATGGCCCAGCTTGATCGGCTCGGCCGCCCTCAGGATCCGCGGAAAGCCGATACTCGAGGTCGCGGCCACGGCGCCCGTCGCCACGGTCCCCTGAAGCACCCGTCGGCGGGTGTAGGTCTTCATGCCTGTCATGAGCTTATTCCTCCCTGTGATCCGTTTCTTGGTTGGCAACTGTGATCACAGTTACAGGATGCACACACGCTTACGTCCGGTCAACCTGCCGTGCAGGTTCCGCGTGCCGTGCGGCGGATGCCATCGCGCTCGGCCGTGTCCCTGCTTTTCGAAAGCGCAATCTCGTGATGGGCGTCACACTCGAGCGAGCCGGATCCCGGTATCTCTGTGGGTGTAGCGCGGGCAAGAGGCTCGCAGCGATCCAGAACGGAGAGTGGACATGACCAGCAAGAAGAAACTACTGATTGGCGCCTTGGCTGCGGTTCTCATCGGCGGCCTTGCCGGGACGGCCGAAGCCGGTGGCAAGCGCGGACACTTCGGCTTCAAGTTTCACGGACCCAAGTACAGCTATGGCTACCACCATCGCGGGTACTATCATGGCTGCTACTGGCTCAAGAAGAAGTATTTCCGCACCGGCCATTACCACTGGCTGAAGAAGTACAAGCGCTGCCGTTACGGCTACTGATGTTCCTGACGAGATGCGCCGAGCGTTGGTATTGTCCAGACGTTCGGCGCATGTCTTGTGCACGATGCCTCCGGAAGTCGAGAAGCCGTGCCGCGAAGGCGACAGACCGGAAAGCGGCCCTCCCCCCCGGCTTTCTGCCCGGCCGATTTTCCGAGCACCACGGCAGCCCAGCCCCCTCTCTCAATCTCGACCTAGTGGTCCGATTCAGACATTTGCCTCCCGTAAGCAGCGCCCGCCCGAGCAAATGTCTGAATCACAAGGACCACTAGCAACTTATTGA
>JBKGZY010000140.1:0-7181 GCA_046543175.1 Dichotomicrobium sp.
CTCCCCGGCGCATCCTCGATGGGCGGGAACGACGGCGCGCCCGGCGCGCGCGCTTCGACCCGCTCGCCCGACTGCGGCGCGAGCCATTCCACGAAATCCGGCCACCATGAACCCGGCCGCTCGGTCGCGGCTGCGATCCAGTCCTCGAGCGTCTCGAACGCGCGCGCGCTCGGCCCGTCGCTCCTGTCGCCGCCGGCCCAGTGCATGTACTTCTCCTTGTAGGGCGGATTGACCACCCCGGCGATATGGCCCGAGCCCGCCAGCACGAACCGCACCGGCCCGCCGAACAGCTTCGACCCGGCGAAAACCGACTCCGCCGGCGCGATATGGTCCTCGCGCGTGGCCAGCTCGTAGACCGGCAGCGTGACCTTCGACAGGTCGAGCCTGACCCCGCCAAGCTCCATTTCCCCGCGCGCCAGCTTGTTGTTGTGGTAGAACTCCCGCAGGTAGAAGCTGTGATTGGCGCGCGTCATGCGCGTGGAATCGGAGTTCCAGAACAGCAGGTCGAAGGGGAACGGCTCCTTCCCCAGCAGGTAGTTGTTGACGACATACGGCCAGATCAGGTCGCGCGGGCGCAGCATGTTGAACACCGTTGCCATGCGCGAGCCGTCGAGATAGCCGGTCTGCGCCATCATCTTCTCGATGGCCTCGAGTTGTTCCTCGTCGATGAACACCAGCAGGTCGCCCGCCCTGGTGAAATCGGTCTGCGCGGTCAGGAAGCCGGCGGCGTGGAAACGGTCGTCGCCGCGCGCGGCGTTGTAGGCCAGCGTGCTCGCCAGCAGGGTGCCGCCGACGCAATAGCCGACCGGCGTGATCTGCTCGACATTGCAGATCTGGCGCACCACGTCGCTGGCGGTCAGCACGCCTTCGCGCATATAGTCTTCGAACGTCTTGTCGGCGAGTTCCGGGCCGGGATTGACCCAGGAGACCATGAAGACGGTATAGCCCTGATCGACGAGATATTTGACGAACGACTTTTTCGGGACGAGATCGAGGATGTAATACCTGTTGATCCACGGTGGAATGACCATGATCGGCGTTTCATATACGGTCTCCGTCGTCGGCGAATACTGGATAAGCTGGATCAACTCGTTCTGGAACACGACCTTGCCCGGCGTGGTCGCAAGGTTTTCGCCGACCTTGAAGGCGGTCATGTCGGTCTGGCGGATCTTCAACAGGTCGCCGGAGCGTTCCAGGTCTTCCAGCAGGTTGTCCATACCCTGCACGAGGTTCTCGGCGTTGGAGGACAGCGTCGTGCGAATCACTTCCGGGTTGGTGAAGGGGAAGTTCGACGGCGACAGCGCGGTGGTGAGCTGGTCGAGGTAGAACTGCGCGCGGCGCTTCTTGCGGTCCTCAAGGCCCTCGGCCTTTTCTACAAGGTCCTCGGCCCAGTGGGTGGTGAGCAGATAGGCCTGCTTCATGAAGTCGAAGAACGGGTTTTCGTCCCATTCCGGGTCGGCGAATCGGCGGTCGCCCTTTTCCGGCCGGGCTACCGGCTCGACCTGCTGACCGAGAAACCGCTGATAGGTGCGCCCCCACAGCTCGATAAAGTCGCCGGCCAGTTGCGTCTGAGCCCTGGTGAGTTTCTCCGGTTCGCTCAGCCAGTACTCCATGACTGCCGACAGCGCATGGCTGGCCTCGCTGGCTTCGCTCGGCGCGCTGTACGGCCCGTAGACCAGCTTGCGCTCGTCGAGCATGCGCGCCAGCGCTTCCATGCCGCGGTCGAGGGCGGTCACGAGATTGCGGGAAAAGGCGTCTGGAGCGGTTGCGGGAAGCTGCGCTGTTTCGTTTGTGGTGTCGCCAGAATCGTTTTTCGGTCCATCCGCCATAATTGTTTCCAACGAATTGTGTTGCTATTAATGCGATATTGCTTTGCATATAGGCCTTCGGCGGTGCAGCGAAAACCGTATGTGCGTTGCACGGGCCCTGCAAAGCGTTTCACGGCGTCGATCCCGGCCCGCTTCCGGTTCACGCAGTCGGCGTGTTGCGGCAGTTGCGCGGGTGTAAAAGTTTCGGCGCCAGTGAATTCCGGTGTTGTGCGTTGATCGCATAATCGAAACGGAAACGGAACCGGCGATGAGGGATAATTCAATCGGAAGAGGAGCCTTTGCGGCTCTGGCGGCGGCGGTATTGCTGGCCGGGTGCAGCGTGAGCGATCTGCCTTACCCCAAGCTCGGCGAGATCGTCCGGGGCGAAGACGCGAGCCTGTCAGATGAAGAAAAGGCCGCGATGATCGAGGAACTGAAGAACGACCAGAAGAGGCACAGGGCATCCGCCGAAGCTGACATAGAAAAACGCTGAGCCCAGAACTGCTTACAGACAATAAAGGGGACGGGCCGATGCGCTGACAGCGCGATACCCCTGTCATCTCCGAGGGAGAGCACCTGCAATGGAAATGGATTTTCACCGGATCAAGCGGCTTCCACCCTACGTCTTCGAGCAGGTCAACGCGCTGAAGGCCGAGGCCCGCGCCCGCGGCGAGGACATCATCGACTTCGGCATGGGCAACCCGGACATGCCCACGCCGCAGCACATCGTCGACAAGCTGGTCGAGACGGTGCAGAAGCCGCGCACCACGCGCTATTCCGCTTCGCGCGGGATCGCCGGGCTGCGCCGCGCCCAGGCCGGCTATTACGAGCGCCGGTTCGGCGTGAAGCTCGATCCGGACACGCAGGTGATCGCCACGCTCGGCTCGAAGGAGGGCTTCGCCAACATGGCGCAGGCCATCACCGCGCCCGGCGACGTGATCCTCGCGCCCAACCCGACCTATCCGATCCACGAATTCGGCTTCATCATCTCGGGCGCCGCCATCCGACACGTCCCCGCTTCGGCCGATGACGAGTTTCTCGTGCATGTCGACCGCGCGCTGCGCCACAGCGTTCCCAAGCCGACCGCGCTGGTGCTCAATTTCCCGGCCAACCCCACCGCGGTGGTGGCCGACCGCGACTTTTACCGCGAAGTCATCAACTATGCGCGCAAGAACGAGTTGATCGTCCTGTCCGATCTCGCCTATTCGGAGATTTATTTCGATATCGACCCGCCGCCCTCGATCCTTGAGGTGCCCGGCGCGATGGATGTCGCGGTGGAGTTCACGTCGCTGTCGAAGACCTATGCCATGCCCGGCTGGCGCATGGGCTTTGCCGTGGGCAACGAGACGCTGATCAAGGCGCTGGCGCGGGTGAAATCCTATCTGGATTACGGCGCGTTCACGCCGATCCAGGTCGCCGCGGCGGCCGCGCTCAACGGTCCGCAGGATTGCGTGGAAGAAATCCGCCAGGTCTACAAGGCGCGGCGCGACTGTCTCGTCGAAGCGTTCGGCCGGGCCGGCTGGGATGTGCCGGCGCCGCCGGCGACCATGTTCGCCTGGGCCAGGGTTCCCGAGCAGATGCGCGGCATGACCTCGCTGGACTTCTCCAAGCTGCTGCTCGAAAAGGCCGGCGTCGCGGTGTCGCCGGGTGTCGGTTTCGGCGAGTACGGCGAGGGCTATGTGCGCATCGCGCTCGTGGAGAACGAGCAGCGCACGCGGCAGGCCGCGCGCAATATCAAGCGCTTCCTGTCGGAAGCCGAAGAGACGTTGCACAACGTCATCCCGCTGGCGTCTTCGCAAGGACGCTGAGCGGGCCACACGCCACCCATGTCTTCAGCGGACTTGTCTTTGCGCATTTCCCGGCGCTAAGACAGTGGTTTGTCTGAATGCCTCCTTCAACGATCTGGAGCGGTCATGCCGAAACCCTTGAGAATCGGCGTCGCGGGCGTCGGCACTGTCGGCGTCGGCGTGCTGAGCATGTTGAGCGCCCATGCCAAGCGGCTCGCCATGCGGTGCGGACGCCCCCTTGAAGTCACCGCGGTGAGCGCCCGCGACCGCGAGAAGCGCCGCGGTGTCGATCTGGCGCCCTTCGCCTGGTTCGACGATCCGCGCGATCTGGCGCGCAGCCGGGATATCGACGTGTTCGTCGAACTCATCGGCGGCGAGGGCGACCCGGCCTATGGCGCCATCGAGGCGGCGCTGGATGCGGGCAAGCATGTCGTGACAGCGAACAAGGCGCTGCTGGCGCATCATGGCGTGGCGCTGGCCGAGCGCGCGGAGGCGCAGGAGGTCGCGCTGAAATTCGAGGCGGCGGTCGCCGGCGGCATTCCCGTCGTCAAGGTGCTGCGCGAGAGCCTGGTCGGGAACGAGACGGTGCGCGTCTACGGCATCCTCAACGGCACCAGCAATTATATCCTCACGCGCATGCAGGAGGAGGGTCGCGACTTCGAGCAGGTGCTCGCCGAAGCGCAGGAGGCCGGCTATGCCGAGGCCGATCCGAGTTTCGACATCGGCGGGCAGGACGCGGCGCACAAGCTGGCGATCCTGACCAGCCTGGCGTTCGGCACGCGCATCTCGTTCGACAGCGTTTATGTCGAGGGCATCGACCAGATCGGCAATGACGACATCCGCTCGGCCGACCGGCTCGGCTATCGCATCAAGCTGCTGGGCGTGGCCGTGAAGACCGAAAGCGGCATCGAGCAGCGCGTTCACCCGACGATGGTGCCCAAGCACACCGCCATCGCGGAGGTTGACGGCGTGACCAACGCCATCACCATCGAGGGCGATTTCGTCGGCGACATCATGCTGGTGGGCCCGGGCGCGGGAACCGGGCCGACGGCCTCCGCCGTGGTCGGCGACATCGCCGATGTCGCGCGCGGCGTGGATGGCGCGCCGTTCATCGTCCCGGCCGTCAGGCTCGCGCCGTATGAGCGGGCCGCCATGCGCGCGCATGAAGGTGGCTACTATATCCGGCTGTCCGTTTATGACCGTCCCGGCGCCTTCGCGGCGATTGCTTCGCGCATGGCCGAGCACGGCATTTCGCTGAAAAGTATCGTGCAAAGCCCGGACGACAGCGATACGGCGGAACTCGCCGAGAATGGCAGCGGCGGGCCGGTTCCCGTCGTGATGATCACGCACCGCACGACCGAGGCCGCGATCCGCCGGGCGTTCAGCGCCATCGAGGGCGACGGCAATATCGACCGGCCGCCCAAGATGATCCGCATAGAGCGGATGTAGACCGCCTCGCCGGAAATGCGACGCGCGCTGTGTCAGCAATCCGGGCTGGGCAGGCCTGTCATTCCGTCGGAACGCAAGCCGCTCCGGGCGCGTGCCTGTTGCGGAAACACCGTGATCCGGCGCCCTGCCTTGGTGGGACCAACGAAAGCCGGGCCAGCTGATGACCCCGCTCATTCTCTTTGACCAGGGGCCTGGTGGCCGGCCCGAGCTGTTTCGCGATCCCTTGCGGATCATCGAGGCCAGCGCGTTCGAGGAGGTTGCGCCGGCTTTGACGGCGATTGAGCAGGCACAGAAGGATGGTCACTGGCTCGCAGGCTTTGCCAGCTACGAGCTTGGATATGTGCTGGAACCGAGTCTTCGCGACCTGTTGCCGCCCGCCCGGCGGACGCCGCTGTTGCGCTTCGGTGTGTTCGGTGCCCCCGGCCCGGCAGCGCCTCTCGACGAGACAATCGCCCGGCATGAGGGCGCGGCCATGCTTCGGGATCCTGTCTGTGACTGGTCGCGCGCCGACTACGCCGGGGCCTTTGACGTCATTCGCGCCGGGATCGCTGCGGGCGACTATTACCAGGTCAACCTCACGATGCGGCTGCGGATGCGACTCGAGGGCACGCCGCTGGGGCTTTACGGCGCGCTCAGGCGGCGGAATCCGGTTGCGCACGGCGTCTATGTCGACCTCGGCGCGCCGATCCTCCTTTCGCGCTCTCCCGAACTCTTCCTGGAGATCACCTGCGACGGCGTTATAAGAACCGTTCCGATGAAGGGGACTGCGCCGCGCGGGACAACCGCGCAGGAAGACGAGTCGCTGCGCGAGCGCTTGCGGACGGACCCGAAGAACCGCGCCGAGAACCTGATGATCGTCGATCTGCTGCGCAACGACATCTCGCGCATCGCCGAACCGGGCACGGTGCACGTCCCCAAGCTGTTCGAGGTCGAGAGCTACCAGACCGTCCACCAGATGGTTTCCTGCGTCGCCGCGCGGCTGCGTCCCGACACTGGCTTCGCCGAGATATTAGCCAGCCTGTTCCCCTGCGGCTCGGTCACGGGCGCGCCGAAGATCGCGGCGATGCGCGCGATCCGGGACGTCGAGATCGGCCCGCGCGAAGCCTATTGCGGCGCGATCGGCTGGCTCGCCCCCGACGGCCGCGCGCGCTTCAATGTCGCGATCCGCACGCTGGTGCACTATGGCGATGACGACATCGTGCTCAATGTCGGCGGCGGCGTGGTCGCGGACAGCACGGCGGACAGCGAGTACGACGAGGCATTATGGAAGACACGGTTCGCGACAAGCCTCCTCCAGACCTGAAGGTCATCGAGACGATGCGCTGGGACCGCGAGCAGGGCTTTGCCCGGCTGGAGCGGCATCTTTCGCGCAGCGCGGCAACCTGCAGGCAGTTCGGTATCCCTTTCGACGCCGAGGCCGTGCGCGCCGCCCTTCATCGCGCAGCGGTCGGTGGGCACATGCGCGTGCGCCTGACAATCGACCTGAATGGCCAGATCGATGTCAGCGCCACCGAAATCTCCGCCGGCCCGCCCGCTGCCCCCTGGCGCATCGCCCTGTCAAAACACCGGCTGCGGGCGGACGACCCGTGGCTTCGCGTCAAGACGACCAGACGCGAACTCTATGACCGCGCGCGCCGTGACCTGCCGGCCCATCTGGATGAAATCATCTTTGCCAATGAGCGCGGCGAGATCTGCGAGGGCACGATCACCAACCTGTTCTTCGACTTTGGCGACGGGCTGGTTACGCCGCGACTTTCGTGTGGTGTGCTGCCGGGCGTGCTTCGCGCCGAGTTGCTCGCAAGCGGCAAATGCCGCGAAGGCGTGGTGACAAGCACGCAGATGGATCGGGCCGAAGCGATCTGGGCGGGGAATTCGGTGCGCGGGCTGATCCGCTGCAAGCTCGTCGGCCACGCGTCTCTGCGCGGTGGAAAATAGACGAGCTTCGCCCTCCGTCATGGCAAACGCGGCGAAGTATTTGTTCTCCGGGCCACATCCCCCCGACCCCGATCCGGAGGATGTGCGCCGGCAAGCTTGGAAACGTCGGCCTCAGCGTCATGCCAGGCGCTGCGCAGCACGCAGTGATGCGCTGCTGACCCGGGACCGGGTTGTGCCAGCCGAGAGCGATCCCGTGTCTGCG
>JBKGZY010000141.1:0-7013 GCA_046543175.1 Dichotomicrobium sp.
ACGATGCGCCCGCGCGACATGGGATGGGTATAGAATACAAGCTCGTCGGACATGGCGAGGGCCTTTACATCAGCGGATCATGTTGCCTTGCCACAGATTAAACCGGGATTCGTGGCATGCGTGCGGCCCGGCGGCGCCCATGTCCCCGCCACATGCGACATAGGGGTGGTCAGCGCGCTTGCGCGGCGTTATATCAACGCCCATATGCGGGTGTAGCTCAATGGTAGAGCAGGAGCCTTCCAAGCTCAAGATGAGGGTTCGATTCCCTTCACCCGCTCCAAAGACGGAACGGTTGCGGTCGGAAACGGCATTTCCACAAGAATTCAACAACTTTCTGCTGGCGTTGCGGCCTGATCGGTGTTATCTCTTGGAACTCAGGATTAAAAAGGCATCAGTAGCTGTTGCGGCTCATCCCCGGGTTTGATGGAACGATCAGGCTGGAAGGGGGCGGGTCGCATTGTCGCGTTTCTTCGGGCCGTTCGGCGTGCGGTTTCAATGCGGGTGCGTTGAGGAGTGTAGCTCAATCGGCTAGAGCACCGGTCTCCAAAACCGGGGGTTGGGGGTTCGAGTCCCTCCACTCCTGCCATCGTGGAGACCTTTTCTGGCCGATATGGGGCTGGCGAAACCGCTGTTGAAGATCGGTTCACGGGCCTCGCGGTCCAAACGCGAATCTTCTCCTAACAGCTCGATGCGGCGGAATTTGGTGTATCATGGCGAAGACCAATCCTTTCGAATTCATCCAGCAGGTCCGCGCGGAAACCGCCAAGGTGACTTGGCCGACCCGCAAGGAAACCGTCGTGACCACGATCATGGTGCTGATCATGGTCACGCTGGCGTCGATCTTCTTCTTCATCGCGGACCAGATCCTCGGCGGGATTGTCAGTCTTCTGCTTGATGCCGGTCGCTAGTGGAGCGAATTTGACATTTGAGTCCCGCTTTGCGGCGAGGCTCTCGCTCAAATGTCAAATTCAAAAGCGCCACGAGATTCAATAAGTTGCTAGTGGTCCTTATGATTCAGACATTTGCTCGAGCGGGTGCTGCAAGGGGAGGCAAATGTCTGAATCGGACCACGAGCCTGGCGCGGGACGCCGCCGCCTATCAAACGACATCATGACACGAGGGGCCATCGAACAGGCCATGTCGAAGCGCTGGTACATCGTTCACACATACGCGAACTTCGAAAAGAAAGTGGCGGAGAGCATCAAGAAGGAGGCCGAGACGCACGGTCTCGCCGACAAGTTTGAAGAGGTGCTCGTGCCCATGGAGGAAGTCGTGGAAATGCGCCGCGGCCGCAAGGTCAGCGCGGAGCGCAAGTTTTTCCCCGGCTATGTGCTCGTCAAGATGGAGATGAGCGATCCCACCTATCACCTGGTGAAGAGCACGCCGAAGGTGACGGGGTTTCTCGGCGCTGAGAACAGGCCCATCCCGATTTCCGAGGACGAGGCGCAGCGCATTCTGCATCAGGTTCAGGAGGGTGTCGACCGACCGAAGCCGACGGTCACGTTCGAGATCGGCGAGCAGGTGCGGGTGGCCGACGGGCCGTTCGCCTCGTTCAACGGGCTGGTCGAGGAAGTCGATGAAGAACGTTCGCGCCTGAAGGTGGCGGTGTCGATCTTCGGCCGGGCCACGCCGGTGGAACTGGAATACGGACAGGTTGAAAAAATGTAGCGCGGCCGCGCGATGGAGGCGGCCACGAAGGGGGGACTCACTTTCGATCATCAGCTTGGCGCCGGCGTCCATCGGGACACGCGACGACGGCGTGACAAACGCATCTGCGCGGCTGCGGAGATGTCGTGCGGGAGGGCTAGCCGCCCGTCGGACCGCTAACCCAGGGCAGCCAGCAGGCTGCAAGTACATTAGGGGAAACTCATGGCGAAAAAGGTAACAGGCTATCTGAAATTGCAGGTTCCGGCCGGCCAGGCCAATCCCTCGCCGCCTATCGGGCCGGCGCTGGGCCAGCGCGGTCTGAACATCATGGAGTTCTGCAAGGCGTTCAACGCGGCGTCCGGCGAGATGGAGCCGGGATCGCCGATCCCCGTGCTCATCACGATCTACCAGGACAAATCCTTCACCTTCGCGATGAAGACGCCGCCGGCGACCTATTTCCTGAAGAAGGCGGCGGGCCTGAAATCGGGCAGCAAGGAGCCGGGGCGCAACAAGGTCGGCTCGGTGACGCGCGACCAGATCCGCGAGATTGCCGAAGCGAAGATGCGGGACTTGAACACCAACGATGTCGAGGACGCGATGCGCGTCATCGAAGGATCGGCCAAGTCCATGGGCCTGGCGGTGCGGGAGTAGCGACGATGGCAAAGACCGGAAAGCGTTTGCGCAACCTGCGCGAGAACATCGACCGCACGAAGGCCTATGACCTCGCCGAGGCGGTGAAGCTCGTCAAGCAGAGCGCCGTGACCAAGTTCGACGAGACGATCGAAGTCGCCGTGAATCTCGGCGTCGATCCGCGCCACGCCGACCAGATGGTGCGCGGCGTCTGCCAGCTTCCCAACGGCACCGGGCGCGAAGTGCGGGTGGCGGTGTTCTGCAAGGCGGAGCGCCAGGACGAGGCGCGCGCGGCCGGCGCGGATGTCGTCGGCGCGGAAGACCTCGTCGAAGAGGTCCAGAAAGGGAATATTAATTTCGATAAATGTATCGCTACCCCCGACATGATGCCGCTGGTCGGCCGGCTGGGCAAGGTGCTCGGTCCGCGCGGGATGATGCCGAACCCGAAGGTCGGCACCGTGACCAACGACATCGCCGAGGCCGTGAAGTCCGCCAAGGGGGGGGCGGTCGAATTCCGTGTCGAAAAGGCCGGCATCGTGCATGCCGGCGTGGGCAAGGCGAGCTTTCCCGAAGACGCGCTGGTGGAGAACGTGCGCGCCTTCGCCGATGCGGTGATGAAGGCGAAGCCGGCTGGCGCGAAAGGCACATATCTGAAGAAACTGTCGCTCACCTCGACGATGGGGCCGGGCGTGCAGGTCGATGCCGGGAGCGTTCTGAGCGCTTGACGGCCTGAAAAGGAGAATTCCGGCGGCCGCGTGCCGCCAGAACCGTTTCCGGCGTCTCTGGCGCCGGGAAGATGCCGGGCCCGAAAGGGCGCGGCAAAATCCTGTCCGAGACTGGGGGTGCCGGTTCGCCGGCTTAATCCGCTCTGGGCCCGCAATAGACAGGGGTGAAGCACTGGAGCGTGCGGTCTCACGACCTCATGACCAGTGCTCGTGCGACTGAAACGCCATGCTTTCCGTTTGGCGCGTCGGCCACGGCCCTTGGGACAGGTTATTTCAACTGTCGCTCGGGCCTTTCGACAAGGGCTGGCGACATGGTGCAAGCAGTGGCGGCCGGCCTGTCCGGTTCCGCCACGAAAACTTGGAGAGACGCGGTGGAACGAGCCGAAAAAATCGAGATGGTCGAACAGCTCGGCCATGTCTTTGAAGAGTCCGGCTCTGTCGTCGTCGCGCGTTACACCGGACTCACGGTGGCCGAAATGACCGATCTCCGCGAACGCATGAAAGCGGCCGGAGCCCGGTTCAAGGTCGTCAAAAACCGCCTCGCCAAGATCGCGCTGCAGAACACCGACCGTGCTGCGGCCGCAGACATGTTCGTCGATCCGACCGGGATCGCCTATGCCGACGATCCGGTCGCCCCGGCCAAGGTGGCCACCCAGTTCGCCAAGGAGAAGAACAAGTTCATCATCGTTGGCGGTCTGGTGGGCAAGGGGGCCGTGAATGAAGAGGGCATCAAGGCGCTTGCCGACATGCCGTCGCTCGACGAAATGCGGGCCAGACTCGTCGGTGTGCTGAACGCGCCCGCAGGCAAGCTCGTGCGCACGCTGAACGCGCCGGGCGAGAAGCTTGCACGCACGCTGAACGCGCCGGGTTCCGACCTTGTCGGTGTGCTCCAGGCCCGTCAGCGTCAGCAGGAAGAAGCAGCCTAGGATCTTGGCACCAAAGACAACTGCAACAGCCAAACGGAAGCAAGGTTTAAGGAAATGTCTGAAGCAACGGATCGTATTTACGAGGAACTGTCCAAGCTGACAGTGCTGGAAGTCTCCGAACTGGTGAAGAAGCTCGAGGACGAGTGGGGCGTGTCGGCGCAGGCCGCGCCGATGGCCATGCCGATGGGCATGCCTGCGGCTGGCGGCGCAGCCGAAGCCGAGCCCGAGGAAGAACAGACCGAGTTTGACGTCGTCCTCGCCTCGTTCGGCGACAACAAGATCGGCGTCATCAAGGAAGTCCGCGGTGTTACCGGCCTCGGCCTGAAGGAAGCCAAGGAACTGGTCGAAGGCGTGCCGAAGCCGCTGAAGGAAGGCATCCCGAAGGAAGAGGCCGAGGAGATCAAGAAGAAGCTGGAAGACGCCGGCGCGAAGATCGAGATCAAGTAGATGCCGGCGCGGGTGCTCGGCCCGCAGGCGAATTTGGCCGGTGGCGTGTCAGCGATGACGCCCGCCGGCCGCACCAGTGGAGCGAATTTGACATTTGAGTCCCGCTTGCGGTCAGGCTCTCACTCAAATGTCAAATACCAAAGCTTCACTGGATTCAATAAGTTGCTGGTGGTCCTTGTGATTCGGACATTTGCTCGGACGGGTGCTGCAAACGGAAGGCAAATGTCTGAATCGGACCACTAGAAAGCGGCTTTCCCTGCATGCTTCGCAACCTGGAAGCATGCGCGGCAAGCGGCTTTCATGCGCCTTCAGGCGTATTCAAAGCGTTTTACGGACCGATGGGTGCGACAAGGAGTTAAGATGGCGCAAACATTCGTGGGGCGCAAGCGCGTCCGCAAGACCTTCGGCCACATCCGCGAAGTGGCCGAAATGCCGAACCTCATCGAGGTGCAGAAGCGCTCTTACGACGATTTCCTGATGGTGAAGGAGCCGAAAGGCGGGCGCCCGAACGAAGGGCTCCAAGCCGTTTTCAGCTCCGTGTTCCCGATCAGGGACTTCTCCGAGCGTTCACAGCTCGAATTCGTCCGCTACGAGTTCGACGAGCCGAAATACGACGTCGAGGAATGCCAGCAGCGCGACCTGACCTACGCGGCACCGCTACGTGCGACGTTACGTTTGATCACCTTCGATGTCAACGAAGAGACCGGCGCACGCTCGGTCAAGGACATCAAGGAACAGGACGTGTTCATGGGCGAAATCCCGTTCATGACGAACAACGGCACGTTCATCATCAACGGGACCGAGCGCGTGATCGTCAGCCAGATGCACCGCTCGCCGGGCGTGTTCTTCGATCATGACCGCGGCAAGACCCACGCCAGCGGCAAGCTGCTTTTCGCCGCGCGCATCATCCCGTATCGCGGCTCCTGGCTCGATTTCGAGTTCGATCCCAAGGACGTCGTGCATGTGCGCATCGACCGGCGCCGCAAGCTGCCGGCGACGACGCTGCTGTACGCGCTCGGCCTCGACGACGAGGAAATCCTCGATCATTTCTATGACCGCCTGACGCTGAAGGCGGACGAAAAGGGCTGGCGCATGCCGTTCGACCCGCAGCGGATGCGCGGCCTGAAGCCGAGCTACGACATCATCAACGCCGATTCCGGGGAAGTGGCGATCGAGGCGGGCCGCAAGATCACACCGCGCCAGGCCAAGAAGCTGTCCGAGGCCGGCCTTCAGGACATGCTGGTCTATGACGACGCGCTGTCGGGCCGCTACGTGGCCGAAGACCTCGTGAACATGAAGACCGGCGAGATCTACGCCGAGGCGGGCGCCGAACTGACGCCGGACGTCATCGAGAAGATCCGCGCGGCCGGCATCGCGGAGATCCCGATCCTCGACATCGACCACGTGAACACCGGGCCGTTCATCCGCAACACGCTGGTCGCGGACAAGAACGCCGCGCGCGAGGAGGCGCTGCTCGACATCTACCGCGTGATGCGTCCGGGCGAGCCGCCGACGGTGGAAGCGGCCGAAAAGCTGTTCGAGGGCCTGTTCTTCGACGAGGAACGCTACGACCTGTCGGCCGTCGGCCGCGTGAAGATGAACATGCGCCTCGATCTGGAAGCCGAAGACACGGTGCGCATCCTGCGCAAGGAGGACATCCTCGCCGTCATCAAGACGCTCGTGGAACTGCGCGACGGCAAGGGCGAGATCGACGATATCGACCACCTGGGCAACCGTCGCGTGCGCTCGGTGGGCGAGTTGATGGAGAACCAGTACCGCGTCGGCCTGGTGCGCATGGAGCGCGCCATCAAGGAGCGCATGAGCGCTGTCGATCTCGACACGGTCATGCCGCAGGACCTCATCAACGCCAAGCCGGCGGCCGCGGCGGTGCGCGAGTTCTTCTCGTCGAGCCAGCTCAGCCAGTTCATGGACCAGACCAACCCGCTGTCGGAGATCACGCACAAGCGCCGCCTGTCCGCGCTGGGCCCGGGCGGGCTGACGCGCGAGCGCGCCGGCTTCGAGGTGCGTGACGTTCACCCGACCCATTACGGGCGCATCTGCCCGATCGAGACGCCGGAAGGTCCGAATATCGGCCTGATCAACTCGCTGGCCACCTTCGCGCGGGTCAACAAGTACGGCTTTATCGAAAGCCCCTATCGCCGGGTCAAGGACGGCAAGGTCACCAAGGAGGTCGTGTATCTCTCCGCGATGGAGGAGGGCCGCTATTACATCGCCCAGGCGAACGCGGAACTCACCGATCACGGCACCTTCGTCGAAGACCTCATCATCTGCCGCCATGCCGGTGATGTGCAGCTCGTGCCGCCGCACATGGTCAACTTCATCGACGTGTCGCCGAAGCAGGTGGTGTCGGTGGCCGCGGCACTGATCCCGTTCCTGGAGAACGACGACGCCAACCGCGCGCTGATGGGGTCCAACATGCAGCGCCAGGCCGTGCCCACCATCCGCGCGGAGGCCCCGCTCGTCGGCACGGGCATGGAGTCCGTGGTCGCCCGCGACTCCGGCGCGGCCATTTCGGCCAAGCGGGCCGGTGTTGTCGATCAGGTGGACGCCACGCGCATCGTGGTGCGCGCGACCGAGGAGATGGACCCCTCGAAGCCGGGTGTGGACATCTACAACC
>JBKGZY010000010.1:0-27665 GCA_046543175.1 Dichotomicrobium sp.
CTGTACGAGGCGGATTTCGTCACCGAGGAGGCGGGCACCGGCTTCGTGCATATCGCGCCGGGCCACGGCGCGGACGACTACGCGCTTTACGTCGCCAACAAGAAGAGCTTCGCGGAAGCCGGCATCCCGGAAGTGCCGCATACCGTGCGCGAGGACGGCACTTATTTCCCGGACGTCCCGCTGTTCGGCGGCGACAACCCGAAGCGCGTCATCACCGACAAGGGCAAGTTCGGAGACGCCAACGCGGCGGTGATCGATGCGCTGGTCGAGGCCGGAATGCTGGCCGCGCGCGGCAAGCTGCGCCACCAGTATCCGCATTCCTGGCGCTCGAAGGCGCCGGTGATCTTCCGCAACACGCCGCAATGGTTCATCCCGATGGACCAGCCGATCAAGGTCAAGGGCCGGCGCAAGAAGGCCACCCTGCGCGAGATGGCGCTGGAGGCGATCGATAACACGCGCTTCGTGCCCGCCGCGGGCCAGCGCCGCCTGCGCGCGATGGTCGAGCACCGCCCGGACTGGGTGATCTCGCGCCAGCGCGCCTGGGGCGTGCCGATCACGGTGTTCGTTCACCGCGAGACCGGTGAATACATACCGAACGCCGACTTCAAGGGCGCGAAGGACCTCATCAAGCGCATCACCGACGCCTTCAAGACCGAAGGCGCGGACGCCTGGTTCATGGACGGCATGCGCGAACGATTCCTCGACGGGCTGGTCGACAATCCGGCGGACTGGGAGCCCGTGACCAACATCCTCGATGTCTGGTTCGAATCGGGCTGCACCCACACCTTCACGCTGGAAAAGCGCCGCGACCTGACCTGGCCCGCCGCGCTCTACCTCGAAGGCTCGGACCAGCATCGCGGCTGGTTCCAGTCCTCGCTGCTGGAATCCTGCGGCACGCGCGGACGCGCGCCCTACGAGACGGTGCTGACCCACGGCTTCGTCATGGCCGAGGACGGGCGCAAGATGTCGAAATCGCTCGGCAACGTCGTCGCGCCGCAGGACGTCATCAAGCAGAACGGCGCGGAGATCCTGCGCATCTGGGCGCTCAGCGCGGATTATTCCGAAGACGTGCGCGTCGGCGGCGAGATCATCAAGTCGAGCGTGGACGCCTACCGCAAGCTGCGCAACACGTTGCGCTTCATGCTCGGCAACCTCGCGCATTACGACGACGAACTGCGCGTGAAGCCGGAAGACATGCCGGAGCTGGAGCGCTACATGCTGCACCGGCTGGCCGAACTCGACGCGCTGGTGCGCACGGCCTACGACGCCTACGACTTCAAGAAGGTGTTTCACGCGCTTTATAACTTCGCGACCATCGACCTGTCGGCGTTCTATTTCGATATCCGCAAGGACGCGCTTTACTGCGAACCGTATGACAGCGTGAAGCGCCGCGCCGCGCTGACGGTGCTGGACGAGCTGTTCTCCTGCCTGACGGCGTGGCTCGCGCCGATCCTGTGCTTCACGATGGAAGAGGTCTGGCTGTCGCGCTTCCCCTCCAAGGACGGTTCGGTGCATCTGCGCCAGTTCCCCGACGTGCCGGAAAGCTGGCGCGACGAGACGCTGGCCGACCGCTGGGCGAAGATCCGCAAGGTCCGCCGCGTCGTGACCGGCGCGCTGGAGATCGAGCGACGCGACAAGCGCATCGGCGCGAGCCTTGAGGCCGCGCCCGTGATCCATGTCAGCGACGACGCGCTCTACAAGGCGGCGAAGGACGCGGACTGGGCGGAAATCGCCATCACCAGCGATGCGACGCTCAAGAAGGGCAAGGGGCCGAAGGACGCCTACCGCTTCGACGAGGTCGAGGGGGTCGCGGTCGTGCCTGCGCTGGCGAAGGGCCGCAAATGCGCGCGCTCCTGGAAAATCTCGCCCGATGTCGGCAGCGACCCGGAGTTCCCGGATTTGACCCCGCGCGACGCGGCGGCCGTGCGCCAGTTCGACGCCCGCGCCGGCAGTTGAGGGGTTCGTTCACGATGCGCCGCTTGTCCATCGGCCCGCGTTTCGGCCTGGGGCTGGGCGTGGCCCTGCTCGCGCTGGGGCTCGATCAGCTTAGCAAATGGTGGCTGATCCACGTCTACGACCTGCCTGATCGGGGAACCGTAACCGTCGCGCCGTTCGTTGATCTGGTGATGCTCTGGAACCCGGGCATCTCCTACGGGCTGTTCGCGCAGCACACGGAATTCGGCCGGATGATCCTGATCGGCTTCGCCGTCCTCGCCTCGCTGGCCCTGCTGGTCTGGATCGCGCGGACCGATAACCGCCTGCTCGCGGTTTCGCTGGGACTGATCGTCGGCGGCGCGCTGGGCAACGCCATCGACCGCGCGATTTATGGTGCGGTGGCCGATTTCGTGTCGCTGCACGCCTACGGCTTCTACTGGTACGTCTTCAACGTCGCCGACGCGGCCATCGTCGTCGGCGTGGTCGGCATGCTCTGCGACACGGTACTCGTGGGCCATAAAATCGACGCAAAGCAACCCGATTCCTCGGGCGGTTAAGGATTTCGATTCGCGCGACGGTCGGGGGCAGCACGCATGACACGACGCTTCACAAGCGCAATGGCGACGCGGCTCGGCGCCGTCGGGGTGGTTGCGGCCATCCTCTCGGGCTGTGCGGGCACCGATGTGCAGGTTGACGCGCCGATCCTGGAAGCCGCCGGCATCAACCTGACCTCCAAGCCGACACCGGAGCCGGACCTGGAGGAAAATCCGCCGCTTGTTGTACCGCCGTCCACCGAAAGCCTGCCCAAGCCGGGCGAGCGCAAGACCGCCGCCGCCGAAGAGCAGTGGCCGGACGACCCGGATATGACCGCCAAGCGCAAGGCCGAAAAGGCCGAGAAGGAGCGCGAGGAATACTGCGAGCATGGCGACTGGTCGGGCGATGCCGGGATCGACGAATTCAACAAGAACATGGGCAAAGAACAGCGCTGCCCGAGCAAGCTCGGCAAGGCCCTCAGTGAAACACTCGGCGGGTCTTCCAGCCAAGGCGCGGCCGAATAGCGCCGCCATCTTCATCACCGGGCTTACCTGTCGCCAGACCCCGATCCGGGATGACCCGAGTAATCCGGCAATCCAAAAGTACCGCAACGAATGCTATGGGTAGATCGCCGGCTCAAGGCCGGTGATGACGCCGAGACACGTCATGCCCGGACCTGATCCGGGCATCCAGGATTGCAGCCGAACGGAGGTCTCTGGATCACCGGGTTCCCGGCTCGGTGGCCGGGACAGGTGCCCGAGCACAGGAAAGTCTGGCAATGACGAAGGCTAGAGCCGTTCGATACTGTCGAGGCGCGGGGTTGGTGCCAGCCGCGAGGCAGGCGGCATGGCGAGTGTTGCACGCCCGGCCCGCGTTCATGACCAGCAGTTAACTTGCACGCTGAACGCACCGCGCTACATTATCGCGCACGAACACACTGACACGTCCACCGCTTCGCGGGAGAGGAACTTTCATGCATCGCCATTCCGCCGCCAGTGCGGCGCGACGGCCATGTTCGGTCGAAACGACGGACCGTTCCCCGGCCATTCGAGCCGCCCTGACCGCCCTTGCCACCCTGATCGTCATGGTTATCGCGATGATGAACGCCACGACCGTCCAGTCAGCCGACCAGCCGGGCGCGAGCGCCGCCGAACTCGCCGGGAGTGCGCCGGAGGTCGCGAGCTATACCCTGGACAACGGCATGCAGATCGTGGTCATCCCGGACAACCGCGCGCCGGTCGTCACGCACATGGTCTGGTACAAGGTCGGCGGGGCCGACGAGCCGCCGGGCGACTCGGGCATCGCGCATTTTCTCGAACACCTCATGTTCAAGGGTACCGAGACGCTGGCCCCCGGCGAGTTCTCCAAGACGGTGGCGCGCTGGGGCGGCCAGGACAACGCCTTCACCTCCCAGGACGTGACCGCCTATTTCCAGCGCATCCCCAAGGACCGGCTTGCCGACGTGATGAGGATGGAAGCGGACCGGATGGCCAATCTGCGGCTGGACGAGGAGAGCGTGCGTACCGAACGTGATGTCATCCTCGAAGAGCGCCGCATGCGTGTTGACAACGATCCGTCCAACATTCTTCAGGAACAGGCAAAGGCGGCGTTGTATGTCGCCCACCCATACGGCACGCCGATCATCGGCTGGGAGACCGAGATGCGCCAGCTCGACCAGCAGGATGCCATCGCTTTCTACGAGCGGTTCTATGCGCCGAACAACGCGGTGCTGGTCGTGTCCGGCGATGTCGCGCCCGAGGAGGTGTTATCCCTCGCGCGCCAGAGCTACGGCGAGATCCCGCGCCGCGATGAGGTCGGCCGGGGCGTGCGCCCCGTGGAGCCGGAGCCGCGCACGCCGCGCGAGGTGACCCTCAAGGATGCGCGCGCCGCCAAGCCGTCGCTCTACCGCTATTACCTGGTGCCGAGCTATGCCAGCGATTCCGGGCTGGAAGCCGAGGCGCTGGAGTTGCTGATGCGCATCGTCGGCGAGAACCCGACCGGGCGACTCTACCAGGAACTGGTGGTGGAGCAGAAGCTGGCGACCACCGCCGGCGGATGGTATTCCGGCACAACGCGCGATTACGGCTCGCTGGGGCTGTACGCCGTCGCCACGCCGGAATCCGATCTCGATGAAATCGAGGATGCTGTGAACCGGATCGTCGGCGATATTGCCGAGAACGGTGTGAGCGAGGACGAACTCGAGCGCGCCCGTCGCGCAGCGATCGCCGAGCTTGTCTACAACTATGACAGCCAGACCAGCATGGCCCGCATCTACGGCTACGCCCTGGCCACGGGACGCAGCGTCGAGGACATCGCCAACCATCCGCAACGGCTTGCCAAGGTAAGCATGGAAGATGTTGCGGCCGCGGCGAAGAAATACCTTCAGGCCGAACGTTCCGTCACCGCCAAGCTGATCCCGGACCCGGAGGCCGTGGCCGAAGGCGCCCGGCAAACGGTCGAGCCGAAAGCCGGGCCGTCGACGACAATCCAGTGAGACAGCCCGATTTGGGCCGGTCTCGTTTCAGTGAGGTTTCAGCCATGCGCCGATCGCGGGCCGACACAGCGTTTGGGGTCAAGGCCGCAAGCGCCATAGCCCTTTGTTTCATCGCCCTTGTTTTCATCTCAAGCCACGCGGCTCAAGCCATGCGCATCCAGAAAGTCGTCAGCCCCTCGGGAATCGAAGCCTGGCTCATCGAGGAGCATCGCGTCCCGCTCATCACGATGGAGTTCGGATTCGACGGCGCGGGCGCGGCCCAGGATCCGGCGAACAAGGCCGGGCGGACACATTTTCTCTCCGGCATGCTGGACGAGGGCGCCGGTGATATGAACGCCAAGACCTTCCAGCAACGCCTTCAGGATCTGGCGATCCGGATGAATTTCGACGCCGGGCGCGACAATTTCACGGGCCGCATGCAGACCCTTACCGCCAACAAGGACGAAGCCGCGCGCCTTCTCCGTCTCGCGCTGACAGAACCGCGCTTCGACGACGACGCCATGTCGCGCATCCGCGGCCAGATCCTCACCGAGTTGAAATTCGACCAGGAGGAGCCGGACAAGGTCGCCACGCGCGCATGGTTCGAGCGGGCGTTCGGCGATCACCCCTATGGCCGCTCCCCGCGCGGCTCGTTGGAGACGGTCGAGCAAGTCACACCCGACGATCTCCGCGCGGTCATGGCGGACGGCTTTGCCAGGAGCAATCTCAAGATCGCGGTGGTGGGCGACATCTCCGCGGAAGAACTGGCGCCGATGCTGGACGAGATGTTCGCCGGCCTGCCGGAGAGCGCCTCGCTCGAATCGATTCCCAAGGCCGACCTCGCCAGCGTGCAGGAGCCGGAAGTCGTCAAGATGGACGTGCCGCAGTCCGTCGCGCGGTTCGGCTGTCCCGCCTACGACCGGCATCACGAGGATTTCTACGCGGCGTATGTTCTCAACTACATCATCGGCGGCGGCGGCTTTTCCTCGCGGCTGATGGAAGAAGTGCGGGAAAAGCGCGGGCTGGCCTATTCCGTCTTCACCTATCTTTATCCGCTGGATCACGCCGGCATGATGATCGGCGGCGTCGCGACGAAAAACGAGGCGGTCAGGCAGAGCATGGACGTGATCCGCGAGGTGCTCGCGGAGATCGCGGAGAACGGCGTGGACGAGGAAACACTGCAAAGCGCCAAGCAGTATCTGATCGGCTCCTACGCGCTGCGCTTCGACACGAGCCGCAAGATCGCGCAGCAGCTACTTGCCATACAGCTTGATGAACTCGGCAGCGACTATTTCGACAATCGCAACAGCTATATCGAGGCGGTGACGCAGGACGACATCAAGCGCGTGGCCGCGGACCTGTTGCAACCGGAACATCTCATAACGGTGATCGTCGGCCAGCCCGACATGGAAAAAAGCGCACCGCGGGGCTGATCCGCGTTCTCTGCGGCACCGTTGCCGTTTATTTCAGGGGCCGCCTTTGCTACAAGCGCGTTGTTTGGCGCTAGAGCACGATTCATTCTGATTGAATCGGTTTCCCCGTCATTGCGAGCGTAGCGGAGCCGAAGGCCGGCGCGCAGCGACGAAGCAATCCGGCAGAAGGTGCCGTGCAGAGGCTGGATTGCTTCGGCCCTTGCGGGCCTCGCAATGACGTGGTTCCGACTGAGCCGGATCATGCTCTCGCTCCAACGAGAACTTCAGGACGCTGTGCGGCGGGCACGATCTGGCGGGCGATATGGCGTATTTTCAGAAAGTCGACGGCTGTCTGGACGAAACCATCGGCGCGCAGGGCCTGTCCCGCGCGGGGTTGAACGCGCGCCTGGACGCGCTCGGGCCGAAACTGGCGGAACTGCGCGACAACCTCGACACGGGCGCCTATCGCGCGCTCGGCGTCGCGCGGGAAAGCGCGGATATCGCCACGACGCGGGCCGCATTGGAACGTCTCTGCGAGGGCGCACAAACTCTCGTCGTGTTCGGTACCGGCGGCTCCAGCCTCGGCGGGCAGACGCTGGCGCGGCTCGCCGGCTGGTGCATCCCCGGCGATCGCGGGCCGGCGGTGCGCCCGGTGCCGCGCCTGCGCTTTTACGACAATCTGGACGCGGCCTCGCTTCGCTACGGGCTGAACCTGCTCGACCCGGAGACGACGCGCTTCCTCGTCATATCCAAGTCCGGCGGCACGGCGGAAACGCTGATGCAGGCCATGAGCGCGCTCGACTGGATGCGCCGCGCCGACATGGCCGACATGATCCCGCGCGCTTTCCTGGGCCTGAGCGAGCCGGCCCGCGCGGGCGTCGCGAACCCGCTGCGCCAGCTTTTCGAGCGACTGAACATTCCGCTCGTGGACCACGACCCGGAGATCGGCGGGCGGTTCTCGGTGTTCAGCAATGTCGGCATGATCGTGGCGCTCGCGCGCGGGCTGGACGCCGAGGCCATCCGCGAAGGCGGGCAGCAGGTGCTGAACGCGCTGGACCGGCCGGCGGGCGAGTGCGCCCCCGCGATCGGCGCGGCAACGGCCATTGGACTGGCGCAGGACAAGGGCGTCCGCGTCAATGTCATGATGCCCTATGCCGACCGGCTGTCGCATTTCGCCCGGTGGTATGTGCAGCTCTGGGCCGAAAGCCTCGGCAAGGACAGCAAGGGCACCACGCCGCTCGCCGCGCTCGGCCCGGTCGATCAGCACAGCCAGCTTCAGCTTTTCATGGACGGCCCGCCCGATCACATGATCACGCTCATCCGCCCGGCGCACGGCCATGACGATCCACCCATGCCCGCCGATCTCGCGGAGATGGCCGGCGCGGACCATCTGGCCGGGCGGCGCATCAGCGAACTGGTCTCCGCGCAACAGCGCGCCATCGCCGACGCGCTCATTCAGGCGGGCCGGCCGGTCCGGGTGATTGATGTGGACAATCCGGACGAGGCCACGCTCGGCGGCCTGCTCATGCATATGATGGTGGAGACGATTCTCGCCGGGCATCTTCTGGGCGTCGATCCGTTCGGCCAGCCCGGCGTGGAACTCGGCAAGAAGCTGACGCGGGACTATCTCGCAACCGACGCGGCGAAGGCGGCATCGCATGAGCGCGCAGACCCGGATACGCCAACTCGATCCCGGCCTGATTAACCGCATCGCGGCGGGCGAGGTCATCGAGCGCCCCGCCAGTGTCGTCAAGGAACTCATCGAAAACGCCATCGACGCGCAGGCCGGCAAGATCGACGTGGTGACGGCGGATGGCGGCCTGTCGTTGATCCGCGTGGCCGATGACGGCGCGGGCATGGATGCGGCCGACCTCGTCCTGAGCGTGGACCGCCACGCCACCTCCAAGCTGTCCGGCAATGATCTGTGCAATATCGGGACGCTCGGCTTTCGCGGCGAGGCGCTGCCCTCCATCGGTTCGGTCGCACGGCTGAGCATTGCCAGCCGGCCGGCAAATGCCGATACGGCGCACGAGATCGCCGTGAACTCCGGGGAGAAGAGCGAGATGCGCCCGGCGGCGCTGAACGCCGGCACGGTTGTCGAAGTACGCGACCTGTTTCACGCCACGCCCGCGCGACTCAAGTTCATGAAGTCCGAGCGGGCGGAAAACGCGGCCATCACGGAGGTTGTCAAACGCATTGCGCTGGCGCGGCCGGAGATCGGCTTCACACTGACGACGGGGGAGCGCACAGGCCTCAAGCTCCCCGCCGCCGCGCCGGGAGACGAAGACGCGCGGCGCCACCGGCTCGAGCGGATCATGGGCCGCGAGTTCGCCGCCGACGCGCATGCCCTCAAGGTCGAGCGCGACGGGCTGTCGCTGAGCGGCTACGCCGCGCCCCCGACGCTGCACCGCGCCACCGGCCAGCACCAGTTCCTCTATGTCAACGGGCGGCCGGTGCGCGACAAGCTGCTGCTCGGCGCGGTGCGCGCGGCCTATGCCGATGTTCTGCCGCGCGGGCGCTTTCCCCAGCTCGTGCTGTTCCTCGACGTCCCTCCGGGCGAGGTCGACGTGAACGTTCATCCGGCCAAGGCGGAAGTGCGGTTCCGCGATTCCGGGCGCGTGCGGGCCTTCGTCCACGGTGCGCTGCGCCGGGCGCTGGAGGCGGAGACAGGTCAGAAGACATCGCAGGCGATAGCGTCGGATACACTGGCGCGGTTTCAGTCTCAGGGGCGCGCAAACGGCTTCGCCGCGCCGCGCCAGTCGACCTACACGGCCGACCCCGAGTGGCAGGCGCCCATCGCCGCGCTGGACCAGCCGAGCGCCGATGTGGCCGAAGAGCCGGAACCCGATACGGCCAGCCACCCACTCGGGGCCGCCCGCGCGCAGGTCCATGCCGCCTATATCATCGCGCAGACCGACGACGCGCTTGTCATCGTCGATCAGCATGCCGCGCATGAACGCCTTGTCTATGAAAAACTGAAAGCAGCGCTCAGCGATGGCGGGGCGACGAGCCAGGGGCTGCTGATCCCCGAGATCGTCGAGATGGACGAAGCCGAGATCGACCTGATGGTCGCACAGGCCGACGACTTCGCGCGGCTCGGCCTGATGATCGAGCGGTTCGGCCCTGGCGCGCTGTCCGTCCACGGCGTTCCGGCGCTGTTCGGCGACGGCGACGTCAAGGGCTTGGTCCGCGATCTCGCCGATGAATTGCGCTCACACGGCGCGGCGTTCAACCTGGAGCGGCACCTGTATGACATCTGCGCGCGCATTGCCTGCCACGGCAGCGTGCGCGCCGGGCGCCGGCTCAAGCCAGCGGAGATGAACGCGCTGCTGCGCGAGATGGAAGCGACGCCGCATTCGGGGCAGTGCAACCACGGGCGGCCGACCTATATCGCGCTGAAGCTCGGCGATATCGAGCGGCTGTTCGGTCGGCGCTGACGGGCTTCCCGTTCAGTCAGAACCACGTCATTGCGCGGCCCAATGTCATCCGGTGCTCACGGGCGTGACCTGGTTCCCGTCGATCGGCAACGGCGCTAAACCACCGGGTCTTCGATCACCTCGATCGGCACATTGTCGATCAGCCGCGTGTTCCCCAGATGCACCGCCGCGAAGATGCGTGCCGGATCGACCACACGGCCTTCCAGCGGGATCAGCGTGTCCTCGGTGCGCACGTCCAGATAGTCGATGCGGAAGCCCGCCCCGCGCAGCCGGTTGACGCCCATCGAAATCGTGCTCTCCACGTCGCGCCCGACAGAGAGATCAGCGGCCATGTCGCTCAGGATGTTGTAAAGCTGCGGCGCCGTTGCGCGGTCTTCCTCGCTGAGATACGCGTTGCGCGACGACATCGCCAGGCCGTCGGATTCGCGCACGATCGGCCCGCTCAGGATCTCGATGGGAAAGTTGAGATCCTTGACCAGTTGCCGGATGACCAGAAGCTGCTGGTAGTCCTTCTCGCCGAAAACTGCGATGTCGGGCAGGCTCTGAAGGAACAGCTTGGTCACGACCGTGGTTACGCCTGCAAAGAAATGCGGACGCGAGACGCCGCAGAGGCACTGGGTCAGTTCGGCAACTTCCACGCGCGTGGCGAAGTCGCCCGGATACATCTCCAGGATCGACGGCGCATAGACCAGATCGGTGCCGGCCTTCGCCAGCAGGCGGTTGTCGCCATGCTCGTCGCGCGGGTAATTGTCGAAGTCCTCGTCGGGCCCGAACTGCGTCGGGTTGACGAAACTGGAGACGATCACGCGGTCCGCGTTCTTGCGCGCGATGCGCACCAGCGAGAGATGCCCTTCATGCAGCCCGCCCATCGTCGGCACCAGCGCGATCTTTCGGCTTTTGCGCCGCCACCGGCGAACGGCGTCGCGCAATTGGCTGACGGAGCGCACAATCGGCATGCTCACGGCGGTCGTTTCCCTTGTCTCGAAATGCGGAAATTGGCGCCGCACATTATCATCGTTTGGCAAAAACGAAAGCGGCGTCGGCGCGGCGACAGGCTTGTTTTTGCCGGAAAGCCCTGACACCGCCGTACTGGCGGACTAGTATACCCGGAAAACCGGATGTGGAGCGATATGGCGAACAAGAATGCGCCTGAGAAGTGGGGCACCGATCTGCCCGTCTCGAGCGACGACAAGACGAATACGCCCGCGAAATCAAGCGCCGACGAGATTGACGCCTTCGTGGCGCAGGTGCGCGACATGCCTGCGCCGACATCTCGGCGAGGCCGCCTGATCTTCGCGATGGACGCGACCATGAGCCGCCAGCCCGCCTGGGACCTGGCCCTCCGGCTCCAGGCCGAGATGTTCGACGCGGTCGCGGAGATTGGCGGACTGGACGTGCAGCTTATCTATTTCCGCGGTTTCGAAGAATGCCGTGCGTCGAAATGGGTGTCCGACGCGCATGCGCTCAAGCGGCTGATGACCGGCGTCGCCTGCCGCGGCGGCTTCACCCAGATCCGCAAGGTGCTGAAACATGCCCGCGCGGAGGCCGACGGCGGCGCGGTCAGCGCGCTGGTTTATGTCGGCGATTGCATGGAGGAAAATGTCGACGAATTGGCCGACACGGCCGGCCAGCTCGGCCTGATGAATGTCCCCGCCTTCATGTTCCAGGAGGGTGACAACCCGGTGGCGGCGACCGCGTTCAAGGAGATCGCGCGGCTGACGGGCGGCGCCTATTGCCGGTTCGACGCCGGCGCGGCGGATTCCTTGCGCGCGCTGCTTCAGGCGGTCGCGGTCTATGCAGCAGGCGGACGCAAAGCCCTGGAAAACCTCGGCGGCCCGGGCGGCGCCGGCCAGATGTTGCTGGAACAGCTTAAATCCTGAAAGGCGCGCGATGCAGTACTTGCTGATCGGTCTCCTGCTTTTGCTGCTGCTCCTGCTTTATGGCGGACGGGTCGCGCGCATGAACCCGAAGGAGGGCGCGCGCGCCATCAAGCGCGGCGGCGGGTGGCTGCTGGTCGGCCTGGCGACGGCACTCGGCCTCACCGGGCGGATCGGCATGGCGGTGCCGCTCGGGCTGATCGGTGGCTGGCTGCTGGGCTTGCGGCTGCCATTCGGCGACAAGCAGCCCGGCCCGATACCTGGCAATGCGCGGCCTTCGCGCGGACAGGCCTCGACGGTACGGGCGGATTTCGTGGAGATGACGCTCGATCACGATAGCGGCAGCATGGACGGCGAAGTGCTCGACGGCCAGTTCGAGGGACGCAAGCTGTCCGGCATGAGCACGTCGGAACTGATGACGCTGCTGCGCGAAACGCTCGCGCATGACGCGCAAAGCGCGAAGCTGGTGGAAACCTATCTCGACCGGGTGGCGCCCGACTGGCGGGAGCAGCCGGGGGCGCGGACCAGCGAGACGAGCGATGCCGCCGCCTCCGGGCCGATGACGGCGGCGGAAGCCTACCGCATTCTCGGGCTGTGGCCCGGCGCGAAGCCGGAAGATATCCGGCGGGCGCACCGCGACATGATGAAGAAGTTTCACCCCGATCAGGGTGGCTCGACCTACCTGGCCATGAAGATCAATGAGGCCAAGGACACGCTGCTGGCGCAGTTCTCGGAGCGCAAAGCGGGCTGAAGACTATGCCGCGCCCGTCGAGCCGAAGCCGCCGGGACCACGCTCGGTTGGCGGCAGGATTGTGACGGGGCGTACACACGCGCGCGTCACCGGCGCGATCACCAGCTGGGCGATGCGCATGCCGCGCTCGATTGTGAATGCTTCCGCGCCGAGATTAACCAGCAGGACCTGCACCTCGCCGCGATAATCCGCGTCGATCGTGCCGGGAGCATTGAGCACGCCGATGCCGTGCTTATGCGCCAGCCCCGAGCGCGGGCGCACCTGCGCCTCGTAGCCTGGCGGCAGCGCAACGGCCAGCCCGGACGGCACCAGCGCGCGCGCCATTGGCGCAAGCCTCACAGGCGCGTCCTCGGGCACGGCGGCGCGAAGATCCATGCCGGCGGCGTCGGCGGACTGGTAGTCAGGCATGTCCAGCCCCGCGCCGTGCGGAAGCTGCCGCACGGCGATCTCGATATCCGCCCTGCCCTCAGCCGTCATGTCGATGGCCCCGCGGGGTTGTCCGCCTGGGGCTTGAGGTTTTCGGCGACGCGCGCCAAGAGCCGCCGCGCGACCTCGGCCTTGCTCATCTGCGGCCATTCCTCCGTGCCGTCGGCCGTCACCAGAATCACTCTGTTCCGATCGCCGCCGAATACGCCGCTTTCCGCCGAGACGTCATTCGCGAGCATCCAGTCGCAGCCCTTGGCCGCGCGCTTCTGCGCTCCCTTCGCGGCAGCATCGCCCGTTTCCGCCGCGAAACCGATAACGAGACGCGGCCGGTCGGCGCGCACGGCGACGGTCCCGAGAATGTCAGGATTTTCGCTCAGCACCAGTCTCGGCGCTTCGCCTTCCGATTTCTTCAGCTTCATATCCGCGCTTTCGGCCACGCGCCAGTCGGCAACCGCCGCGGCGAAAATGGCCGCGTCCGCGGGCAGGGCGTCTTCCACGGCTGCGAGCATTTCCGCGGCCGTTTCGACATTGACCCGCCGGGCGCCGACAGGGGCCGAGAGACTGGTGGGGCCGGAGACGAGTGTCACACGCGCGCCGAGTTCTTCCGCGGCGGCGGCGATGGCATAGCCCTGCTTGCCCGAGGAGCGGTTGGCGATATAGCGCACCGGGTCGATCGGTTCATGCGTCGGCCCGGCCGTGACGATCACGTGCCGGCCGGACAGCGGTCGCTTCCCTGCACCGAACTGTGCCGCGATCTCGTCCACGATCCGCTCCGGCTGCGCCATGCGCCCCATGCCGTACTCGCCGCAGGCCATCGCGCCTTCTTCCGGGCCGACGAAGCGGATGCCGTCGCTGCCGAGTTGCGCCAGGTTGCGCCGCGTCGCCGGATGCTCCCACATCCGCACATTCATCGCCGGCGCACAGAGCACCGGCTTGTCCGCGGCGAGCAGCACCGTGGTCGCCAGATCATCCGCCTGCCCGCGCGCCATGCGCGCCATGAGGTCGGCGGTGGCTGGCGCGACGACGATCAGGTCGGCATCGCGCGCCAGCCGGATATGGCCGATCTCGGTTTCGTTCTTCAGGTCGAATAGCTCGGTGAAGACCGGCGCCTCGGTCAGCGCGCCGGCGCTCAGCGGTGTCACGAATTCCGCCGCGCCGGGTGTCAGGATCGTGCGGAGATGCGCGCCGCGCTCCTTTACGCGGCGCATCACCTCCAGAACCTTGTAGGCGGCGACGCCTGCGCCGATGATGAAAAGAATGTTCTTGCCCGAAAGCCCGTTCATCACGCTCGCCTTTCACCGCTCACACCTATCCCGTCACAAATAGGCGCGACCGCCCCGGCAGACGAGTCTTCTTGACCGGAAGGCGTGCGGCAGGCCGGCGTTCAGGTGCGGCTCCGCTCACCGGCGCGGCGCAAGCTGACCACGTTGAACGCACCGCAGCTTCTGCAGATTAGGTAACGCTCGCGTCCCTGGCTTTGCGGCGGGCCGTATTCCCGGTCACGCATCACCAGCGTGCTTTTGCCGCAGTCCGGGCAGGCCGCGGAAGCCGGCGCGTTGCGACAGAGTTGCTGGGCGATGGCGACCCACTGATTCAGGTTTGCATTGCTGACCGCGCTCATTTCGTCGTCTCGCTGTTTGCGATGCCGTCAATCCCTTAACGGGACGGGCGGCGGTGTCGTTCCCCCCAAGGCCACGCTGATTGACCGTGACCCGCCATTTTTCAAGAACCGATGAGTCATGTAAACGCGAAGCATTGTGATCAGTCGCGGCCTTAATCAAGTTAAAATGCGGTTTGCAACAGGCTTTGAAAGAGAATGTGATCGCTGCGCGCCACCGGTTAACCCTGCCTGCGGGTGATGGCGCGGCAATCGCGGCGCCCGAACGCCGCGCCTTGACGTGCGCCGGGCGGGCCACCTATTCCTCAATCATCGACCGGCGGATGGGTTTGCCGGCTCAAGATACGGCAAACGAAGCACTGACGAATGGCGACAAGTGACAAACCGATGGGGCCGCCAATGGCAGCCGGGCCGCGCCAGAAGCGCCGCAACGGCCTGACGCGACTGATCCGTTACCGCTTGCACATCCCGATGATCCGCAGCGCTCACCCGCCGGAGCACACTGCACGCGGCGTGATGACTGGGCTAATCTGGGCGTTCATTCCGCTGTTCGGGTTGCAGATGGGCTTCGTCGTGCTGAACTGGATCGTCGCCAACCGCCTGGGCTGGAATTTCGCGCTGCTTCCGGCGCTCGCCTTCACCTGGGTCACGAACATCCTGACGATCGTGCCGACCTATTACGTGTATTACGTCACCGGCCAGGCGATGCTGGGGCACTGGAGCGACATTGCGGGTTACAATGCCTTCGCCGCGCTGTTCGCCAGCACCGCGCCCCCGGATGCCGGGTTTTTCGAGGCCATCTGGGCCTGGATCCAGACGCTGCTGACCTACTGGGGACTGCCGATCGTGCTCGGTTCGGTCCCCTGGACGATCCTGATCGGCTGGGCCGGCTACCGGCTGAGTCTCAACTTCATCCGCGCGTACCGGCGCGGCCGGGCCGAGCGCATGGCCCGGCGCGCGCGGGAGATGGCCGAGCAGGAAGGTGACTAGTGCGGTGACACAGACCCTCGATCCTCGCTTGCGGTGCCATAGCATTCAGGTGTCCGTGTCGCCGCACCAGGGTTGTTCGGCGCCCCGCGGTCGGTTAGACCGGAATGACATAACGGTGATGCACCCCATGGCGGCAGGGCGCATTTTATGTAATCACATCTTCACGTTTCGGTTATAACGCTTGGTGGCTGCGCAAGCGGCTAGAGCTAAACAAGGGGAGTGCACTCATGTTTTTACCCGCAGAATATTTCTGGCTGGAGCCGGTTCTCATCGCGGCCGTCGTGGTCTTTCTCGTGAGCCTGCTCGGCAACCTGATCGCGTTCGGCAACCGGCTGGCGAACGCGATCGTGACCGCCATCATCTTCGGTCTGATCTTCGGCGCGCTGTCCTATTACGGCTATGGTGACGTGCAGATGCGCGTTTCGACCACCCCGTCGACGGAAGCTCCGGCCTCGCAGGATTCCGGCACGGACACCGATACGGATATGGACACGGACACGGAGTCCCAGTGATTTGAGCGGGGCGGCGCCCGGCGCGCCGTCCCCTTCTCCCGGCCCGAATCTTCCGTATATCGGCGAATTGCGCTGTCAATCCTTGACGGCCACGTTGATTCGCCATTTATCCATTATGTCAGCCGGCCGGATGGCCGCCGCGTTTGCCTGTTCGTGTGGGGCGAGTCCGCCCGAAACGGGCGCGCGGAGGAAAGTCCGGGCTCCTTGGAAACACGGTGCCGGATAACGTCCGGCGGGGGCGACCCCAGGGAAAGTGCCACAGAAAGCAAACCGCCCCGCTGGTAGATCGGCCATGTGGCGTGGAACGCGCGAAAGCGCTGTTCCGGTTTGCATGCGGGGTAAGGGTGAAAGGGTGCGGTAAGAGCGCACCGCGCGGCTGGTAACAGGCGCGGCACGGCAAACCCCACCGGGAGCAAGACCGAATAGGGGCGGCACGAAGGCCATGCGCTTTCAGGTCCGTTTCCAGACCGCCGCCCGGGTTGGTTGCACGAGGCGCGCGGTAACGCGCGTCCCAGATGAATGGCCATCACGCGGGTGAACGCCCGCGGACAGAACCCGGCTTACAGGCCGGCTGACACTTTTTTTCCATCAGTTGGTTTCGCGATTTCGCACGCTTGCTTTGTCGCGACAAGGCTGGTGGCCGGCGTAGCCGCCATCGGCGAAGACGTGGCGCAACCCGGGCGCGGGATCGCGCCGACAATGCTCCCGAGCGGTTCCAGCCCGGGCCATCGCGATCTGCTGATATCACTCGCCGTGGTTTTCGCTCAGGTTCCCGGATTGGTCGGATGCAGCCGGATGATTTTTGGGATATTGATGCGGCATTGGGAGTTGCCCCTGCATGAGAGTGCGATCCACACATTACCGGACGATCTGGGTGGCTGAGGATGGCTGGTCGGTGGCGATCATCGACCAGACGAAACTGCCGTTCAGCTTCGAGACCGCGCGGCTGACGACGCTGGACGATGCCGCACGCGCGATCCGGACGATGCAGGTGCGCGGCGCGCCGCTGATCGGCGCGACGGCGGCTTATGGCGTATGCCTGGCGCTACGCGCGGACGCCTCGGATGCCGCGCTGGAAGCCGCTTGCGAGACGCTGCTTGCGACGCGCCCGACGGCGGTGAACCTGCGCTGGGCGCTCGACGAGATGCGGGCGGCGGTGCGCAACCAGCCGCGCGAGAACCGCGTGGCCGCTGCCTATGCCCGTGCTGCTGAACTATGCAACGAGGACGTCGAGACCTGCCGGCAGATCGGAGCGAATGGCCTGCCGCTCATCCGCGAGGCCGCTGAACGCAAGCCGGGCGAGACCGTCAATATCCTCACCCACTGCAACGCCGGCTGGCTCGCTTGCGTGGACTGGGGCACCGCGCTCGCCCCGATCTACATGGCGCACGATGCCGGCCTGTCCGTGCATGTCTGGGTGGACGAGACCCGCCCGCGCAACCAGGGCGCGGCGCTCACCGCCTTCGAACTCGGCGGGCACGGCGTGCCGCACACCATCGTCGCGGACAATGCCGGCGGGCATCTCATGCAGGCGGGGCAGGTCGATATGTGCATCACGGGCACCGACCGCACGACAGCGAGCGGCGATGTCGCCAACAAGATCGGCACCTATCTGAAGGCGCTGGCAGCAAAGGACAATGGCGTGCCATTCTACGTGGCGTTGCCCGGCAGCACCATCGACTGGACGCTGACGCGTGGTGCGGACATCCCCATCGAGGAGCGCGGCGCGGATGAAGTCACGCGGATGAGTGGCCGGACGACAGGTGGCGAGGTTGTGTCGGTCGAGATTTCCGCGCCGGGCAGCCCGGCGGCCAATCCGTCCTTCGACGTGACGCCCGCGCGGCTCGTCAGCGGGCTGATTACCGAGCGCGGCCTTTGCCCGGCCACGCCCGACGGGTTGGCGGAGCTATTTCCCGAGCGAGGCTGATCGTCGCTGTCGCCGCTTGAGCCGCCCATGGGGGCCACATCTGTTGTCGTCGCTGGACAGCGGCGAAACGATTTCCTCACCGCCGCCGCGTTCTGCGGCTCTTATCTTGTTTCATTGCGGGCTTGGTTCTATAAATAGAGTCGCGACATTGAAGAGCCCGTCTTTTTCACGAAAAGGCGGGGTCTTCTTGCATTCGCATCCGTTCAATGAATAGAGGAGATAGCAACCATAGCACGTCGACCGTTCAAGCGCCCCCCGCAGCGCGAAGAGGGACCGCGCATCAACGATTCCATCGATGCCGCCCAGGTTCAGCTAATCGACGAGAACGGGGAAAACCACGGCATCGTCGATATTGAACAGGCCCTGGAAAGAGCTTCGGAGGCCGGGCTTGATCTTGTGGAAGTCTCCGGCGCTGGCGACAGTCCGGTGTGCAAGATCATGGACTATGGCAAATACAAATACCAGGCGCAGAAAAAGGCCGCTGAAGCCCGCAAGAAGACCAAGACTGTCGATGTCAAGGAAATCAAGATGCGCCCGAACATCGACGCGCACGATTACGAAGTGAAGATGCGCGCGATCCGTCGGTTCTTCGAGGAAGGCGACAAGGTCAAGGTTACATTGCGGTTCCGCGGGCGCGAAATGGCGCATCAGCAGCTCGGCATGGACCTTCTGCACAAGGTCCGCGACGAAACCGAAGATTACGCCAAGGTCGAGCTCGAGCCGAAACTCGAAGGGCGCCAGATGATCATGGTGCTGGCCCCGCGCTGACCGGCACCGCGAACCGGCCGCGCGGGCGCGCTCAACCCTGAGTAAAAAGTTCTGCGTAGCGCTCGCGCAGCTCGTTCTTCTGGACCTTGCCCATCGTGTTGCGCGGCAGGTCATCCACGAACATCACCCGCTTGGGAACCTTGAATTTCGCAAGCCTCGCGGTGAGGGCGGCGATGATTTCGTTCTCGGCCGGGGGCGGACCTTCGCCGGGTGTCGCCACCGCGACCACACCCTCGCCGAAATCGGGATGCGGCACGCCGATCACCGCCGATTCGCCGATGCCGGCGAGCGCGTCGATCTCGCGCTCGACCTCCTTGGGGTAGATGTTCAGCCCGCCGCTGATGATCATGTCCTTCTCGCGCCCGACGATCGACAGCCGGCCATCCTCGGCCAGCACGCCCTGGTCCCCGGTCAAGAAATAGCCGTCGTCGCGGAACTCCTGGGCGGTCTTTTCCGGGCGGCGCCAGTAACCCTTGAACACGTTGGGGCCCTTCACCTCGACCATCCCGACCTCGCCGGCGGGCAGGGTTTCGCCCCGTTTGCCCGTGATTCGCACGCTTACGCCGGGTAGCGGATAGCCGACCGTGCCGGGGACGCGCTCGCCGTCATAGGGGTTGGAGGCGATCATGCCGGTTTCAGTCATGCCATAGCGTTCGAGGATCTTGTGTCCGGTGCGCGCCTCGAACGCGCGGTGGGTGGCGGCCAGCAACGGCGCGGAACCGGCGGTGAACAGGCGCATATGCGCCGTCAACTCCGGCGTCAGCTCGGGCCGGTCAAGCAGGCGCGCGTAATGGGTCGGCACGCCCATCATCACCGTTGCCCGCGGCATGGCCCCGACGATCTGGTCGAAATCGGGCCGCGGCAGCCAGATCATCGCCGAGCCGTTGTACAGCGCGGTGCCCATCGCGACGATCAGCCCGTGGACGTGATAGATCGGCAGTATGTGCAGCAGCACATCGCCCGGCTGGAAGCGCCAGACCTCCCACAGCGCATGCACATTTGTGCTGATATTTCCGTGCGTGATCATCGCGCCTTTCGGCTGGCCCGTGGTGCCCGAGGTGTAGATGATGCAGGCAGTGTCGTCCGCGCCGCGCGGCTCCGTGGATGCCTCGGCCGGTTCCTGCGCGGCCCTGTCGGCGAGCGAGCCCTGGCCGGCCGCGTCGAGTGTTTCCACGGCGGCGCCGTATTCCGCCGCGATCTGCGCGATGGCTTCGTGCGTCTGCGGCGAGACGACGACGAGCGCCGGTTCGGCGTCGGAAATGAAGTATGCCATCTCGGACAGCGTATAGGCGGTGTTCAGCGGGTTGCAGATCGCGCCGATCTTCAGGATTGCGAGGAACAGCGCAGCATTGGCGACCGATTTGTCCACCTGAACCGAGACGCGGTCGCCAACGCCGACACCGAGACCGCGCAGCGCATTGGCGTACTGACAGGTTAGCGCTGTGAATTCGCCATAGCTTATGCGAAACGCCGGCGCGTCGGCGGTTGCGGGTTGCTCGAAGGCGAGCGCGTCCCCCGCGGGAAAGCGGCCGGCAAGGATATCGTACAGGTTCTCGTTGGGCATTTCCTGGCGTGTTCCTCGGCTTTGTCGTACTCTTGTTGTTCTTGATACGGTCGCGGCTGGCGCCCGGTGCCAAGGCGTATCAGCCGCTCCGGGCTTTCGCCATGTTGCCGGGCGATGTCAGGTATTCCGGCGGCACGCTGGAGACGAGGGCGGCGAAGTTGCTACCCTGCACATCGATATGCGAGCGGGTCGCCCGCTCGGCGCGCAGCCCGTCCCCGGCGGCGATGGCATCAAGGATTTCACCGTGCTCGCGATAGGACTCCAGCGGCCGGTTGTTCCGGCGCAACTGAAAGCGGCGATACGGCGCCAGCCGGTTGCGCAGGAACATGGTTTGCTGCGCGCCATAGCCATTGTGACTCGCGCTGTAGATGGCTTCGTGAAACCCCGTGTTGGCGCTGTAGAAACCGTCGGCATCGCCGGCCTCAGCGTAGCTGCGGCAGCGTTCATGCGCGTCCCTGATCGCCGCGATCTCTTCGGCCGAAGCACGCTCGGCGGCGAAGCGCGCGCAGATGCCTTCGAGCACGGACATGAACTCGAACATTTCAAGAAGCTGGGGAATGCTCAGCCGCGAAACTTCCGCGCCCCTGTGAGCGCGAATTTCGACCAGCCCGGCGGCGGCGAGCTGGCGCAGAGCCTCGCGGACCGGCGTCCGGGAGGTACCGAAGCGCCGGGCGAGGCCGGCCTCGTCGAGCTTGTCGCCGGGCTTGAGCCGAAGCAGGAATATGTCCTTCTCCAGCGTCAGCCGAAGGCGTTCCGCAGTCGATCCGGCCATCTCGCTCTGGAACTCCGTCCCGTTAACCATGCCGGGCGCAATTGCCGCGGGCGTCGCGATTCATGGCCTGGACCGCCGCCCATGAAAGGCGGGATCGGCCTTAACCGGCAGGAAACTATTGTATACTCGCCACGAGATGATGTACACAATTCTTCAGGCGTGTTCAATAACACGTCACGAAAGCGAAGGAGGAGACGTCATATGTCTACGATCATTAAGGGTATTGTCGCCGGTATCGGCGCACTCTCGCTCGTCGCGGGAGCAGCGCAGGCGCAGACCTTGCGCGCCTCGCACCAGTGGAACACCAACGATGTCCGCCACAAGATGGTGGAGATCATCAAGACCGAAGTCGAGAAGGCCGATGTCGGCCTGGAAGTGCGGATTTATCCCTCGGCCTCGCTTCACAAGCCGAAGGAGCAGTATGCGCCGCTGACGACCGGCCAGCTCGACATTTCGGCGTTCCCGCTGGCCTATGCCGCGGACCGTCATCCGGAGTTCGACGCCACGCTGATGCCTGGCCTGGTGAAGAATCACGACCACGCCGAGCGGTTGAACGACTCCGAGTTCATGAATGACATCAAGCAGATCATCAACGACTCGGGCGTTATCGTCCTGGCCGACTCGTGGCTGGCTGGCGGCTTCGCCTCCAAGGAGAAGTGCATCCTCGATCCGGAAGACATGGAGGGTCAGGTGACGCGCGCGGCCGGCAAGGCCTTCGAGCGGATGCTGGTGGGCGCCGGCGCCTCGATCTCCTCGATGCCATCCTCGGAAATCTATACCGCCATGCAGACCGGCGTTCTGGACGCTGCAAACACCTCTTCGGGGAGCTTCGTGTCGTACCGCATTTACGAGCAGGTGGAATGCCTGACCGCGCCGGGCGACAACGCGCTGTGGTTCATGTACGAACCGATCCTGATGTCGAAGGACAGCTTCGAGGCGCTGAACGAAGAGCAGCAGAACGCGCTGATGGAAGCCGGGCAGGCTGCGGAAGACTACTTCGCCGAGCAGGCTCGGAAGCTCGACCAGACGATGGTCGACACCTTCAAGGAAGCCGGCGTCGAAGTCGTCACGATGTCCTCCGAGCAGGCCGCCAAATGGCGCGAAATTGCGCAGGAAACCTCCTACGCCGAGTTCTCGGAGAACGTGGAAGGTGGCGAGGAACTGATCGAGAAGGCGCTCGCCGTCGAGTAATGCTGCGTTATCGCCGCAGGGGTTGTGTATCTGCACGCCCCGCGGCGTCTTCCCGCCCGCGCGGTCATGCAGACGCAGCCGGATCGCGGCCGCGTTCATGTCCGCCGGGCCCGTCGAAGTTTTCATCCCATCTGGAGAGGGGCCTTGCGCGCTTTTGTTAGTGCCGTCAACGCGCTGTCCGTGTTTTTCGGTATCGTGGCTGCGGCCCTGATCGGCGCGGCCATCCTCATCGTCTGCCAAATGGTCTTCGTGCGATACGTGCTGAACGGATCGACCGCCTGGCAGACTGACACCGTCATCTTTGCGCTTATCGCCGCGACCCTGCTGGGCAGCGCCTATGTGCTGCGCCGGGGCGGCCACGTCACGGTCGATCTGGTCTGGGAGACTGCCGGCAATGCGACGCGGCGCTGGCTGCGCGTCATGTCGAATATCGGCACCTTCCTCTTCGCCGCCGTTCTCGCGGCGACGGGCGGCTATTATTTCTGGGAGGCCTGGACGGGCAACTGGCTGAGCGAAACCGTCGCCGAGATTCCATTATGGATCCCCTTCCTGTCCATGCCCGTAGGCTTCGGGCTGCTCGCGCTGCAGGCGCTTGCCGAGATCATCGACACGCCGCGCGCCGTGCACGAACAGGCAATGCGTGAACAGACAATAAGACTGGATGCGGCTACCGAAGTCATTGAGTCGCAGGGAAGTACGGCCGGGGAGGGACGCTAGATCATGGCACCGGAAACCATCGGCCTGCTTATCGCCCTCACGCTGATTGCCCTGATGATCGTCGGGGTGCCGGTCGCCTTCGCCCTCGGGCTCACCGCGCTGATCTTCCTCTACGTGTTCGAGGGAATCCGTGCGATTCCCGGCGTGGCGGAGACGTTTTTCGCCGGGCTGGGCGAATTCTCGCTGTTGTCGATTCCCATGTTCATCGTCATGGGCGCCGCCGTCGCCGCATCGCCGGCCGGGCGCGACCTCTACGAGGCGCTGGACCGTTGGCTGAACCGCGTGCCCGGCGGGCTGGTCATCTCGAATATCGGGGCCTGCACGATCTTCTCCGCGCTGTCCGGCTCCTCGCCCGCGACCTGCGCGGCGATCGGCAAGATGGGCATTCCCGAGATGCGCAACCGCGGCTATCCCGATGGCATCGCCACAGGCTCGATCGCCGCGGGCGGCACGCTTGGTATCCTGGTGCCGCCGTCGATCACCATGATCGTCTACGGCATCGCCACCGAGACCTCCATCGGGCGGCTTTTCATTGCCGGCATCCTCCCGGGACTGATGCTCGCTGGGCTGTTCATCGCCTGGTCGCTGTTCTTCGCCTGGTGGAGCGGCTACAAGCTCACCAGCATTCGCGACTTCTCCTGGCGCGACCGGTTCACGGCGCTGCCGCGCGTGTTGCCGTTCATCGCCATCATCGTCGGCATTCTCTACGTGCTCTACGGGGGCGTCGCCACGCCGTCCGAAGCCGCCGGCGTCGGCGCGCTGTTCTGCATCGTTCTGGCCATCGTCATCTACGGGCTCTGGCGCCCCTCGCATATCTGGCGGATTCTCTCCACGAGCATGAACGAAAGCGTGATGATCCTGATGATCATCGGGGCCTCCGCGCTGTTCTCATTCACGCTGTCGCTGCTGTTCGTCACCCAGTCGATCGCCGAGGCCATCGTGGCCGCGGAAATGAACCGCTGGGTGCTGATGGGCGTCATCAACGTGTTCCTGCTGGTCGCGGGGCTGTTCCTGCCGCCGGTCGCCGTGATCCTGATGACCACGCCGATCCTGCTGCCCATCGTCACGCAGGCGGGCTTCGACCCCTACTGGTTCGCCGTCGTCCTGACGATCAACATGGAGATTGGGCTGATCACGCCGCCTGTCGGGCTGAACCTGTATGTCATCAACGGGATCGCGCCGGAGGTGCCTCTGAAAACCGTACTGCTCGGCTCGCTGCCCTATATGCTGTGCATGGTGACGGCGATCGTGATCCTCTGCATCTTCCCGGAGATCGCCACCTGGCTTCCCAACCAGATGATGGGGGCCAGCATCAGATAGGGAACGCGGCGCAATGAACACGTCGTTCTTTCAGGAATTGCTCGGCGGCATCGCGGAGCGTGGCCGGGCGCTGATCGACCTGTCGATCGGCGGGCACAACCATACCGATTCCATCGAGGAGCTGTCGCGCGCGCTGATGTCCTCGCGGGGCGAGGCTTCCGGCGTGGCGCTGGCGCGGCGCATTCTCAACGCCTACGGGAGGCTGTCCGCCGAGGACCGGCTGGCGTTTTTTCACTTCCTGAACGACGCCTTCACCCCGGATTCGGAGCGTGTGCGCGCGGCCGCGGCGCGGTATCTCGAGGCGCCGGACGAGGACACCCTGCGCGAACTGACCAACAGTGTCGAACCGCCCATGCAGGAGTTCTTACGACGTCTCAACATGGCGCCGGGCGCCACGGCGGAAATCGTCGCCATGCGCACCGACCTGCTCGAATTCCTGAAAGACGATCCGGACCTGAAATCGGTCGATGCGAACTTCGTCCATTTGTTGAACTCGTGGTTCAACCGCGGCTTCCTGGTGCTCCAGCGCATCGACTGGTCCACGCCGGCGAATATCCTGGAGAAGATCATCCAGTACGAGGCCGTGCACCAGATCAAGGACTGGAGCGACCTGCGCCGCCGGCTCGACCCGCGCGACCGGCGCTGCTACGCCTTCTTTCACCCCTCGCTGATCGACGAGCCGCTGATCTTTGTCCAGATCGCGCTGACCGCCGAGATCCCCGATTCGATCCAGGACCTGCTTTCCGAGGAAAGCAAGATGAACGGCGATCACGAGCCGTCGACGGCGGTGTTCTACTCCATATCCAACTGTCAGAAGGGCCTTTCCGGCATCTCGTTCGGCAACTTCCTCATCAAGCAGGTGGTCGCCGATCTGGAGAAGGAAATGCCGTCACTGCGCAATTTCGTGACCCTCTCCCCGATCCCCGGCTTCCGCCGCTGGCTGGAGCGCGCGCGGCAGGGCCACGAGCTGGATTATCTGAGCGAGCAGCAGCGCGCCGCGCTGGACATCGCGGACAATGATCACTGGTGGCGCGACGAGGACAAGGCGGAAACGCTGCGCCCCGTGTTGCTGGCGGCCTGCGCGCACTACCTGCTGCTGGCGAAAAGCGCCTCGGGCATGCCGGCCGATCCGGTGGCGCGCTTCCATCTGGGCAATGGCGCCCGGCTGGAGCGAATCAACTGGCTGGGCGACGTGTCCGAAAAGGGCATGCGCGAATCCTGCGGCCTGATGGTCAACTACCAATATGTGCTGAAGGATATCGAGCGGAACCACGAGATGCTGGTGAACCAGGGCGCGATCGCCGCCTCGAAGGCCGCCCGCGGGCATCTGTTGACGAGCGAATCCTCGACGGCGCTGGCCACCACCGGCTGAGTCGGCTCTACCGATTCGCAAATGCCGCCGTGGCGAGCCTGAAGGGCTGACGCAATTCGGTGGCGCGGCCTGCAAACTGTGGACGGCCTCGTCGCGTTGATCCCCTGTTGCTTCGCGTCCCGCGCGATTCCCGGGATGCACTCGCCACCTTCTCGCTTCCGTCTCCGCCCCGTCCCGGGCCGTTTCGCCCCGTTCCGCCCCGTTCTCCGGGCGCGCCCCGCACGCCCCCTTGCGGTTTTCCACACTCAAAACGGGTTGATGCAGAAAAACCACAACTTATGAGTGTTTCCCGCGATGGTTGCTGTTTATGATTGAAGCAACCCGAGTGCCGGGTTACGCCTAGCCTGCAACCTGAGGGTGCGGCAAAGGACGTATTCCCGTAACCGCGTCCATCGCTCGAAGGCAAGCGCAAACGAGAACATTGCGTCGGACTCTTACGAGATACGAACACATCACAACCACCGAGTGGAGAAAAGGATGATCGGGGGACTTATGAAATCAACCAGTTACCTGGCACTGGCTGCGGCGGCCGGCCTGTTCGCGGGCGCCCACAGCCTTACACCGGCGCAGGCGGCGGATCTGGGCGGCGATTGCTGCGCCGATCTGGAAGAGCGCGTCGCCGAACTCGAGGCCACCACGGTCCGCAAGGGCAACCGCGTCGTGTCGCTCCAGCTTTACGGCCAGGTCAACAAGGCCTTGCTGGTCTGGGACGACGGCGTCGACTCGGACGCCTATGTCGTGGACGGCGACTACAGCGGCAGCCGCATGGGCGCCCGCGGTACCGCCACCATCAAGCCGGGCTGGACGGCCGGTTACCTCGTCGAATGGGAATTCCAGAACTCGGGGTCCAACGTCGTTTCGCAGGCGTTTGATGGCGCGGCTCTCAACGGCGACGACGACAACGGCTTCATCAACCAGTCGATCGACATCTTCCGGCTGCGCAAGGCGAATGTCTACGTCGAAAGCGACCAGTTCGGCCGCCTGACCATCGGCCAGGCGTCGGCCGCCACCGACGGCATCGCCGAGATCACGCTCGGCAATACCTTCGCCGACGGCTTCGGCTACTACAACAGCGGCTTCTTCGTGCGGACGGATGACGGCGGCTTCACCGACGTCACCTGGGGCGACATCGCCACGGATGTCGACGGTCCGCGCGCGGACGTCATCCGCTACGACTCGCCCTCGCTGTACGGCTTCGTCCTCTCCGCCTCCTGGGGCGAGAACGACTTCTGGGACGTGGCCCTGCGCTTCGCCAAGGAGTGGAACTCGGTCCGCGTCGCCGCGGGTATCGGCTACGCCGAGAACCAGGAGCAGAACGTCAACATCTTTCCTGGGAATCCCGACCAGATCGAAGGGCTGTCGGGCAGCATCTCGGTCCTGCATACCCCCAGCGGCATCTTCGGCAGCTTCATGGCGGGCCGGCAGAGCACCGACGAAGTCTACAGCAGCCTTCTCGGCTGTCCCGACGAGGATGACGAGCTGAGCGCGGGCGGTGACTACTGCCTATTCGATGCTGGCGTGGAGTTGTCGAACTTCAAGGAAGCCTTCGAGGATCCCGACGACGCCACCTTCTACTACGGCCAGCTCGGCATCGAGAAGAACTGGACCGGCTACGGCGCCAGCACGATCTACGTCGATTACGGCGTCTATGAAGACTTCGGCGTTGGCCGCTGGTACGATCTCGGTCTCGCTGGCGATCCTCTATTCGATTTCGGCACGGGCGATCCCGTCGCGGACGATCTGCTGGTCAGCAGCGAGGTCACGCGGTACGGCATCGGCTTCGCGCAGAAGATCGACTCCGCGGCCATGGACCTCTACGCCGTCGCCCAGTGGTACGAGGCGGATCTGAAAGGCGCGGATACGTTCCTTGAAGAAGGCGAAGTCTTTGTCGACGAGGAGACCGAGAAGATCGACACCGAGGACTGGTTCAGCGTCATCATGGGCAGCCGCATCCAGTTCTAGAGCCAAGCCCTTCCTCCTTCCTAGCGGGGCCGCCGGACTTGAGCCGGCAGACTTGGGGCCGTCCTTCGGGCGGCCCCATTTTCGTGTGCCCTGTCGTCCCGTGCGCG
>JBKGZY010000142.1:0-6887 GCA_046543175.1 Dichotomicrobium sp.
GTCATCGCGAGCGAAGCGAGGCGATCCGGAGAAACGCACACTCATGCCGGGGGCGTCGCAATCGGCCAAGCGCATGTCGCTCCCCGGGCGTCGGTAGAGCGCCCACAGGCGCATCCTTCGCGGTTAAATCCGTCTGAACGAATGCAGCGGCATCCTGCCGCCGCAAGGTCGTTCGGCGTGGTCCGGTCACGCAATCAAACAGGACAGTCGGCGATGAAGAATCAAGCGCGCGTAGTGGTCGTGGGAGGCGGCGTCGTTGGCGTCTCCACGCTCTATCACCTCGTCAAGAAGGGATGGTCCGACGTCGTCCTGATCGAGCGCAAGGAGCTGACATCCGGCTCGACCTGGCATGCCGCCGGCCTGCTGCCGCTGTGGAACATGAGCTACAGCGTCGGCCAGATCCACAAATACTCCGTCCAGCTTTACAACAAGCTGGAGGAGGAGACCGGCCAGCATGTCGGCTTCTCCGTGGTCTCGAACATCCGTCTCGCGCAGACCCAGGACCGGATGGACGAATACAAGTATTACGCCGGTGTCGCTGAAACCATCGGCGTCAATGTGCGCTGGCTGACGCCCGAGCAGGTCAAGAAGATCTGGCCGCTGTGCAACACCGACGGGCTGCTCGGCGCCATCCAGCACCCGGACGACGGCTATATCCAGCCCGCCGACCTGACCCAGGCCTTCGCGCGCGGCGCGCGCGCCGGCGGCGCGGAAATCTACCGCCAGACCGGCGTGACCGGCTTCACCCAGCAGCCGGACGATAGCTGGATCGTTCACACCGACAAGGGCGACATCGCCTGCGAGCATGTCGTCTCCGCGACCGGCAACTTCGCCCGCCAGACCGGCAGGATGATCGGCCTCGACATTCCCGTCATTCCGGTCGAGCACCAGTACATCGTCACCGAGCCGCACCCCGACATCCAGGCGCGCAAGGCGCAGGGGCTGCCCGAGATGGGCGTGCTGCGCGATTCCGACAGTTCCTGGTACATGCGCGAGGAAGCCGGCGGCCTGCTGCTCGGCCCGTATGAGAAGGGCGCGCCGGCCTGCTATGTCGACGGGCCGGACGAGCAGGCCGAATACGAGCTTTTCCAGGAAGACCTCGAACGGCTGGAGCCGCATATCGAGACCGCGATCGAGCGCGTCCCCGCCTTCGGCGAGGTCGGCATCAAGCAGGTCTATAACGGCGCGATCGCCTACACCCCGGACGGCTCGCCGATCATCGGCCCGGCCTGGGATGTGCGCAATTTCTGGCTGAACGAGGGCCACAGCTTCGGCGTCACCGCCGCGGGGGGCGCGGGCTGGCAGTTGGCCGAGTGGATCGTCGAGGGCGAGCCGTCCATCGACATGATGGGCGTCGATCCGCGCCGCTACGGCCCCTACGCCTCGCGCGGCTACCTCAAGGAGAAGAACGAGGAAGCCTACGCCAACGTCTTTACCGTCCATTACCCGGACGAGGAGCGTGTCGCCGCGCGGCCGCTCAAGACTTCGCCCTGCTATGGGCGCATGGCCGAGCGCGGCGCGGTGTTCGGGCAGGTCTATGGCTGGGAGCGGCCCAACTGGTTCGCGCCGAAGGGCTACGGCGTGAAGGTCGAGGATCTGAACCGGCCCGACGTTCTCCTGAACGAGAACTATCCAACGCCCGATGACGAGGGCAAGGTCCGGGAACTGTGGAGCTTCCGCCGCTCCAACTACTTCGAGCATGTCGGCGACGAATGCCGCCACGTGCATGAGAATGTCGGCGTGCTGGACATGTCGGCCTTCGCCAAGATGATGGTCTACGGCCCCGGCGCCGAACAGTGGCTCGAGTCGCTGGTGGCCAACCGCATCCCCAAGAAGATCGGCCGGGTGGGCCTGTGCCACATGCTTTCGAAAGGCGGCGGGGTGCGCAGCGAGTTCACGATCTACAAGACGGGGCCGGAATCCTATTACCTCGTCTCCGCGGGCGCGTTCGAGCGGCATGACCACGACTACCTGATGAAGCTGGCGCCGCGCGACGGCAGCGTGAAGCTGCATCCGGTGACGACCCAGTACGGCGTGCTCGTGCTGACCGGCCCGAAGGCCCGCGACGTGCTCGGGCAGCTCACCGATTTCGATTTGAGCAACCAGGCGTTCCCGTGGCTGTCGGGCAAGCAGATCAATATCGGCCACGCGATGGCGCACGCCCTGCGCGTGAACTTCGTCGGCGAGCTTGGCTGGGAGCTGCATCATCCGATGGAGATGCAGAATACCATCTACGACCTGCTGTTCGAGGCGGGCGCACCCCATGACATCAAGCCCTACGGCATCCGCGCGATGGACTCCATGCGCATCGAGAAGACCTATCGGCTGATCCCGCGCGAGCTGTCGATCGAGTATTCCGCGCTCGAGTCGGGTCTGGACCGCTTCGTGCGGCTCAACAAGCCGGACTTCATCGGCCGGGACGCCCTGATCGAATGGCAGCAGCGCGGCTTCAGGAACCGCCTGGTGACGATGGAGGTCGGTGAGACCAAGCACTCGGATCCGCGCGGCAACGAACCCATATATCGCAATGGGAACCTGGTCGGCCGCTGCACCAGCGGCGGCTATGGCTGGCGGCTTGGCCACTCGCTGGCGCTGGGCATGGTGCCACCGGACTGGTCGGGCGAAGGCGAGGAATTCGAGGTGGAGATCCTGGGCGAGCGCTATCCCGCGCGGGTGATACCCGAAAGCCCGTTCGATCCGGATAACGAACGTTTGAGGGCGTGACCGGGCTCAATGTCGCAAATCGCCATCCGGGCGGCGCGGCTGAGCCGTCCGGCCATGTTCCGACTCGGTAGGCTGAATATCGTATCGTCCCAAGGTGTTAGCGGGGAACGCCGGTCACCCGGACCCGCCCCACCGGGACGAACGGGCTCATCACAGGCGCTGAAGGACCGAAGGCGGGGTGTGGCGATGAATGCTTATGACGAAATGGAAATGGCCGCGGAACAGGCCGGCCAGGAGCCGGACGAGATCCCGTTCGGTTTTTATCCCGCGATGAAGCCTGCAATGAGCGTTGAAGAGCGCGCGGGCTGTCTGGCGCGCAACGCCTCCATCGAGGTCATCCCCCAGACCGCGAACAAGATCGCCAGCTTCGGCGACCTGTTGCTGCCAGGGACGCGCGTTTTCATCCCTTTTCTGCCGAAGGCGCGGTTTTCCGACTGTATTCCCCTCGCCGCGCGCCTGCAAAGTGAGGGCATGCAGCCGGTCCCGCATATTGCGGCGCGGCGCCTGCGCTCCCGGTCCGAACTGACGGATACGCTCGACGAGTTGCGCGAGCGCGTCGGTGTCAAGCAGGTGCTGGTGATCGCCGGCGATCCGGAAGAGCCGGTCGGCCCGTTCAGCGACAGCATGGCGGTCCTGGAGACCGGCGTTCTCGAAGAGCGCGGCATCAGCACCATCTTTGTCGGCGGCCAGCCCGAGGGCATCCCCGGCATCCCGGGCGAGGCGGTCAGCAAGGCGCTTGACTGGAAATACGCCTACGCCAAGCAAAGCCCGGCCAGGTTCCGTCTTGTCACACAGTTCGTGCTGGACGCGGACAACCTGATGACATGGCGCCGCAACCTGGCTGAACGCGGCATCGACTTGCCGCTGCATGTCGGAGTCGCCGGCCCGACAAGCCTGAAGACGCTGATGAAATTCGCCGGCATCACGGGAGCGAAGGCCTCGTTCCGGGCCATGCGCAAATACGGGGTGAAGCTGACCCGCCTCAGCGACACCGCCGCGCCCGACGACCTCGTTTACCGGCTCGCCAGCGAGACCGCCGGTGCGGAAATCCACGGCCTGCATGTCTACACTTTCGGCGGGTTCGCACGCGCGGTCGAGTGGCTGAGCTCGTGGCGCGCCGATGCGTCGCAGGATTGCCGCGAGGCCGGCTACGCCACCGCCTGAGGCCGGCGCGCAGGTTTTTCATTCTCCGACGCACCCGACAAGGCCGGGTGGCCATGTGCCGCCCGGTCATATCCCTTTTCCGCTCCCGCCGTTCTTGGAATCCCGCGCGCTCGCCTGTACACAGGTGACAAGTGGTCCGATTCAGACATTTGCCGCCAACAGCAGCGCCCGCTCAAGCAAATGTCTGAATCACAAGGACTACTAGCAAGTTTCTGAGTCTAGTGGAGCTTTTGAATTTGACATTTGAAGGAGAGCATCGCCGCAAGCGGGACTCAAATGTCAAATTCGCTCCACTAGCAAAGAGGTGAGACATGAAGACCGAAGAACCGCGGACGATTTACCTCAAGGATTACAAGCCTTCGCCCTACCTGATCGAGCACGTGGAGCTGGACGTATCGCTCGCGCCGGAAAACACGCGCGTGCGCTCGCGCCTGAAAGTCGCGCCGAACCCCGCCACGGAAGCGCCGAACGGCCCGCTGGAACTGAAGGGCGAGCAGCTTGAACTCCACGCTTTGACGATCAACGGCAATCCCATCAACGACTACACGGTGGACGACGCGGCCCTCACCATCCCCGCCCCGCCGGACGGCCCGTTCGAGGTGGAGATCGAGACCAGCTGCAACCCGCAGGCCAACGAGGCGCTGGAAGGGCTTTACCGTTCGAACGGCATGTATTGCACGCAGTGCGAGCCGGAGGGCTTCCGCCGGATCACCTATTTCCTCGACCGGCCGGACGTGCTGGCGCGCTACCGCGTGCGCATCGAGGCGGACAAGGACGAAGCGCCGGTCCTGCTGTCGAACGGCAACCTCGTCGACCACGGCGATCTGGACGCGGGGAGGCATTTCGCGGTCTGGGAAGACCCGTTCCCGAAACCGTCCTACCTGTTCGCGCTGGTGGGCGGCAAGCTGGCCTGCGTGAAGGACACCTTCATCACGCGCTCGGGCCGCACGGTCGATCTGCGCATCTATGTCGAGCCGGGCAAGGAGGGCCGCTGCAACTGGGCGATGGAAAGCCTCAAGACGGCCATGCGCTGGGACGAGGAACGCTTCGGGCTGGAATACGACCTCGACATCTTCATGATCGTCGCGGTTTCCGACTTCAACATGGGCGCGATGGAGAACAAGGGCCTCAACATCTTCAACGACAAGCTGATCCTGGCCCGGCCCGACATCGCCACCGACGATGACTACGAAGCCATCGAGGCGGTGATCGCGCACGAATACTTCCACAACTGGACCGGCAACCGCATCACCTGCCGCGACTGGTTCCAGCTCTGCCTGAAGGAAGGGCTGACGGTGTTCCGCGACCAGGAATTCACGGCCGATCAGCGCTCGCGCCCGGTCAAACGCATCAGGGATGTCCGGCTGCTGCGCGCGCGCCAGTTCACCGAGGATGCCGGTCCGCTGGCGCATCCGGTGCGCCCTGCCTCGTTCGTGGAGATCAACAACTTCTATACACTCACCGTCTACGAGAAGGGCGCGGAACTGTGCCGGATGCTCCACACCATGCTCGGCGAGGACGGCTTCCAGGCGGGCATGAAGCTCTATTTCGAGCGCCATGACGGGCAGGCGGTGACGGTCGAGGATTTCATTTCGGCGATGGCCGACGCCAATGACCGCGACCTGAGCCGGTTCATGCGCTGGTACAACCAGGCCGGCACGCCCGAACTCGTCTGCCGTTTCGCGCACAACGCGGCCGAAAAGACGGCCACGCTTCACGTCACGCAGGTCCTCCCGCCCTCGCCCGGCCAGCCGGAGAAGGAGCCGCTGCCGATCCCGCTGCGGATGGGGCTGGTCGGCCCCGGCGGCGAAGACATGCCGCTGCGGCTCAAGGACAGCGAAGACGAGATCCCCGGCGGCCTGCTGACCGTGACCGAGCGCGAGCAGGAATTCGAATTCACCGACGTCGCGCACCGACCGATTCCCTCGCTGCTGCGCGGCTTCTCCGCGCCGGTGAAGCTGTCCAGCCCGGTCGATGACGCGGATCTCGACTTCCTGATGCGCCATGACCGCGACCTGTTCAACCGCTGGCAGGCGGCGCAGACCCAGGCGATGAAGCGCCTTGTGGCCATGGCGCGTCCCGACGGCCATGCCGTCCCGGATGTCCGCGAATTCGCCCTGGCTCTCGGCCCCACCCTGACCGACGAGTCGCTGGAGCCGGCCTACCGCGCGGCATTCGCCGTGCCGCCGAGCGAATTCGACATCGCCCAGGAGATCGGCTCGGATGTCGATCCGGGCGCGGTGCATGAGGCGCGGCGGCAATTGCGGGCCACGCTCGGCCGGACGCTGCATGGCGACCTGACACGGCTTTATGAGGATTACGAGGTCGGCGGCGACTACCAGCCGGACCCGGAAAGCGTGGGCCGCCGCAGCCTGCGCAACACGGCGCTGGCGCTGCTCGCCGCGGACGAGTCCGACGAGGGCGTCGAGCGCGCCCGCGCGCATTTCGACGGCGCGGACAACATGACGGACAGCGTGGCCGCGCTGCGCATCCTCGCCAGCCTCGACCGGCCCGAGCGCGACGCGGCGCTCGATGGCTTCTATCAGCGCTGGAAGGACGAGCAGCTGGTGCTGGACAAATGGTTCGCGATCCAGGCGCAGTCCACCGCCAGCGACACGCCGGACCGCGCGGAGCGGCTGCGCGCACATCCGGCCTTTTCCATCAAGAATCCCAATCGCGTGCGCGCGCTGTTCGGCGCGCTGGCGCATGGCAACCCGCTGCATTTCCATTCGCCCGACGGACGCGGCTACGCCTTCATCGGCGAAGCGGCGATGGAGATCGACTCCTTCAACCCGATGATCGCTTCGCGGCTCGCCAGCGCGTTCTCGAGCTGGCGCATGCTGGAACCGGGCCGACGCGGGCTGGCGCAGAACATGCTCGAGCGCATCGCGGCGAAGGAGGGGCTGTCTCGCGACACCAGCGAGGTGGTCGGCAAGATGCTGGGTTAGAGCGCCGGGCGAAAAAGTGGAAAGCGGTTTTTCGCAAACCCGGCGCGACAA
>JBKGZY010000143.1:0-6840 GCA_046543175.1 Dichotomicrobium sp.
GCGCTCAGCCTGCTGGCCTACGATCTCGCGGGCGAACAGGCGGGCTTCGTGCTCGGCACGGCGCTGGCCATCAAGATGATCGCGTATGTCGGCGTCTCACCGTTGGCCGCTGCAGTGGCGCAGCGTTTGCCGCGCCGCGCCTTCCTCATCGCGCTTGATGTCGTGCGCGGCATCATGGCGCTCAGCCTGGCCTTCGTCGACCAGGTCTGGCAGATCTACATGCTGATCTTTCTGCTCCAGTCGGCATCGGCATCATTCACGCCCGCGTTTCAGGCCACGATTCCCGACGTTCTCCGAGATGAGCCTGCTTATACCCGCGCGCTCTCGCTGTCGCGGCTGGCCTATGATCTTGAGAACCTCATCAGCCCGGTGCTCGCCGCCGTGCTGCTGAGCGTCATCAGCTTTCACTGGCTGTTCGGCGCGACGGCGATCGGTTTCGCCGTCTCGGCGCTGCTGGTTCTTTCGGTGACGCTGCCCGCGCTGAGATCGGACGCGAGCGGCGACAGGTTTCTCCGGCGGACCACGAAGGGGATGCGCGCCTATCTGGCGACGCCGCGGCTGCGCGGGCTGCTTGCGCTGAACCTCGCAGTCGCGGCGTCGGGGGCGATGGTGATCGTCAACACGGTCGTCTATGTGCGCGGCGTTCTGGGCTTCCCGGAAGCCGATGTCGCCATCGCCTTCGCCGCGTTCGGGGCCGGCTCGATGATCGCCGCGCTATCGCTGCCCCGCCTGCTCGACCGCGTTGCGGACCGTCCGGTCATGGTTGCCGGCGGCGCTAGCCTCGTGGCCGGGCTTGTCATCCTGAGCCTTGTGCCGATTTCGGGGCAGGCGGGATGGTTCGGGTTGCTCGTCATCTGGTTCGTGCTCGGCCTCGGCTCGTCCGCAATCCTGACGCCCGCCGGGCGCCTGCTCAGACGCTCGTCACACCAGGAAAATCGGCCGGCGCTCTTCGCCGCGCAGTTCGCGCTGTCACATGCATGCTGGCTGCTGACTTATCCGCTGGCCGGCTGGGCCGGGCAGGCGCTGGGGCTGGCGACGACGGCCGGGGTGCTCGCCGTCCTCGGTCTGATCGGCACCGCCATTGCCTTGACTGTCTGGCCGCGCCACGATCCCGAGGTGGTGGCGCACGTGCATACCAATCTGCCGGCCGATCATCCGCACCTTCGCGATGCGTATCCAACCGGTGAGGGCTTCCGCCACGCCCACTACTTTGTCATCGATGCGTATCACGACCGCTGGCCCGGTTCGCCGTCGTCACACGCCCGCTAACATATCGAGGAAGGAAACCGATGCCCGAAACGTTCCGCAGCACCGTCCATCCCTGGGAATGCGACGCCGTCGACCACTTCACGACCGGGTTTTATTTCGCGGCATATTCGGCGGCGCAGTCGCACCTGTTCCGGCTGCTCGGCTACAACACCGATGACGTCGCCGCGCTGCGCCCCGTCGCCTGCCGCACGGCCTTCAAGCAGGAACTGGCGGCGGGCGATGCCTATCATATCGAATCCGGCGTGCTGTCCCATGATCCCGCGCATCTGCGCATCGGTCACCGCCTCTACAACTCCGAGACGAACGATCTGGCCGCCACGCACGAGGTCGCATTCGAAGGCGACGTGGCACGCCCGCGACCGGACGCACCGATCGACTGGTCCGGGGAAGAGCCGGGACGCGAAGTCGATTTCGCGGCTCTGTCGGGCTGGTCGACGACCGCGCAGACGCTGGTGCGCCCGGACGATCTCGATGTGACGGGCCGACTCGATCTGAGCGTGCTGATTCTGCACACCTCCGACGCCAATGTTCAGTTTCAGAACCGCGTCGGGATGACCTCGTCCTACATGCGCGGAGAGAAAATCGGTTACGCGACCTTCGCTTATCGGATCACGCTGCACGATCTGCCGCGCGAGCCCGGCACGGTGCTGAAAACCGAAAGCGCCGTGGTGCAGCTTGGGCGGTCATCGCTATGGTTCGCACATCGCGTCATGGATGGCATGACCGGCACCGCGATCGCCGATGTCGCGCAGTTCGGCGTGCATTTCGACCGGCGGGCGCGCCGCTCCGCGCCGATCCCCGAGGCGATCCGCGAACGCGCCGAGGCGCTCATGTCGCGCCAGGATATCGGCCCGCCCGAGTAACCTGTCCGCCTATACCGCGTCGGTGGAGGCCGCCTCGCCGGTGCGCGCGCGGCACGGGCCGAACAGGCAGGCCAGCGCGAGAATGGTGCCGGACACCGCGGCGATCATGCCCGCCGCGCTGACCGCGTGCTGCCCGCCGAGCCAGAGCGGCCCGTAGCCCGCCAGCACATAGCCCAGCACAGCCGACAGCACGGCGAACGCGACGCTCCAGAGCACCGTGTGCTCCAGCCGGTCGCTCATCAGGCGCGCGGCCGCGGGCGGGCAGATGAACATGGCGATGACGATGCACACCCCCACCGCGTCGAACGCGGCGACGGCGGCGATGGCGGCCGTCATCACCAGCCCGAGGCTCAGCAGCCGCGTGGGAATGCCCATCGTGCGGGCGAAGTTCTCGTCGAAGGTCGCGATCTTAAGCGGACGCCAGAACACGAAGGTGAGAATCACGACCATCAGGCAGACCGCGGCGAGGCGGGGCAACTCGTCGGGCAGACCGGCAAGCGCCTGCGGATCGGTCAGCGCGCTCCAGTCGCGGCCCGACAGCCAGATGAGACTTTCCAGGTTGCCCATCAGCGCGTGCTGCACATCGAGATGGACATTGCTGGTGTCGGTCTGCTCCAGCATCAGTACGCCGACGGCGAAAAGCGAGGTGAACACCACACCCATCGCCGCGCCCGGCTCGATATTGCCGAGGCGCTTGACCGCCTCGATCAGCACGACCGCGACGAGCGACGCCGCACCCGCGCCGATCATCATGGGCCAAGCGGAAACCACGCCCGTCACGAGGAACGCCACGACGATGCCCGGCAGGACCACGTGGCCGATGGCGTCGCTGACGAGCGCCTCGCGGCGCAGCACCAGGAACGTGCCGGGCAGCGCGCAGGCGACCGAGGCGAGGATCCCGATCAGGATCGGGGTCAGGCTGAGTTGAACGAATTCCGAACCCGTCATGCCGGCACCTCCTGCGGCGGGCCGAGCCGGCGGTCGATTTCGGCGATCTCGTCGCGCGTCAGCACGGATTCGATGGGCGTGATGCCGTCATAGCGCCCCGAAAGCGCGGTGTCCTGGTAGAGACTGCGGACGATCTCCCAGCGTTTTTCGTCCCGCCTCGCCTTGGCCGCCTGCGCCCGGCCCGCCTCGGTCGCCACGCCGTCGCGCCGGATCAGGCCGGCGCGGCGCAGGACCGACAGCGTCATGCGGTCATGGATCGGCTCGCCGCGCGCCAGCGCCAGCAGCCCCTGCCGCCGGTGCACGCGGCGCTGGAAGCGGTAGAACTGGAATACCGCGGACAAGACACCGCGGCCCGGGGCGAATAACAGCGAGACCAGCAGCAGGGCGGCGCAGACGAGCACGATGATCGGACCCGTCGGCAAGTCACGGGCCGAGGCGGAAATGACCGCGCCGAGATAGCCCGACAGAGCGCCGATCGCGCCGGCGATCCAGATCATGGCCGTGGCGCGCTCGGTCCAGAACCGCGCCGTCACCGGCGGAATGATCAGGAGAGCGACGATCAGGATCAGCCCGACCAGCTTCAGCCCTGTAACGGTTACGGCCATCACCAGCCCCATGATGGCGATATCGACGAGGCGTACATTGTAGCCCGAGGCGGCGGCGTAATCGGCGTCGAACGCGACCATCGTCATGGGCCGGCGCAACAGCCATGTGCACGCCACGGCAAGTGCCCCGCCGACAGCGATGACCACCGCATCCCGGAACAGCATTCCCGCCGTCGAACCGAGCAGGAAGCTTTCCAGCCCGGCCTGGCGGCCCGCCGAAAGGGTCTGAATGATCGTGAGGAACACCACGCCGATGCCGAAGAATACCGACAGCACCGCGCCGATGGCGGCATCCTCTGCCAGCCGCGTGCGGCGCACGATCCACTCCACCGCCAGCAGGCCGATCCCGGCCGTGATCGCCGAGCCGGCCAGCAATCCCATAAGGTTGCGCCCGTCGCCGCCGAACATCACCATGATCATGAAGGCCAGCCCGATCCCCGGCAGCGTGGCATGAGCCATCGCGTCGGACACAAGCGCGCGCTTGCGCAGGAACAGGAATGTCCCGCACGCGCCCGCGGCGAAGCCGAGGAGCGCCGCGCCGATGGCGACGAGGGCCGAGTTGTAGCCCGTGCTCAACAAAAGTGCGTCGAGAAACGAAGCCATGTTCATCCCTCAGGCCGTCTCCAACTTGAGCTGGTCGATATGCGTGGTCGCGAGCCGCCCGCCATAGGTGGCCTGGAGCGCGTCGCCGGTGAAACTCGTCGCAACCGGCCCCTCGGCGATCTTGCGCACATTGATGAGCAGCACGTCGTCGAAGTAATCCGCGACGGTCGCAAGGTCGTGATGTACGCAGATCAGCGACTTCCGCGCGCGTTTCAGGTCCTTGAGCACCTGGATGATCGCCTTTTCCGTCGCCGCATCGACGCCGGCGAACGGCTCGTCCAGCAGGTAGAGATCGGCGTCCTGCGCAAGCGCGCGCGCCAGGAACACGCGCTGCTGCTGGCCGCCGGAAAGCTGGCCGATCTGCCGGCCGGCGAACTCGCTCATGCCGACGCGGTCGAGGCAGCTCATGGCGCGGTCGCGGTGTTCGCCCCTGATCCGGCCGAGCAGGCCCAGTTCGCGGTATTGTCCCATCATCACCACGTCGATGACCCGGGCGGGAAAGTCCCAGTCCACGCTGGCGCGCTGGGGGACATAGGCGATGCGCCTGCGGGCTTCTTCAAGCGGCTTTCCGAACACCGAGATTGTGCCCGAGAGGATCGGGACCACGCCGAGACAGGCTTTCAGCAGCGTGGATTTTCCCGCGCCGTTCGGTCCCACGATCGCCGTCATCCGCTCCGGCGCGAAGGTGGCGTCGACGGAGAATATCGCGGGTTTCTCGCCGTAGGACACCGTCAGGCCGCGAACCGCCAGCGCGGCGTCTTCCGGCAACGGCGGGCTGACGATCCGCCCATCTTCCGCGGCGATGTCAAGCGATTGCAGATACATGCCTGTTAGCTCCCCAGACGGTCATTCATGCCCGCGGCCGGCGCGTCGCCGCCGAGCGCCCGCGTGATGGTCGTGACGTTGTGATCGATCATGCCGATATAGGTGCCTTCATAGGTGCCGGGCTGGCCCATCGCGTCGGAGTAAAGGGTGCCGCCGATCCTCACCTCGTGGTCCTTGGCGGCGGTCCCCTCGATCAGCGCACGGACATTGCGTTCGGACACCGAGGATTCGACGAACACCGCGCCGATCTCCCGCTCGACCAGCATGGAAACGAGGGTCTCGATGCGGTTCAGCCCGGCCTCGCTCTGCGTGGAAATGCCCTGGATGCCGATGACCTCGTAGCCGTAGGCGGAGCCGAAATAGTTGAAGGCGTCGTGCGCGGTGACGAGCACGCGGCTGTCGGCCGGTACCGTGGACAGGATTTTGTTGGCGTAGAGGGAGAGATCGCGCAATTCGGCGATATGCGCTTGTGCGTTCGCTTCGAACTTTGCCTTCGCGTCCGGTACTGCCTCGATCAGCGCGTCGCGGACATTGAGCACCACGCGCGCCCAGAGGTTCGGGTTCATCCAGACATGCGGGTCGAACTTGTTCTCGTAATCGTCGTGCGCGATGAGCAGGTTGCGCGGCAGCGTCTCGGCCACGGCGACAACGTTCTGCGTTTCGGCGAGATCGAGCATAAAGTCTTCAAGCTGCGCTTCGAGATAAAGCCCATGCCAGAGCACCAGATCGGCATTCGTCATGGCGACGATGTCGGAGCGGGTCTGGCGGTAGGCGTGGGGATCGACGCCCGGCCCCATGAGCGCTCGCACCTCAACGTGCTCGCCGCCGACCTGGCGCGCGGCATCCGCGATCATGCCGGTGGTCGCGACGACATTGAGCCGCGCCTCATCCGCCTTGAGCGGGTGGGCGGCTGCCAAAGTCAGTGCGAGAGCGAGTGAAAGCCACGAAAGCGCAACAAGAGCAGGTCGGGCCAGCATCATTGCGTCAAAACTCCTCTGGCATGAGGACCAAGCGTCACGTCTGCGGTCATCGCCTCAAAGGTTACGTGGCGGGCAGGGGATTGTCAATGCAAATGAGAATTATTTGCAACTAGAGCGGGGCATGGCGCTGCCGGGGCGTCGAACAACGGCGGTGCCGAAAGCCGAGATGGCTGTTCCCGGCGCGCTTTTGCCACTCGTTCAGGCGCGCAATGCTGCGACCCGGAAAACATTCCGTCCCGCTCCCTGTGCAGCTCTGCTAAGCTGCGGCGCACGGAGAGGATGAGCCATGTCGTTCAGGATCCGCCCGGCCACCCCGAGGGACAGGGAGGCCGTCGCGGCGCTGTTGCGCGCGTCATACGGGACGCTGTTGCGTGATGCGTATGACGCCGGGGTTCTTGAGCGCGCGCTGCCGTTCCTGACGCGGCCGAACCCCAGCTTGCTTGCCTGCGGAACCTACTACATTGCCGAATTCAGCGGTCTCGGCCCTTGCGGCTGCGGCGGCTGGACGTTTGCGCGGCCGGGCGATCCGCAGGCGCGCATCGACGCAACGGTCGGGCATGTGCGCCACTTCGCCACCCATCCCGATGCCGTGCGCCAGGGCGTCGGGCAATGCCTTATGGACACGTGCGTCGAAGTTGCGCGCGGGGCGGGCGTGCGGCGGCTTGAATGCGTGTCGACGCGCCAGGCCGTGCCGTTCTACCGGGCGGTGGGGTTTTGCGTCTTGGCGCCGGTTCCGGTCCGTCTGGG
>JBKGZY010000144.1:0-6803 GCA_046543175.1 Dichotomicrobium sp.
TGCCCCGAGGGCTATGTCGGCCAGCCGCCGAACTGCCGCCGCGTCCAGCGGGAGTGCCCCGAGGGCTATGTCGGCCAGCCGCCGAACTGCCGCGAAAGGCCTGATCTGCGCCAGCGCGGTCAGGAGCTTCAGGAGCGTCTCAAGCGGCGGAGAGAGCAGCTGCTCCGTCAGCGCCGCCAACAGCGGCTCCGCGAGCAAAGGCGCCTGAAGCAGGAGAAGCTGCGTCGCCAGCGTCGTGAGCAGCAACGCCTGCAAAAGACGCGTCGCCAGCAACAACTCCGCAAGCGTAAGCAGCAACAGCAGCAGTTGCGCGAGCGGCGCCGGCGGCAGCAGCTTCTGCAGAAGAAACGGCGTCAACAGCAGCAGTTGCGTAAGCGACGCCAGCAGCAGCAGCTTCTGCAGAAGAAGCGGCGGCAACAGCAATTGCGTCGCCAGCTCCGGCAGTAGCTTCAGGACAAGATCCGTAAAGGCATTCGGGATCTGTACTGATAGCCGCTGATAAGGGATGGCCGTGCCGGGCAGTCGGAGCACGGCCATCCCTTCTGCGAGACGCCCTCACGTCGCATGGAACCGTGAACATGCCCGATCATTTCAACGAAATCGACTTCGGCGAATTGCAAATAGCTCCCGAAATCGGCGAACTTGTCAGGCGAAAAGCCGAAATCATCCCCTTCTTCACGAAGGTCGATAATGGCTTCGCGTGCCTGAGCCAGTGGCACACCTCGTACTTCACGGTGGACGGCGTCGACTACTGCACCGCCGAGCAGTACATGATGCATGCCAAGGCGCGGCTGTTCGGTGATACGGAGATGGCCGAACGTATTCTGAAGGTGACGGCGCCGCACGATCACAAGCGGCTCGGCCAGAATGCCAGGGGATTCGACTCGCAGATCTGGGTGCGCGAGCGATGCCGTATCGCTTTTACCGGCAATCTGGCCAAATTCTCGCAGTCCAAGGGGCTGCGAAAGCGCCTTTTGAGAACCGAAGGAACGATCCTAGCGGAAGCCAACCCCAAGGATTCCATCTGGGGGATCGGAATGGCCTATGACGATCCTGACCTACAGGATACGTCCCGGTGGCGCGGCATGAACCTGCTCGGCCATGTGCTTACGATGGTGCGCGAGAGATTGCTCGCCGCCTCGCGGGAAACATGTCCGGTTCCCGAGTGATACCTCCCGCCTGAACGAGGACGGCGCCCATATGATGCGCTCGTCTCACGTCAATTCAGAGGAACCGTCAGCTTCAGCCGACTCGTCACGTTCGGATCGGTTTCGGCCTCCACGCCGTCCACTTCCGTCGTCGCCTGTATGGTATAGTCGTCCGGCTTGGTGACGGTCACTCCGCCGCCCACACTCCCGCCAACGGCGAGATCGTCAAGCTGCGAAAGATCCTCGACGGCGTCGAGATCGACGGTGCCGTTGTATCGCAGGAAAGGCTCGATCACCTGCCCCTCCTCCAGGCGGAAGGACCGCCGGATTTCCGGTCCCAAGGAGAGGTCGCGCGTGACCACGGTGGTTCCCGTCGCGCCGGCGGCCGCTTCTTCGACATAGGTAAACGCCGCGGCCGAGGAAACCGCCCAGCCCTCGACATGAAAATCGCCCCTGAGACGGGCCTTTGCCAGGCTGCGCTCGGTGGCGAAATCGCTCGATGCGCCGTCGCTGCCGATGGCATCGCTGCCGCGGCCCCAGGCGACCCGCGAATCGAGCATGAGATTGTCCGACAGCCTCGTCGCCACGTAGGGGCCGACCAGATAAGACGTGCTCGCCGCCGTCGCGCCGGCCCAGACCCCGGCTTCGTTCTCCAACTCCTCCAGCTCGACCGATGCGCCGACCAGCAATCCGTCATCGACGGCGTAATCGGCGCCGACGTGACTCGTATATCCGTTGCTGGCGGCGTCGGAGCCCAGCCCTTCGATCTTCGCGCTGCTCCAGACATCGAATTTGCGGTTTTGCGTCGCCGCGAGCGGGGGCAGTTCGAGATCATCAGGAGCAAATTCCTCGACCTCGCCAAGCTCTTCGATGCGTTCGGCATCCCGGCGCGCGAAATAGGCGCTCCACTGGCTCAGGCTGGACCGGACCAGGGCGGCGTCGCCAGCAGGCGCCACCAGCAGGGGCGCGGCGCCATTGGCCGCGGGATCGAAGGCACGCCCGTCGAGCCGCGCCGACATTTGATCCGTTTCCGGTCCCGGCGCCATTGCGCGATCGCGCCGCTGCTGGAGGATCTGCTGCTGCGCCTGCGAGAGCCAGTCAGGACAGGTGGTGACGATGCCCCCTTGCCCGTCGCCACACGCGCCCGCCGCGTGAAGGGCCGGCGCGCCGAAAACGAAGCTCGCAAGCAGACCTGCCGCCGCGACAGCCATGCGCGGCGCAAAAGATCGTCCCGGGATTGCTCTCATCACTCGTCGTTTCCTGAGCCTCGACCTGATACCGGCCCGGGACATTGATATGAGAGTGTGGATTTTATGCGGCGCAATCGCACATTGAGCGGCGTTTCGCGTTGCCGCTCACGACGATGCGCGCCCGCCCCCGCTCACGCGGTCTTGCTGACGCACTTCCACCTCGTCGGCGTTCGGGAAACGACGAAATCCGCGATGTCCGCGCGGAAGGACTTGAAATGGTCCGAGGCGACATGCGCGTCGAAGGCTTCCTCGTTGGTATAGCGTTCGTAGAGAAGAAATCGCTCCGGCTGTTCCGGGTCGCGGCTGACCTCGAAGACATGGCAGTCCGGCTCGCGCGACACGGAATCGCTGGCCTGGCGAAGAACGCGCTCCTGGAACGCGTCTGCCGTTTCCGGGGTGACGACATATTCGACTGTAATGACAAACATTCTTGGCCTTTCACACTTTTTTCGGGAAACGTTCGTTCAGTTCGGCGATCTGGGCAGGGCCCAGCGGTCGGAAGGGCATACCGCGCAGCAACAGGAACAGGCGGGCGGTCTCCTCCAGTTCTTCCGTGGCGAAGACGGCGTCGTCAAGCGAGACGCCGGCAACGACGGGGCCGTGATTGGCGAGCAGAACCGCATGATGGGCGGACGCCATCTCCTCCACCGCCTTGGCCAGCTTCACATCGCCCGGCGCGAAGTATGGCACGAGCGGCAGCGTCCCGACCCGCATGACATAATACGCCGTCAGCGGCGGAAGCACATTTTCGGTATCGACCTCGCCGAGGCAGCTTACCGCCACCGAATGGGTCGAATGCAGGTGAACGATCGCGCGGGCTTTCGGCCGCGCGCGGTACATGGCCCGATGAAGAAAAGACTCTTTCGTCGGTTCGGGGCCGGAGACATGCCGGCCGTCGTCATCCAGCCTGGCGAGATCGTCGGGTTCGAGAGCGCCGAGCGAGCTTCCCGTCGGCGTCACCAGCCAGCCATCGTCCACGCGCACGCTTATGTTGCCGGATGCGCCGAATGTCAGCCCGCGCGCATGAAGCGACCGGGCATGACAGGCGATCCGATCCCTGAGCGATGCGTCTGTCACGGCAGCATCTCCAGAGCCTTCACGAAAAAATCCTGTCCGCCGAAATTACCCGACTTGAGCGCGAGCGCCAGCTTCGGATCGTCCAGCGTTTCCGTCCAGGGCACGCCGGGTTCGATTTCACGGGCAATCCGCAAGCCGCGAATACCCAGATGCGCGATCACGGCGCCCGACGTTTCTCCACCCGCCACCACGAACCTTCGGACATCCTGATCGGCCAGTCCGGCCGCGATCCGGCCAAGCGTTTCCTCGATCAGCTCGCCGATCCGGGCATTGCCGAAACGGGCCTGGACAGCAGCGACTTCCCCGGGATCGGCCGATGAATAGATCAGAAGCGGCCCATGATCCCCGCTCGCGCGCGCCCAGGACAGAACGTCTTCGACAACCGACTCACCGTCGGCGATCCGGCCTGCATCGAGCTTGAAAGACCGCCAGCGCTCCCGCGTATAAGCGATCTGGCCCCGCGTCGCCTGCGAGCAACTGCCGGCGAGAATGGCCGAGCGCCCCGCCGCTGTCACCGGGCCCGGTTCGGTCCATCCGTCCAGTTCGCCGCTCTCCCGGAAGTTGTCGGGCAGCCCGACGGCGACGCCCGAGCCGCCGGTGATCAACTTGTGCCCCGCGACGGCGCGTCCAATAACGCGAAGATGGTCTTCGGTCAGTGCGTCCGTGACGGCATATGCGATGCCTCTCCCGCGCAGGTCGTCGAATGCCCGCGCGACGGCCGCGGCGCCGTTATCGACCGTGTCGAAGCCGACGAGGCCGACCGCCCTCGGCGTCTGCGCGCTCATCAGCTTGACGAGGTCCGATTCGCGCATCGGCGTGAGCGGATGATCCCGCATCGGCGAATCCGAAAGAAGCTGATCGCCGACGAACAGGTGCCCTTTGTAGACGGTTCTGCCATTTGCAGGAAAAGCGGGGCAGACCACGGCGAGCGGGGCGTCGAGAGCATCCGTCAGCGCGTCCGCGACCGGCCCGATATTACCCTCGGGCGTCGAATCGAATGTCGAACAGTACTTGAACACGACCTGACGCACGCCGCGCAACCGGAGCCAGCGCACAGCCGCCAGCGACCGGGACACGGCCTGTTCGGCCGGGCTGGTTCGCGTCTTCAGCGCGACGATCACGGCCTCGGCATCTTCGATCTCCGTGCCTTCTTCGGGCGGCCCGACGACCAGCGCAGTGCGCATCCCCTGCCCGACCAGCGTGTTGGCGAGGTCCGTCGCGCCCGTCAGATCGTCAGCGATCGCCCCGAGAATGAGCGGCATGGCCTATCCTCCACCGGCTCAGGCGTCCGCCGCGGCCGGCGGCATGGTCCCGACCCGATCCATCAAGGCGGAGGTGACGGCCCTCGTGCCCATGTCGCCGCCGAACTCCATCGGCCGGATCGCGTTCTCGGCGAAACCCGTTTCGACGGCCGCTTCGATGAGCCGCGCCGCTTCCGCGGGTTTTCGCGATCCGCTCCTGTCCGCCAGGTAATCCAGCATGAGCGCCCCGCTGAGGATGGCCGCCAGCGGGTTCGCCTTGTCCTGCCCCGCGATGTCCGGCGCGCTGCCATGCGCCGGCTGGAATAGGCCGTGCGCGTCGCCGATCTCGGCGCACGGGGCCAGGCCCATACCGCCCACCAGGCCGCCGGCAAGATCGGAGATGATGTCCCCGAACATGTTCTCCATGACGAGCACATCGAAGTCCCACGGACGGCGGATCAGTTCCAGCGCCATGGCATCGACGTACTGACAGCCTTTCCGGATTTCGGGGAAGGCCTGCGACCGCTCGTCGAAAATCCGGCGGAACAGGGCCATCGAGCGAAAGACATTGGCCTTGTCCACGCATGTGACCAGCCCCTTGCCGCCGCGTGATCGCCGCTTCTCGGCGAGACGGAAAGCGAAGTCGTGCAGCTTCTCGGTCGTGGCGCGGGTGATGCGCAGGATGTCCTGCACCTCGTCATCGTTGGCGACCGGGCTGCGATCATGCACCGCGGCGGAATAGAACAGGCCTTCGGTCGACTCGCGGAGCACGACGAGGTCGATGGCCGCGGCTCGCGGATCGGCAAGCCGCCGCGGCGTGTTGGCATAGGCCTTGACGGGGCGCACGCCGGCATAAAGCCCGAGCTGGTCCCGCAGCCTGAGATGCGGCGAGATCTCCGTGCCGTCCGCATGGCGGATGGCCGGCAAGCCGATGGCGCCCAGCAGAATCGCGTCGGCGGACGCGGCGGCCTCTTCGCCGCCCTCGGCGATGTCCCTGCCGGTCTCGCGGAAATACGCAGCCCCGGCGAGCAAGTCCCGGTAGTCGAGCGTGACGCCGCCCACCCGCGCAAGGGCGGTATCCATGATCGCGATCGTGGCGTCGGTCACGTCCGCGCCGATCCCGTCGCCCCGGATAACGGCAATCGCATGACTTTCAGTCGTCATTCAACTGGCTTCGGCATGAATGTTCCCGCGCGATCAACGCCGTCGGTGGCGCTCGCGCCCCAATTTGTGGTTCAGCGAATCCCCTACAGATGCGCTTCGATGTCCCGGAAGCCTGCCGCGCCTTCGGCGTAGGCGAAGGTTCCGCTGTCCCGGATTTCACCCGCCGCGCGGATCAGTTCGCCATAGGCGAGCCGTGCGAGGCTCGATCCCACGCTGATACGCTTGACCCCGGCGGCGGCGAGGTCGGCAACGCCAAGCGTGGTGCCGGGCAGGCCCATGAGCACGTTCACCGGCCTCGACACGGAGTCGCACACCGTCCGGATCTGGCCGATATCCCTCAGCCCCGGCGCGTAAAGAACATCGGCGCCAGCCTTTTCAAAGGCTTGCAGACGGCGGATCGTGTCGTCGAGATCGGCGCGTCCATGCAGGAAATTCTCCGACCGCGCCGTCAGGACGAAATCGCGGTCCGCGCCACGGGCCGCTTCACTCGCGGCCGCAATTCTCTCCACGGCCAGGTCAAAAGGAAAGATCGGCGCCGCCGGATCGCCGGTGTAATCCTCGATGGAGCCGCCGGCCAGCCCCGTGGCGGCGGCGCGCCGAACGGTGTCCGCGACGGCCTCGGGGCGATCGCCGAACCCCTTTTCCAGATCGGCGGAGACGGGCAGCGGCGTTGCCTCCACGATCTCGCGGCAGTGTTCGAGCATCTTATCCAGCGAAACACCACCATCGGCCACGCCCTGCGAGAAGGCGAAACCGGCGCTCGTCGTCGCCAGCGCTTCGAACCCCATGGCGGCGAGGATGCGCGCGGAACCGCGATCCCACGGGTTTGGAATCACGAAGGCGCCGTCGCGCTCATGCAGTTCGCGGAAATCCGTGTTCGCGGTTCGACCGGACATGACGTCCTCTCAAGCCTGACCAGATTG
>JBKGZY010000145.1:0-6794 GCA_046543175.1 Dichotomicrobium sp.
CTAGTCCGGCGCCGAGGTCTGTAGCGCGAGGGCGTGCAGTTCTCCGCCCATATTGCCCTGAAGGGCGTCGTAAACGAGCTGGTGCTGCTGAACCCTGGTCTTGCCACGGAAAGCTTCGGAGACGATCACCGCCGCGTAATGGTCGCCGTCGCCGGCCAGATCCTGGATCGTGACCTGCGCGTCGGGCAGCTTGGCCTTGATCAGCGCTTCGATTTGCGCGGCTTCCATCGGCATGAGTGGTCTCCCTCTACCGCAAAAAGCATACACATCGCGCCCGTCTCTGCCAACAGCAGCGGCCGAGCAGGGCGCTCAGTCTTTGGAAACGTAGGATGGAAACCACTCCTCGTGAAGATCCGCCAAGTCACTGAGAGGCATGGGCGTTTCGCCGGGCAGAGCAATCGCTTCGCCGCCGGCCCGTCCCACGAGGCGCGCGGGCACGCCCGCCGCCTCCGCGACGTCGCGCACATTCTGCACCAAGGCTTCCGGCACGGCTACGAGATAGCGCGCCTGATCCTCGCCGAACCAGAAGGCGTGGGCGGGAATGTCAAGCACACCCGCGTCGAGCGTCACGCCGCGCCCGCCCGCGAGAGCCATCTCCGCGGCCGCCACGAGCAGGCCGCCGTCGGAGACGTCGTGGACCGTGCGCGTAACCCCGTCGCGGATCAGTCCGCGCACCAGATCGCCCGCACGCTTCTCGGCGTCCGGATCGACGGGCGGCGGTGCGCCGTCATAGCCTCCGGTCGCGTGGTCCTGATAAAGCGATTGGCCGAGCGCGCCGCGCGTCTCGCCCAGCAGGATCAGCACCTCGTCACTGGCTTTCAGCGCGATGCTCGCCATCCGCGCCAGATCGGGGATCAGGCCGACGCCGCCGATCCCCGGCGTGGGGGGGATCGAGACCCCGTTCGTCTCGTTGTAGAGCGACACGTTCCCCGACACGACCGGGAAGCTCAGCGCCCGCGCGGCCTCGCCCATGCCGGTGACGGCGCCGGCGAACTCGCCCATGATCTCGGGGCGCTCCGGGTTGCCGAAATTCAGGCAGTTGGTGATCGCCAGCGGCGTTGCGCCCACGGCCGTCAGGTTGCGCCAGGCTTCGGCCACGGCCTGCGCGCCGCCTGTTTCCGGGTCGGCGGCGCAATAGCGCGGGGTCACGTCGCAGGTCAGCGCAATGGCCTTCGCCCCGTCGTCCACGCGGATGACCGCCGCGTCGCCGCCCGGACGCTGGACGGTGTTGGTCATCACCATGTGGTCGTACTGCTCCCACACCCAGCGGCGCGAACACAGATGCGGCCCGGCCATCATGTCCTTGAGCGCGCTGAGCAGGCTGTCCGGCGCGGGCACGGAATCCGGCGCGATCTCCGCGGGCGCGGGCCGCGTTCTCCAGGGGCGTTGATACTCCGGCGCGCCGGCGCTCAGCGCGCGGACCGGGATGTCCGCCTCGCGCACGCCTCTGTGTCGGACCTCGATGCGCCCGCTGTCGGTTGTCTCGCCGATGACCGCGAAATCCAGCTCCCATTTGCGGAAGACCGCCTCGGCCTGCGCTTCCGCGCCGGGGCGCAGCACCATGAGCATGCGCTCCTGGCTTTCGGACAGCATCATCTCGTAGGCGTTCATGCCGGCTTCGCGCTGGGGCACGCGGTCAAGATCGAGCCGGATGCCGACGCCGCCCTTGTCCGCCATCTCGACCGAAGACGAGGTCAGGCCGGCCGCGCCCATGTCCTGGATGGCGATGATCGCATCGCCCGCCATCAGTTCGAGGCACGCCTCGATCAGCAGCTTTTCGGTGAACGGGTCGCCAACCTGCACGGTCGGGCGTTTCTCGGCGCTGTCGTCATCGAACTCGGCGGAGGCCATCGTCGCGCCGTGGATGCCGTCACGTCCGGTTTTCGAGCCGACGTAAACGACCGGCAACCCCGCGCCGCGCGCGGCCGAGTAGAAGATCTTGTCCGCGCGCGCCACGCCGACGCACATGGCGTTGACGAGGATGTTGTTGTTGTAGCGCGCGTCGAAATTGACCTCGCCGCCCACCGTCGGCACGCCCGTGCAGTTGCCGTAGCCGCCGATGCCCGCGACGACGCCGGACAGCAGATGCCGTGTCTTCGGGTGCTCCGGCGCGCCGAAGCGCAGCGCGTTCAGGTTCGCCACCGGCCGCGCGCCCATCGTGAACACGTCGCGCATGATGCCGCCCACGCCCGTCGCCGCGCCCTGGTACGGCTCGATGAAGGAGGGGTGGTTGTGGCTCTCCATCTTGAAGACGACCGCGTCCCCGTCGCCAATATCCACGACACCGGCGTTTTCGCCCGGTCCCTGTATGACCTGCGGACCTTCGGTGGGCAGCGTCTTGAGCCAGACGCGGGACGACTTGTAGGAGCAGTGCTCCGACCACATCACCGAGAAGATGCCGAGTTCGGTCGGCGTGGGCTGACGGCCGAGAATCTCGACCATCCGCGCGGCTTCGTCTGGCTTCAGGCCGTGCTCGGCGATCAGTTCCGGCGTAATGGTGGGAGAAGTGGTCGCGGTCATCGGCGGACCGTTTCAACGCTGCGATAGCGCGCAAAACACACCGGCCCGCCGCGGGACGGGCCGGAACGCATAAAAGTCGAACCGAAGATCAGCTCGGCGCGCCGTCTTCTTCCTGATCCAGTTCGTACTCGGCCACGCCCAGCTTAAGAACTTCGGGGATGTCCTCGAGAAATTCCGCCTCGTCGAAATATTCGACATAAGCCGGGAAATACCCGAGATCGTCATCATCATCTTCGTCCATGGCGTCCTCATCGGTAACGATCGAGCGAAAGGTAATGCTCGAGTCTTCATTGACCGTGATGGAGGCGAGGTCTTCTTTCGTTTCCGTGTGCTTCACGTTCAGGCTGTAAGCGCCCGGCGCGTTGTTAAGCGCGAATTCCAGCCGGCGGCTGTTGATCTTGTTCTGTAGCTTGCTCACCAGCGTCGCGACGGCTTCGGCGCGCTGAGCAGGCTCCAGCTTGCTCGTCTGCAGTTCCTGCTTGAGTTGGTCAACTTGCTCGTCAAAGTTCATGGCCCGCCTCTCAGGTGAAGGTGTCTATAAATGAATCGCGTGCGCCGCGCCAGCCCGCGGCGACAACGTCTCGACAAGCCCGCGAAACAGCGCGCAGCCGTCGTTGCCGCCAAGCACCGGGTCGGCCAGCCGCTCGGGATGGGGCATCAATCCGAGGATGCGCCCATCCGCGCTCCGGATGCCGGCGATATTGGCGAGCGAGCCGTTGGGATTGGCTGCCTCGCTCACAATGCCGTTGGCGTCGCAGTAGCGGAACACGATACGCCCCTCGTTTTCCAGCATGGCCAGCGTGTCGGGATCGGCGAAAAAATTACCGTCGTGATGCGCGACCGGAAAGCGCACGACCTGTCCGCGCGCATAAGCGCCCGTGAACGGCGTGTCGGTGAACTCCACGCGCAGATGCACGTCCTTGCAGACGAACTTGAGCGAGGCGTTGGGCAGCAGCGCGCCCGGCAGCAGCCCCGTCTCGGCAAGGATCTGGAAACCGTTGCAGATGCCGAGCACGGGCACGCCGGCGCGGGCGCGATCGACCACGGCGCGCATGATCGGTGAATGCGCAGCCATCGCCCCGGCGCGCAGGTAATCGCCGTAGGAAAAGCCGCCGGGCAGGACGATCACATCGCTCGCCGGCAACGCCGTCTCGCCATGCCAGACCATGTGCGGCGGGCGTCCCATCGCGGCTTCCAGCGCGCGGGCGACATCTCGGTCACAGTTCGAGCCGGGAAAGACGATGACGCTGGCGTTCATGCGGGCTCCAGCTCGAAGCGGTAGGTCTCGATCACCGTGTTGGCCAGCAGGTCTTCGCACATGCGCTCGACATCCCTGCGCGCCTGCGCTTCGTCGCTCTCGTCCAGGCGCACCTCGAGATATTTGCCCTGGCGTACATCCTCGACGCCGGAAAATCCGAGCGAGTCGAGCGCGCCTGCAATCGCCTTGCCCTGCGGATCGAGAACGCCCGGCTTCAGCGTGACCCATATCCGCGCTGTCATGGCCATTCGCCCCTCCCCACGACGCACTCCCGCCTCCGTGTTACTCAACTCGAGCGGACGAGTATCGGTCCCGGGTGCTTGCCCTGGTCGTTTTCCACAAGAATGCCGAGCCGCCGCGCGACCTCCTGGTAGGCCTCGACCAGATCGCCGAGATCACGGCGGAAGCGGTCCTTGTCCAGCTTGTTGTCGGTCTCGATGTCCCAGAGGCGGCAGCCGTCCGGGCTGATCTCGTCGGCGACGATCAGGCGGACCATGTCGTTTTCGTACTGCCGGCCGAACTCCAGCTTGAAGTCGACCAGGCGGATGCCGACGCCAAGGAACAGGCCGGTGAGGAAGTCGTTGACGCGCTGGGTGATCGAGATCATGTCGTCGATTTCCTGCGGCGTGGCCCAGCCGAACGCGGTGATGTGCTCCTCGGTCACCAGGGGATCGTTGAGGTCATCGGCCTTGTAATAGAACTCGATGACGGAGCGTGGCAGCGGCGTGCCTTCTTCCAGCCCGAGGCGCTTGCAGATCGACCCGGCGGCGACATTGCGCGCGACGACCTCGATCGGAACGATTTCCACCGACCGCACGAGTTGCTCGCGCATGTTAAGCCGGCGGATGAAATGCGTTGGTACGCCGATGGCTTCCAGGTTCGTGAACATGAACTCGGAGATGCGGTTGTTCAGCACCCCCTTGCCCTCGATCAGCGCATGCTTCTGGTTGTTGAAGGCGGTCGCGTCGTCCTTGAAATGCTGAATCAGGGTGCCGGGTTCCGGCCCCTCATAGAGGATTTTCGCCTTGCCCTCATAGATGCGGCGGCGGCGGTTCATGGTCGTGATCCTTACAGGGTGCCGTTCGGGGAAAACAAATGGCGGCGCTGCCCGACTGGCGCGCCGTCCCATTTTGGAGCCCGTGCAAGGCAGGCCTGCCGATTTCAGGCGCGCTCTTGCTGTCGATGACGGGATCGTATCCCAGCTAGATCGGGAAGACAACGCCGATGTCAAGCCGGTCTCCCGCCCAGCCCGGAATTGATTTGCGCGCTGGCGCACGTTATCTCACCATCGAAACGACGGGCCGTTTCCGCGGCCGACCGGCTGAATCGGGAGATATGCATGACTTCGTTCGACGATCGCGAGCAAGCCTTCGAGCGCAAATTCGCCCATGACGAGCAGCTCCGCTTCCGCTCGATGGCCCGGCGCAACAAGCTGCTGGGGCTGTGGGCCGCGGAAAAGATGGGCATGTCGGGCGACGACGCCGAAGTCTACGCGAAAGAGGTCGTCAAAGCCGATTTCGAGGAAAAGGGCGACGAAGACGTGTTCCGCAAGATCCGCCGGGATTTCGACGAGAAGGGCGTGGATCAGTCAGACCACCAGATCCGGCGCACGATGGTCGAACTGCTCGAGGAAGCCGTGAGGCAGATCGAGTCGGAGCGCGCCTAATCGCGCTATTCCAACCAGACGATTGTCGGTGTCATTGCGAGCGAAGCGACGCAATCCAGCTAATCGGTGAGAGGCATCGTCTGGATTGCTTCGGCCCTGCAGGCCTCGCAATGACGTTGCACCGTTCACATGCCCTCACGGCTCGCCGAACACGCGCGCGAAGATCGTGTCCACATGCGCGAGGTGGTGTTCGAGGCTGAACAGGCTGTCGATCGTTTCGGGCGTCAGTACCGCGGTGACATCCGTATCGGCCAGCAGCATATCCTTGAAACCGCCTTCGCCCGTCCAGGCGCGCATGGCGCCTCGCTGCACCATCCGGTAGGCGTCGTCGCGCGCCACGCCCGCCTTGGTCAGCGCCAGCAGCACCTGTTGTGAGTAGACGAGGCCGCCGGTCATTTCCAGGTTCTGGCGCATCCGCCCGGGATAGACCACGAGCCCGTCGATCACCCCGATCAGGCGCGTCAGCGCGAAATCGAGCGTAACGGTCGCGTCAGGTCCGATCATGCGCTCGACGGATGAATGCGAAATATCCCGCTCGTGCCAGAGCGCGACATTCTCCATCGCCGGCACGACGTAGCCGCGCACCAGCCGTGCGAGGCCCGTCAGGTTCTCCGTCAATACGGGGTTGCGCTTGTGCGGCATGGCCGAGGAGCCCTTCTGGCCTTCCGAGAAGTATTCCTCGGCCTCGCCGACCTCGGTGCGCTGCAAGTGGCGGATTTCCGTCGCCAGCCGCTCGATGGAACTGGCGATCACGCCGAGCGTGGCGAAGAACATCGCGTGGCGGTCGCGCGGGATCACCTGCGTGGAGATCGGCTCGGGCTTCAGGCCCAGCTTGGCCGCGACTCGCTCCTCCACGCGCGGGTCGATATTGGCGAAGGTGCCCACCGCCCCGGAGATCGCGCAGGTCGCCACATCCTCGCGCGCGGCTTCGAGCCGGCGGCGGGCGCGGTCGAACTCGGCGAAAGCCTGCGCCATCTTCAGCCCGAAGGTGGTCGGCTCGGCATGGATGCCGTGGCTGCGCCCGATGCACGGCGTCATCTTGTGTTCGAAGGCGCGCCGGCGCAGCGCGGCCAGCAGCCCGTCGATGTCCGCCAGCAGCAGGTCGGCCGCGCGGGTGAGTTGCACCGCGAAGCAAGTGTCGAGCACGTCCGACGAGGTCAGGCCCTGATGCACGAAGCGCGCTTCCGGCCCGACATGCTCGGCGAGGCTGGTGAGGAACGCGATCACGTCATGGCGCACCTCGCGTTCCACCTCGTCGATGCGTTCGACATCGAAGCCGCCGCGCTCGCGCACGGCTTTCGCGGCCTCCTCCGGCACGATGCCGAGTTCGGCCATCGCCTCGGTGGCGGC
>JBKGZY010000146.1:0-6605 GCA_046543175.1 Dichotomicrobium sp.
TTGATGACGCGGGCGTGCTTCAGGATGCCGCCGATATAGTACAGGCAGGTCTCCGACAGGTCGGCGTACTGGCTGCCCGCGAATATCGGCTCGGAGCCGTTCCAGATCGACTGGTGAACGTGCATGCCGGTGCCGTTGTCGCCGAAGACCGGCTTGGGCATGAAGGTCGCCGTCTTGCCGTAGGCCTGCGCGACATTGTGCACGGCATATTTGTATTTCTGGATGCTGTCGGCGATGTTCACCAGCGTGGAGAACTTGATGCCAAGCTCGTGCTGCGCGGCGCCGACTTCATGGTGGTGCTTCTCCACTTCCACGCCAATATCGGCGAGCACGCTGAGCATCTCCGAGCGGATGTCCTGCGCGCTGTCCACCGGCGGAACCGGGAAATAGCCGCCCTTGGTGCGCGGACGGTGACCGAGGTTCCCCATCTCGTACTCGGTGTCCATGTTCGTGGGCAGCTCCATGCTGTCCAGCTTGAACCCGCAGTTGTAGGGATCCGCCGCGAAGCGCACATCGTCGAAGATGAAGAACTCCGGCTCGGGGCCGAAAAAGGCCTTGTCGCCCAGCCCGGTCTGCTGGAGATACGCCTCGGCCTTGCGGGCCGTGCCGCGCGCGTCGCGCTCGTAACGCTCGCCCGTGGTCGGCTCGAAAATGTCGCAGAACAGCACCAGCGTGGACTGCGCGAAGAACGGGTCGATATAGGCCGTTTCCGCGTCGGGCATCAGCTGCATGTCGGACTGCGAGATGTCCTTCCAGCCGGCGATCGAGGAACCGTCGAACATGATGCCGTCGGTGAAGGAATCCTCGTCGAACGCGGCGACATCCATCGTCACGTGCTGCATCTTTCCGCGCGGGTCGGAAAAGCGCAGATCGACGAACTTCACGCCCTCGTTCTTAATGCGGCTCAAAACTTCGGATTGATCTGCCATGACACTCCCTTTTGCTTTTCATGACGATTGGTCGGCTTGGTGATAACCGCCGCGCGGGGCGGCCGGTGTTCTTAAGGACTGCAACTCTCTGCACGAGGGATGAAGACCGCATACAGTTGCCAGCGACGGCTTACAGGGCGTCCGTTCCCGTCTCGCCCGTGCGGATGCGCACGGCGTCGTCAATGGTGGTGACGAAGATCTTGCCGTCGCCGATGCGCCCGGTGCGCGCCGCGGTCTGGATCGTCTCGATCGCCTTGTCGAGCATCTCGTCGGCAAGCACAAGTTCCACCTTCACCTTGGGTAGAAAATCGACGACATATTCCGCGCCGCGATACAGCTCGGTATGACCCTTTTGCCGGCCGAAACCCTTGGCCTCGGTCACGGTAATTCCCTGAAGACCCATGTCCTGCAGGGCCTCCTTGACCTCGTCGAGCTTGAACGGCTTGATGATTGCCTCGATCTTCTTCATATCCCCGACGTCCTTCAGCCTTGTTGTTCCGATCCGCGTCATGCATCACCGCGTGGATGCATGAGCCTTCCATACATCATTTGCCCACGTGAGATGCACAAGTCGTGCCAAATGATGGCCGCGACGCCCAAAGACCTTAGGCGGCGGCGCTCGCCCCGAGATCGACACGGCATTTGCATATTTATTAATCAGAATGCCCAATAAGACATCACGATTTTGGATTCTGCGGGTGGTCGCGCAGGAACGCAATCCCTGCGTGCAGCCAATTGCTTTAGATGTTGCGGCGGCGGGGCATTGCTCCTAATGTGCAGCCGCAGTCTGCGACGGATCGGCTCACGGGGCACGCGGGCCGTCCCGCTGCAATGCTGCACCCCGATGGCGATGCCTGCGCTCACGGTCTGCTGCGCCGCTGACCGCTGCCGGCGGAGGCCCCTTCCGGATTCATTGGAGATCGTTTTCCTCTCACCGCATGGGCTGACAAGTGCTGGAATTATTGACCACAGAAGAAATGATCCGTGCCGAAAAGCTTGCGATGGAAAACGGCACGTCGAGCCTGATCCTGATGGAAAATGCGGGTAATGGCGTTGCGGAAGATGTCGTCAAGCGCTTCGCGCGCGGCACCAAGGTCGTGGTGCTCTGCGGACCGGGCCGCAACGGCGGCGACGGTTTCGTCGCGGCTCGGCGGCTTCGTGAGCGCGGCTATCACATCCGGCTGGCGCTGCTCGGCGACAAGGGCAATCTGCCCTCCGAGGCACAGGAGATGGCCAAGCGCTGGGACGAGGCGATCGAACCGATGACGCCGGAATGCCTGGACGGCGCCCAGCTCATCATCGACGCGATCTTCGGCTCCGGGTTGAAGGATGAGGTGCGCGACGTACCGGCCCAGATGATCGAGGACGTGACGAAACGCAATCTCCCCGTGGTCGCGGTCGACATGCCCACCGGGATCGACGCCACCTCCGGGCAGGTCCGCGGCACGGCGTTCAAGGCGGTCAGCACCGTGTCGTTCTACCGGCGCAAGACCGGGCAGGTCCTGTATCCCGGGCGCACGTATTGCGGCGATGTCACGACGGTCGATATCGGCATCCCCGCCTCGGTGATGAAGGAAGTCGGCCCGCGCGCCTTCTCCGATCAGCCCGAGCTGTGGCTGAAATATTATCCCCGCATCAAGCTCACCGGCCACAAATACGACCGCGGCCACGCGGTCGTCGTCTCCGGCGAGATGGAGCGCACGGGCGCGGCCCGTCTCGGCGCGCGCGCGGCGCTGCGCATGGGGGCCGGGCTGGTTTCGCTGGCGAGTTCGAAATCAGCCTTTTACATCAACGCGGCGCAGGTCACCTCGATCATGGTGGACGCCTTCGACGGCCCGGAAGGGCTGGCCGACCTGCTGTCCGATCAGCGGATCACCGCGATCATGATCGGCCCCGGCGCAGGCATCACCGAGGAGACCCAGCAGAATGTCAGCTCCGTGCTCGGCAGCACCGCGGCGGCGGTCATCGACGCCGACGGCCTGACCGCCTTCGAGGAGGATCCATCGGTCCTGTTCGACCAGATCAAGTACCGCGAGCCGCCGGTCATCCTGACGCCGCACGACGGCGAGTTCGCCCGCCTCTTCCCCGAACTGATGGAAGAACCGTCCAAGCTGGAACGCGCCCGCGCCGCCGCGGAAATGTCGGGCGCAGTTGTCGTGCTGAAGGGGCCGGACACCGTGATCGCCGCGCCGAACGGCGTGGCCGGCCTCGTCGAGAACGCGCCGCCGCTGCTTGCCACGGCCGGCACGGGCGATGTGCTCGCGGGCATTGTTACGGGGCTTCTGGCGCAGGGCATGGACGCCCTCGATGCGGCGATGGCCGGCGTCTGGATTCATGGCGAGACGGCACGCGAGATCGGCCCGGGCATGATTTCGGAGGACATGAGCGAGACGCTGCCCCTGATCATCCGGCGACTCGACGAGCGCGCGGACCTGTTCTCCGGCGTCGCCTGAGCGCACTGGCCGGCCGACACGGGCCTGCCAGGTGAATGCGTCCGCAGGCCTTGCCTTGAAGCATGTTCACCACGTTCGCACCGGCTTTCAACCTGCGAAAGCAGCGATTTCGGGCTGAGGGCGGCTTCGCGCATCCCTCCGCAGCCGGTCACGCAGCACCGCGGGCGTGACGCCGAGCCGCCTGCGAAACGCGGTCGTCATGTGCGATTGCGACGAAAAGCCTGTCGCGGCCGCGACCTCGGCCAGGGAGGTTGCCCGGTCGCCAAGCCGGGATCGTGCCGCGGCGATCCGGCGATCGACCACATATTCGTGCGGAGATTTCCCGATCGTCGCCTTCAAGGCTCTCGTGAAGTGGCCGGCCGACAGGCCGATGGTCCCGGCCATGGACTGAACCGTGATGGCCTCGCCCAGGTGATCGGCAATGTAGTTTTCGATCAGCTTCAGGCCGCGCGGGGTGAGCATCCACTTCCTGTCACGATCGCGTGGCGTTCGTTCGATACAGGATTCCAGCAGCGCAACCTGCGCTTCGATCGCGAGATGATCCGGGATATCCCCCGACAGGAGCATGTGTCTCAGCGTTTCAGCGGCGCGAATGGCAGCCGGTTCGATGACATCGGTAAACTGCGGCGCCCTCTCGATGTCATGTCTTTCAGATGACACCGTAATTGTCAGATACTCGCCTCCTTGCGGCGATGACGACTGCACCTCGCATCCCGGCGGTGTGAAGGCCAGCGTGTTGGCGCGGGTGCGAAAATGGTGAAGCCGGTCCGAGGCGAAGGCGTGCATCCCCGCCTGCGGATCAAACGCGAAACCGATCATGTTGCAGGCCGGCGTGAACCGCACCTGGTAGGACCTTGCCGGGAGCAGACGAAGGTCGCAGCCGGCACAACGCGCCGCGAACGGTTGCGTCTGCGCGAACCCGGCTTTTCCAGCGATGGCGTGTTCCGACGACATGCCGGATAGACTAACCTCGCGGGCGCTTCGCTCAAGATGCCTGGTGACGGGCACGCATCGTTTACGTCAGGATTTTGAAAGACGCTCCGTCCGCGTCCCGCGTATTGCTGACCGCCACATTGCTGGAGGCGAATATGACATTGTTTTCTCTCGACGCGTTGCGGGATGCCGAGCGCACGGTCCGGCAGCTCGTTCCGGTCACGCCCGCCTATGCCTGGCCCTTGCTCGCCGGACGCACCGGAGTCGATGTATTCGTCAAACACGAGAACCATACGCCGACGGGGGCGTTCAAGGTGCGGGGCGGGCTGGTCTATTTCGACGCGTGGCGCCGCAGCGGCGAGGAGCTGACCGGGGTCGTGACGGCCACCCGCGGCAATCACGGCCAGTCGGTCGCCCTGGCGGCAACCCACCACGGCGTGCCAAGCGTCGTCGTCGTTCCGCATGGCAATTCGAAGGAGAAGAATGCGGCCATGCGGGGGTTCGGCGCCGAAGTCGTCGAGGCAGGTGCCGACTTCGATGAATGCCGCGCCCTCGCCCTCCAGATCGCGCGGGACCGGGGCTATCACATGCTGCCCTCGTTTCATCCCATGCTTGTCAAAGGGGTCGCGACCTACGCCTACGAGTTGTTCACGGCCGTGCCCGACCTGGCCGCGGTCTATGTTCCCATCGGGATGGGCTCGGGCATATGCGGACTGATCACCGTGCGTGATCTGCTCGGCCTCGAAACGGAAATCGTGGGCGTGGTTGCCGATAACGCGCCGGCATTCGCGCTGTCGTTCGAAGCGGGGCATCCCGTACCGACAGACAGTGCCGAGACCTTTGCCGACGGCATGGCCTGCCGCGATCCGCAACCCGAACCATTGGAGATCATAAGCCGAGGCGCATCGCGTGTCCTGCGGCTGGCAGAGGACGAGATCGCCGAGGCCATTCGCATCTATTATTCCGATACGCATAATCTGGCCGAAGGCGCCGGAGCCGCCTCGTTGGCCGGACTGATCCAAGAGAAGGACCGATATGCCGGCCAGCGCGTCGCAACGATCCTGTCCGGCGCCAACATGGACAAGGAGGTTTTCATGGAAGCCCTGTCCGGGCGCACGCCCCGGCCGCGTCAAACGTAACAACCATGCTTTGCAGGGCTTGACGCAATCCCCGACATCCGATCGTTGCTTCCGCATCGGCGGATCGCCACGATTTCGGGACATGCAATAGAGGCTGAATCCATGTCCGTGCCCCCCGGCGTCGCGTACCTGAACGGCGAGTTCGTCCCCGTCTCGGAGGCGAAAATCTCCGTTCTGGACTGGGGGTTTCTGCACTCCGACGCGACCTATGACGTCGTGCATGTCTGGCAGCAGAGATTCTTCAGGTTGGAGGCGCATCTGGAGCGGTTCTTCCGCTCGGCCGGCAAGCTCCACCTGAGCGCGCCGGTCGAACGCGCGGAACTGGCGAAGATACTGGCCGAGTGCGTTTCGCGCTCCGGGCTTGACGACGCCTATGTCGAGATGATCCTCACGCGCGGCACGTCGCCGACATTCTCCCGCGACCCGCGCGACGCCGAAAACCAGCTGATATGTTTCGCCATTCCCTTCGTCTGGGTCCTGCCGCCCGAAAAGCGCGACGCCGGCCTGTCACTCGCCATCTCCAGCATCCAGCGCATCCCGCCCGAATCCGTCGATCCGACCGCAAAGAACTACCACTGGCTCGATTTCATCATGGGCCTGTATGACGCCTATGACCGCGGCGCGGGCAGCGTCGTGTTGCAGGATGCGCACGGCAACCTCGCGGAAGGCCCCGGTTTCAACGTCTTCGTCATCCGGAACGGCATCATTGCGACACCGTATCGGGGCGTTCTCGAAGGCGTCACGCGCCAATCAGCGATCCGGATCGCGGAAGAACTGGGCCGGCCCGTCGAAGAGCGCGCGGTTTCGTCATCGGAATTGACCGGGGCCGAGGAAGCCTTTGCCACCTCGACCGCCGGGGGCATCATGCCGATCACGGAGGTGAACGGCACGCCTGTTGGCGGCGGACGTCCCGGTCCCATGACGCGCGAAATCACGAAGCTTTACTGGGACAAGCATTTCGATCCGGACTGGTCGACAGCAGTCGAGGACATCCTTGCCGAAAAGGAAGGTTAAAGCGTGATCCGTTCCAGTCGAACCGGTTGTCCCCGTCGCCCGCGAGCGCAGCGGAGCCGAAGGTCGGCGCGTCTATGGGGCGGCATCCGCGCTGGCGACGGAGCTCCCCAGCACGGCTCTGCCGCACTGGGGAGCGT
>JBKGZY010000147.1:0-6570 GCA_046543175.1 Dichotomicrobium sp.
CGATGGTTTCGGGGTTGCGCACGATCCGCCGGGCCTCGCGGCGGGGCAGCGGCGTAGTGGCCGGCGCGTTGCCTTGGCCGTGTGCGCTAGTTGCGGGCCGCTTCGCTGACCTCGGCTGAGGGGGGCCCGGCGAGTCGGATTGGGGGACAACGGTGTCGCCGTCGGGTGGCGCCGCTCCCGAGGATTCCTGCGCCGTCTCGCGGGCCTTGGCCGCGCGCCATTCTTCCCGGTCCCGCTTCTTGAGCGCCCGGGTCTCGCGCATCGCCTGTTCCCACAAGCGCCGCTCTTCCGCGCTCAGTTCGCGCTTGCGTGGCGGACGGCGGGTCATGGGCAACTATCGACAGGTTGGTGAGGAGCCGCAAGCGCGGCTCATTCCGCAGCATTCGGCAACAAAATCGTAAACCGGGCGTTGTGCTTGGTCCGGCTGGCGCCCTCGTGCGCCTCGTCGCCGCTGCCCCAGTAGATGTCGCCGCGCACTGCGCCGGTGATCGCCGAGCCGGTATCCTGCGCGATCATCAGCCGGCGGAAGGGGGAGGCAGTATCGTCATCGAGTTCCGGCGCCGCCACCCAAATCGGCGCGCCGAGCATGTGATACCGCGGATCAACCGCGAGGCTGCGCATCGGCGTCAGCGACGCGCCCACCGCGCCGACCGGCCCGACCGCGCCTTCTTCTTCCGACAGTTCGCGGAAAAAGATGTAGGATTTGTTCGACCAGATCAGTTCCTTGCCCTTGTCGCCCTTGCTCTCCACCCATTCGAAGATGCGCGAAAGCGAGGCCTCGTGCGGCTCGAGCGCACCGCGCGAGATGATTTCCTGACCGATGGAGGTGTAGGGATAGCCGTTCTTGCCGGCGAAACCCAGCCGGATCGCCGTTCCGTCCTGAAAGCGGATGCGTCCCGACCCCTGCAACTGCATCGAATAATGCGCAACCGGATCGGCGATCCAGGCCAGTTCCAGCCCGTGCCCTTCCAGCGCGCCCTGTTCGATCTCCTTGCGGGTGAAATGCTCTTTCAACCCCTCTTCCGTCTTGCGCGCCGCGGTGAGATCCGCGGGCAGCTGGCCGCTGGTGTTCGCCTCGATGAGCGTGAGATCGTCCGGGGGCCGGTAGATGGGGATGTCGAATTTTTCGGTCTTGGTGCGCGAACCTTCGATTTCCGGCTCGTAATAGCCCGTGACAAGATGCCGGTCGCCTTCGGGCGTGACTTCATAGGGCGTGAAATAGGTCTCGAAGAACTCCCGGGCGTCGTCGCCGTCCAGTGGTTTCGACAGGGCAAGCGCGCGCTCGCATACCCAGGCAAGGGCTTGACGCTGCGGTGTCTCATGGCGCTTGACGGCATCGATAGACCAGGGGCAGGAGCGCCTGAAGGCGGCGAAGGCGCCGGTCTGATCGTCGTCATCCCAGCCGGCAATCTCGGAAAAGCCGATGCGAGTCAGGTGCAGCGGGCGCTTGTCGCCGTCTGTGCGAGGGAACTGCCAATGCCAAAGTTCCACGGTCAAAAACGCCACCACCGCGAACAGGAAAACCTGAGCAAAATACCATGCCGCCGACATGAGCCCAAAACCAGCGAAAATGCCCGATACGTTATGAGACGTGTGCCGATCAGCACCGTTGCAGATGAGGTCGCGTCAGTTTTCCGTTTCCGTCGCGATCAGCACCCAGTTGGGATCGGGAGCGCCGACAGTGCGCGAGAACGTCCAGTGATCGGTCACTTCCTGGATTTCCTTGGGGTCACCCTCGATGATCCGGCCTTCCTTGTCACGCGTCACGGTGATGAATTCGCTGACGAACTTCACCGTGATCTGCGCCTCGCCATTGACGAGGTTGGCATCGGCGATCTCGGTCTTGTCGATGCCGACGAACTTGAAATCCACCGTCTCTCCAGCGCGCTCGCGCTCCTCGATGGCCGTCACGAAGCTCTGGTACACATCCGGGCTGAGCAATTCATGAAGCGTTGCGGTGTTGCCGGCGGCAAAGGCGGTCACGACCATCTCGTAGGCCGTCTTGGCCCCTTCGATAAATTCGCGGAGATCGAAACCGCGTTCCGCGCGGACGATGGACGCCAGTTTTTCCGCCAGCGGGCTGCCTTTCGGCGCGAAATCGCGCACCATCTCCTGAAGCTGGTCCTCGCTGGCGCCGTCCCGGTTTCCGCCCTGCTGTTCCGTGCCCGGCAAGGGCACCACCTTGTCACGCGCCGCGCTGCCAGCCTGTTGAGCGGAATAAGGATCATAGGGCGGCTTCTCATTTCCGGTCCGCTTGCCCAGGACGCTTCTCAGCCGCAGGAAAATGAGGACAGCTATGACCAGGAAAATGATGGTACTGAGGTCGATTGTTCCGCTCATAATTGTTGCGACGCTTTGATTCGGGATTGCGCTATCCGCACTTCCGTGAGGTACGGGTTTGATATAGGCTTCGTTCACGCCGTGCGCCAGACCTCGCGGGGAAGGAAGGATATAAGCCGCTCCACCAATACGGCTTATTTTACGGCATCGCGGGTTTGAAGCCAACCACCAATCACCGCCGGATGTGGCACCGCACCCACGGCCAGCGTAAAAAGCAGCCTTCATGTTCCTGATCTTTTTCACCATTTTCGTCGCCACCCCGATCCTCGAGATCGTGCTGTTCATCGAGATTGGCGGCCTCATCGGAGTCGCACCGACGATCCTGATCGTGATCCTCACGGCGATTGCCGGCTCGATCCTGCTAAGACTCCAGGGCGGCGCGGTCATCCAGCGCACGCAGCAGGCATTGCGGGCCGGCGAGGTGCCGGTGGACCCCGTGATCGACGGGATCAGCCTGATGATGGCGGGCGCCCTGCTACTGACGCCCGGCTTTTTCACCGACACGGTCGGCTTTCTGCTGTTCGTGCCCCCGTTCCGCCGCTGGCTGGCGCGGCGGATTTTCGCGCATATGGTGCGCTCGGGGAATGTGTTCGTGGCCGGCGGCGGGCCGGAAGACCGCGGCGCGCCACCCGGCGGACGGCGCGGACGCGATGACGGAAGGCATCGCGGATCGCGCGACGACGCCATCATCGACGTGGAATACGAACCCGTGAATGACGAGCCGCGCGAGGATGAGCGATCCCGCAAGCAGGACGAGTCCGGCGACGATTCCGAGTATCCGCGCAGCCGGTCTTCGCCCTGGCGAAAGTAACCCGTCCCGTCCTGCGCTTCGTCGTCAAGCCCCCCGCCACGCCTCCTCCGCCTCATGACAACCATCCTCAGCACCATCGCGCCGGTGTTCCTCGTGATCCTCGTCGGCTTCGGCTTCGCGCGCGTCGGGCTGATGTCGCGAACGGCTGAATCCGGCATCATGGAGTTCGTGCTGCGCGTCGGCATCCCGGCGCTGTTGTTCCGCACCATGGTGGATGCGCGCCCGCCCGGCGGCGAGACCCTGCGGCTGTGGGCCACCTATTTCGCGGCAGTCGGTCTGCTTTGGGCGGTCTCGACCGTTGTTACCCGCTACGCGTTGGGGCGTCCCAATCCAGATCAGCCGATGGTCGCCATGACCAGCATTTTCGGCAACGTCGTGCTGCTCGGCATTCCGATCGGACTGGCGGTTTACGGCCCGGAGGCGGGCACGCCCATCGCAGTTCTGACCTCGATCCACTCCATTGTCCTGTGGCTGGCGGCGACGCTGCACGCCGAAGCCGTTTCGGAGCACGGGACGACCTCGTTGCACGGGCTGGTGCGCGATCTGGCGCGCAACCTTCTGACCAACCCGATCATCATGTCCATTCTCACCGGCCTGCTGTGGCGTCAGACCGGGATCGGGCTGGACGGGCCGGTGCGCGGCGTCTTCGACCTGCTGGCGCAGGCCGGCGTGCCATGCGCGCTCTTTGCGCTGGGCCTGAGCCTGCGCGATCTCAGCCTGAAGGGGCAGGCGCCCACGCTTGCCGCCATGCTGACGATCAAGCTGGCAATCATGCCGCTTCTCGTTTGGTGGCTGACTTTCCACGTCGCCGGACTCGATCCCGTCTGGGCGGGCACCGCGACCGTCTTTGCCGCCTGCCCGCCGGGGGTGAATGCCTTCGTCCTTGCCCGACAGTATGGCCGCGTCCTCAACTCGACCTCCGGCGCCATTGCGTTGGGCACCGCACTGTCCGTGGCAACCATGACGGCGATCCTGTTCCTGATATCACCGCCATAGCGCCTGATCCGTTCCGAGCGAAACGGATCATGGACCTAAGTTATTGTTTTGACGCGCGATTTGTCCGAAAACCGGGTTCCGTCCCGGATTACGACCGGGACAGGCTTTCTTCGGATCGTGCATTAGCCAATCGGCTTACGCCATCGCGGCCTGCGGCGGCGCCATCGTTTCGGTTTGCCCGGTTTCGGCGAGGTAAGTCATCGCCGCCTGCGCACCGCTGGCCTTATGCGGAATGCCTGCGATCTTGAGACCCATTTCCACGCCGCTGATCGCGCCGATGAGCGTCAAGTCATTGAGATCGCCAAGATGACCGATGCGGAATACCCGGTCGGTATGCCGTCCGAGGCCGGTGCCGAGCGAGAGGTCGAACTGGTCCAGGATCCGTCCACGCAGGGCATTCGCGCTGTAGCCTTCGGGCACCACGACCGCCGTCAGCGAATTGGAGTACTCGCGCGGATCGGCGCAGACCAGTTCAAGCTCCCAGGCCGCGACGGCGCGCCGCGTCGCTTCGGCAAAGCGGTCGTGCCGTGCGATGATGGTTTCCAAGCCTTCCTCCTCGACCATGTCGAGAGCCTCCTCCATCGCGTAGAACAGGTTCGTCGCCGGCGTGTATGGGAAAAAGCCTTGCTGGTTGGCCGCGAGAATGTCGTCCCATCGCCAGTAGGGCTTGGGCAGGCGCGCGGTTTTGGCCGCTTCCAGCGCCTTGTCACTGATCGCGTTGAAGCTCAGGCCGGCGGGGAGCATCAGTCCCTTTTGCGAGCCGCCCACGCTGACATCCACGCGCCAGTCGTCGTGGCGATAGTCCATCGAGCCGAGCGATGAGATCGTGTCGACCATGAACAGCGCCGGGTGGCCGGACTCGTCGATCGCCTTGCGGATTTCGGCAAGACGCGCGGCGCAGCCGGTGGAAGTCTCGTTATGGACGACGCAGACGGCCCTGATCTCGTGGCGGGTGTCGGCAGCCAGCCGCTCGCCGATTGCCGCAGGGTCCGCCGCGCGGCGCCAGTCGCCCGGGAGAAACTCCGCCGCGAGGCCGAGCTCGTCGGCGACCTGTTTCCACTGCGCCGCGAAATGGCCTATGTCACACATCAAGACGCGGTCGCCGGGTGATAACGTGTTCACCAGCGCGGCGACCCAAGCGCCCGTGCCGGAGGAGGGATAGATGACGACCGGGCCGGAACATTTGAAAAGTTTCTGAAGCCGGGGCAGGAGGTTGAGCGTCAACTGCGCGAATTCCGGGCCGCGATGGTCGATGACCGCCCTGTCCATCGCGCGCAACACGCGATCGGGAATGTTCGTCGGTCCGGGAATATGCAAGAAGTGGCGGCCTGATTTACTCATGAACTTCCCCATGCCATAAGTTTCACTAAAGATAAAAAACACACAACGACTTGCGCCCTATGCCCGCAGCACACGCTCAAGCTGTGATTTATGAAGCAAAACAGCCGTCCGGAAAATTTAAAAAATCAAAAGGACGAATAAAAAATGGTCCAACTCACGGCGTTCGGCGATCTTCTCGGTTGGGGGCCGGCGATCGCGTTTCTGGCCGCGCTGTTGCAGACCGCCACCGGCTTCGGCTTTTCGCTGATCGCCACGCCGTTGCTCTTGCTGGTCTATGAGCCGCAGACAGCCATCCAGCTCAACATCATTCTCGGCATCGCCGTCTCGCTGGCGGTGTTGCCCGGCGCGGGGCGCAATGCCGAAGGTGCGCTATTGTGGCGCATGGCGCTGGGGGCGCTGCTGGGCGCGCCGCTGGGGCTGGCGATCTTTCGCTATGGCGAGGTCGCGCTGTTGAAGGGGATCGTGGCCGCGCTCGCATTGCTTTTGGCGTTGCTGCTCGCGCTGAAGTTCAGCTTCGCCCGGACGCCCGGGCGCGATTACGGGATCGGCGCGGTCTCCGGGCTGCTGACGACCAGCATCGGCGTGCCGGGCCCGCCGCTCATGCTCTATTTCTCCGGGGGCGCGTTCTCCAAGCAGGCCGCGCGGGCCACGACGCTGGCCTTTTTCCTGTTTGCCTATGGCGCGAGCCTGGTCTTCCAGGTCGCCGGGGCCGGTTTCGCAGACGGAGTCGGCGCCGCCGCGCTGATCTGCCTGCCGCTGACGCTGCTGGGGGTCCTCACGGGTCAGCTTATATTCGGCTTTATTAACCAGCGCATCTTTGTCAGACTGATCTGGGCGCTGCTTGTCGCCACCGGCCTTTATTTGCTGCGCACGCTGTTGTGACTTGTGCCGTCGCGGATATGCCGTTTGCACGACGCGCAATGACGGAACTGGACGAGCGCCCGTGGCATCTTGCACATAGCTTACGCGGCGAAAGGCGGTGGTCGGCGCGCCACCCGCAAGGCACGGGCTGAGAGCGTAGGCAAGGTGACGGTTTTGGATCTGAAGCGAGCGGGATTTCCGAAGGGCCGCGTCGTTGAGGA
>JBKGZY010000148.1:0-6563 GCA_046543175.1 Dichotomicrobium sp.
ATTATTCCAATCAGGAGCGGATCCGGCCGCCGGTCGCCTTGCCCACCGCCGAGACGATGCGTTTCGACACCGCGTCGATGTCGTCGTCGGTCAGCGTCCGGACCTTGGGCTGGAGCGTCACCTCGATCGCCAGCGACTTGTTGCCTTTGCCGATCTCCTCGGCATCCCTGAAAATGTCGAACACGCTCGCCCCCGCGATCAGCTTCTTGTCGGCGCCCTGCGCGGCGTTCAGCACGTCGCGCGCGGCCACGTCCTCGTTGACGACGAAGGCGAAGTCGCGCGTGACGGCCTGCAAGTCGCTGCTCTCCAGCGGCTTGCGCTGCGTGCCCTTGCGCCGCGATGCCGGCAGCGCATCCAGGTAAATCTCGAACGCCACCGCGGGAAGCGCGACGTCCAGCGCGTCCGCCGCGCTTGGATGCACGGCCCCGAACACCCCGAGCGTGGTTTTGGGCCCGAGACGAATCACCGCGGACTGCCCCGGATGAAGCCAGCCCGGCACCTCGCGCGATAGCTGGACCGTGGCCGTCGACAGCCCCAGCGCCTCGAGCAGCGCGAACGCGTCGGCCTTGGCGTCGATCCACGAGACCTGCGCGGCCGCGCCGTCCCAGTGCCGCCCCGCGCCCTGCTGGCGCGCCGTGCCCGTGCGCACGCCCGCCGCCGCCATCACCTGGTCTTCCGGCGTATCGCCGCGATAGATGTTGCCGACCTCGAACAGCGCGGCGTCGCGGAAGCCGCGATTGGCGTTGTTGCGCGCGGCGGTGAGCAGGCCCGGCAGCAGGCTCGGGCGCATGTCGGACATGTCGGTGGAGATCGGGTTCGCCAGCGCCAGTTCCGGCTGGCCGCCGCCGAACAGCTCGGCCTGCGCCTTGGGAATGAAGGCCCAGTTGACTGCCTCGGCCATGCCGCGCGCGGCGAGCATCCGGCGCGCCCGCGATACCCGACGCTGCCCGCGCGTCAGCACCGGCCTGGCCACGCCGGAGGTGCGCGGCAGCGGCACGGCCGGCACCTGGTCGACGCCGGCAATGCGGATCACTTCTTCGACCAGATCGGCGCTGCCTTCGACATCCGGCCGCCAGCCCGGCGCCCTGACCTCAAGCGACGGCTCGCGCCCCTCGACCTTGAAGCCGAGCCGGGTCAATGTCCGGGTGATCTGCGCCGGTTTCAGGTCCACCCCGGTCAGGCGCCTGACCTCGCGGGGATCGAACGTAATGGCCTTGTCCGTCGGCGGCGTCTTGCCGGCCTGGTTCAGCCTGCTCGGCTCGCCGCCGCAGAATTTCAGGATCATGGCCGTCGCCAGGTTGGCGCCGAGGGTGTGCGAGGTTGGGTCGATCCCGCGCTCGAAACGATAGCGCGCATCGGACTGGATGCCCGTCTTGCGCCCGGTCTTGGCGGTGCGCACCGGATCGAAATAGGCCGCCTCGATGAACACGTTGGTCGTCGCCTCGGTGCAGCCCGTGTCCATGCCGCCGATGACGCCGCCGAGCCCCAGCACGCCGCGCTTGTCCGCGATCACGCACATGGTCTCGTCGACCTCGTATTCCGCCTCGTCGAGCGCGAGGAAGGTCTCGCCCTCCTTGCCCAGCCGCGCGCGGATCGCGCCGCGCAGCTTGTCGGCATCGTAGACATGCAGCGGGCGCGCGCGGTCATAGGAGATGTAGTTGGTAACATCGACAAGCGCGTTGATCGGGCGCAGGCCGATGGCGCGCAGGCGTTTCTGCATCCATTCCGGGCTGGGGCCGTTCTTCACGCCGTGGATGGTCCGCCCGGTGAAGACCGGGCAGGCATCGGCGGTCTTCGCGTCGAATTCCAGCCGGATCTCGACCGGGCAGTCGAATGCCCCTTCGCCCTCATAGCCGCGGTCGGCGCGTTTCAGCTTGCCCAGCCCCGCCGCGGCGAGATCGCGGGCGACGCCGCGCACGCCGAGGCAGTCCGGCCGGTTCGGCGTGATCGCGATGTCGATGACCGGGTCATCGAGGCCCATCGCCGCGGCATACGGCTTGCCGACCTGCGCGGCCAGCTTGTCCGGAAGCTCGATAATGCCCTCGTGCTCGTCGGAAATCTGAAGCTCGCGCTCCGAGCACAGCATGCCGGAGGACTCCACGCCGCGGATCGTGGCCTTCGACAGCGTCATGTCGCTGCCGGGGATGTAGGCGCCGGGCGGGGCGAACACGCCGAGCATGCCGGTGCGCGCGTTGGGCGCGCCGCACACCACCTGGACGGTTTCGCTGCCGGTATCGACCTGGCAGACCTTGAGCTTGTCCGCGTTGGGATGCTGCTTGGCTTCGACAACGCGCGCCACGCTGAACGCGGCCAGATGCTCCGCCGGATCGACGATCGATTCGACTTCCAGCCCGATCAGGTCCAGCGTGCGCCGGATTTCGTCGAGGTCCGCCTCGGTCTGCAAGTGGTCCTTCAGCCAGGAGAGCGTGAACTTCATTGGCTCAGCCCCCCGGCGAGCGTCGGCGTGTCCAGCATGGAAAAGCCGTAATGGCGCAGCCAGCGCAGGTCGCTGGTGAACATGGTGCGCAGATCGGGGATGCCGTATTTCAGCATGGTGAGCCGGTCCATGCCGACGCCGAAGGCGAAGCCCTGATATGTCGCGGGATCGAGGCCGACACCCCGCAATACGTTCGGGTGGACCATGCCGCAGCCGAGGATTTCCAGCCAGTCGTCCTGCTTGCCGATGGCTTCCGCGCCGATATCCACCTCCATCGACGGCTCGGTGAACGGGAAATGCGAGGCGCGGTAGCGCATCTTCACGTCCTCGACCTCGAAGAAGGCGCGGCAGAACTCTTCCAGCACCCAGCGCAGATGGCCCATATGGGTGGACTGGTCGATGACGAGGCCCTCGACCTGGTGGAATTGCGGCGTATGCGTCTGGTCCGAATCCGAGCGGTAGACCCGCCCCGGCGCGATGATGCGCAGCGGCGGCTTCTGCTTCAGCATCGCGCGGATCTGCACCGGGCTGGTATGGGTGCGCAGGAGCGGGCGCGAGCCGTCGGGCTTTTCGGCGAAATAGAAGGTGTCGTGCTCCTGCCGCGCGGGGTGCTCGTCGGGGATGTTCAGCTTGGTGAAGTTGTTGTCGTCGGTCTCGATGTCCGGGCCTTCGGCGACGGCGAAGCCCATGTCGGCGAAAATCTCGGTGACCTCGTCCCAGACTTGGCTGAGCGGATGGATGCGGCCCTCGATCTGCGGGCCGAGCCGCACGGGCAGCGTCACGTCGGCCTTTTCGCGCGCCAGCTTCTCGGCCAGTTCGCGCTCCTTCAGGTCGGCCTTGCGCGTCTCGATCGCGTCGCTGACCTTGCGTTTCAGCGTGTTCGCCGCCTTGCCGAACTTCTGCTTTTCCTCCGGCGGCATGGCGCCGATCTGCTTGGTCAGCGCCTGGATTTCGCCGTTGCGCCCGAGCAGCTGCACGCGGATGTCTTCAAGCTCGGCGAGGTTGCCGGCGTTGCGGACCGCCTTGAGCGCGGATTTTTCGATCGCTTTGAGATCCTGGCCGGATGACGTGACGGCGCTCATCGTGTTCCTGTCCGCTGCATGTGATGTCCCCTACCCGCGGCGCCCGCCGGAGCGCGAATACCGGGTGTGCCGCGCCGCCGCGGAAAGGCGAATCAGGCGCTCGCCGCGTCGCGCGCCTTGTCGACCAGTGATTCGAACGCATCGGGTTCGCGCACCGCCAGATCGGCCAGCACCTTGCGGTCGACCTCGATACCGGCTTTCGCCAGGCCGTGAATGAAGCGGCCATAGGTCATGCCGTGCTCGCGCGCGGCCGCGTTGATCCGCTGGATCCACAGCGCGCGGAAGTTGCGCTTGCGCGCCCTGCGGTCGCGGTAGGCGTACTGCCCGGCTTTCTCCACGGCCTGGTTGGCGACGCGGAAGGTATTCTTGCGCCGGCCGTAATAGCCCTTCGCCGACTTGATGACCTTGCGGTGGCGGGCATGGGTCGTCACGCCACGTTTGACACGAGACATTGCTCAAGCTCCTTGGAAAACGGTCCGTCGCGCGCATCCGGCGCGCCGGAACCTAATGCTTTGCGTAGGGGAGAAACTTCTTGACGATCCGCGCGTCGCAATCCTCCAGGATGCGCGTGCCGCGCGCCTGCCGGATGAACTTGTTGGTGCGCTTGATCATGCCGTGACGCTTGCCCGCCTGCTGGGCGCGGACCTTGCCGGTCGCGGTCAGGCGGAAGCGCTTTTTCGCACCGCTCTTGGTCTTGAGCTTGGGCATTTGCTTTCCTTTTTGATGCTCGAGGCCATCATTTCGCCTCTCGAAGTGTCCAATGGCTGCACATCTTCCGCATTCGCCTGCGGAGCACGATGTGTGCCGCGTTGCTTGATGAAAAGCGTCAAAAGCCGCCTCGGCATGCCCTGTACGCCGGACGGCTCAACGAGGCGTGAAACTATATGTAATCGCGCGGGCGCGCAAGGGCGCGGGGCGCGGCAAAGCGCGATTTCGGGCGTCGGCAAGCTGCGGCGCGACAAAAAATGCTTGACGCTCACTCGAGCGGGGGTCGCAATAGACGTGTTGGCATGGGGTGAAGGCAGGAACCGATGCGATCCAACAGCACAGTCACTTCTCCGGCAAAAACCGCCCTGGCGGTGTTTCTCGTCGGGCTATGCGCTTGCGCGGCCCTGGCGCGGGCGCAGACGCCGGAGGAAATCGCCGGGCAGATCCCGTTAAGCGTCGTCGATGTCATCGTCGGCGGGCATTGGGGCGACACCGGGACCGACGGCGTTTACCGTGCGGTGCTCACCTACCGCATGAAGGACGGCGAGCCGGTTTCCGACGTCCTCGTGCAGTGGATCACCTTCGGTGAAGACAGCGGGCGCGTCGTGCATTCGGAAAAGATCAGTTCGCTCACCGGCGAACCCGCGACGACGGCCTTCATCGCCTTCGACTTCGGCGAAGCCGACGAGGCCACCCGGCTGCTGATCGGCTCCTACGACCCGGAGGACGAAAAGGACAACATGCGCTTTGTCCGCCTCGGCGATCCGGCCGAGTTCGAATTCGTGTCGCCGACCAGCGGTCAATAGGCCGCCCGGTGACGTCGTCGTGTCACAGGCGCTGAGAATCGGCGCAATCCGGGATCGAGGGCCTTGTTCTGGCGCAGGAAATGCGATTGAAAGCACAGGCGCGGCTGACGCTACTGGTGCCGCGTTCCTCACAGGTCCCGCGATACAGAGATTGCCGATGACTGCATTCCGTTTCTTGCCCGCCGCCGTTCTGGCCGCCGCCATCCTGTGCGCGACAGCGCCCGGGGCGAATGCGCGCGAATGCACGCGGCTCGCGTTTTCGGTGAACGACTACGGCATCGAGGTGCCCAAGCGCGATTCGCAGCGTCTGCTCGACGAGTATATCGAGAAATGGACCTCCGAGCGCGGCATCGAGCGCTACACGGTCGGCAAGAAGGACGTATCCTGCGAACTGTTTCTCGATTTCGGCTTCTTCGACGAGCATACCTGCCGCGCCGAAGCCCCGGTCTGCTGGTAAGCGGGCCCTTTCCGCCGCCCCGTCCATGCCAAGATGGATCGCGCGTTTTGCGTGACAGTCCTTTTATTCGCCCAAAAATCTATCTATATTACGGGTGTCAGCATGGCTGACTATGGCGATAAACGGCCGTCGGAATAAGCCCATCGGACCCGGGGGCAGTACCCGGCGCCTCCACCACAACCCCGTTTCGTCGATGAGCGTGTACCGACATGAGCGGACGCGGGTTTCTGATGGGGGCGAACTAGGCTCGACGAGGGTGTAAAGGACGGACTTTCGCCCGGCATGGTACCGCCGTTACAGGGCCGAAACAGTAGTTGCGAACGACAACTATGCTCCGGCTGCTCAGGCTGCGTAACGCAGCTTAAGCACCGAAATCGAAGTCCTGGGCGGTAAGCACGCTCAGGCGCGGTCCGGAGGGCACCGGGCAACAGAAGCCCTCCACTCTCGTCTGCGTGCCGGGGAGCACGTTCGTTTTCAGCCTGGTCCGATTAGATGTCAGACGACGCATTCCGTTACGACATTCTTGCGCAGGAAGCCCTTCGCGGCGTGGTGCGCTCCGTTTTGCGCAGCGTGGAGAAACGGGGGCTTCCCGGCGATCATCATTTCGTCATTACCTTCGACACCTCCGCGCCGGGCGTCTCCCTGTCCAAGCGCCTGCTGGACCGCTATCCCCAGGACATGACGATCGTCATCCAGTACCAGTTCTGGGGTTTGAAGGTGTACGAGAACGCCTTCGAGATCGGCCTGTCCTTCAACAATGTGCCGGAGACGCTGGTGATCCCGTTCCGGGCCATGACCAGCTTTCAGGACCCCAGCGTCGGCTTCATGCTGCAATTCGCCGGGCCGGACCTGCCGGGCGAGACCGGCATGGCGGAACGCGCCGCCGCCGTGCCCATACCCGGTGAGGACGTTCCGGCGCCTGCGTCGTCGAAGCTGCCCAGCCCGGCCGAGCCGGCGCTTCCGGGGCCGGGCGAGACCGCCGTGCTCGGCGCGCGTCCGGCTGAAGAGGCGGGCGAGACCGAATCAGCGCCGGGTGCGGACAGCGACGGCGGCGAAGACTGGCAGGACAACGA
>JBKGZY010000149.1:0-6516 GCA_046543175.1 Dichotomicrobium sp.
TGGCGAAGCTGCCAGTCGTCGATCATGGCGCAAAGTTCGTCGACGGTCTCGTTCAGGAATTTCTGCTCCTCGTCGGTGAGCGCGGGCGCGCTGACGGCGCGCAGCTTCGACCAGTCCGGCTCGCCGGAGAAGAACTCCGCGTCGAAACCGACGGTGCCGGCTTCCAGCGCCTCCTTTTCGGTATCCGACACGGGCGGCAGGATGCGTTTGACCGTCTTGAAGGCCGGGCGCGTCACGACCTGCTGGCGCAGCGGGTGATACGACAAGAGCCCCAGAACGATGGCGGGCAGCCAGGCGATCCAGGCGCCGATGCTGGCGAATGGCGGCTCCAGAACGCCCCATGGCAGGCCGGTTTGCGCGAGCAGCGTGATGCCTGCCACGACGAGTGCCCAGCCCCACAGCGGCGCCCGCTGGATGGCCAGCGCCGCAAGCGCGGCGAGGCTCACAAGGATGAAGAGAAGCGTGATCATGGCCTGTCCGATCCTTTCATCGCGCAATGCCGGCTGGCAGCCGCTTGTGTCTTTCTATAACTGGATACAATTGACGTTAACGTCAAGCAACATCCCGATGCTATAGTCAGCCCGCGCCGCCTGTGCTGAATTGCCGGCAGTTTAACAGCAATGCCCCGGCGACGCGAACGGCGATGGTCCGCGTTGAGCGGCTGTCGATCACGTTGTCAATGGGTTTTTCGCTGTGAATATGGCCGCCGCGTCTTGCGTCCACAGCCCGCCCCCGGCAAAACACCCATCAACGCTTCCATCACTCACCGGCCTTCGACAGATCCCATGATGCGACGCGCCGCCTTTTCGCTGCTGCGCCCTTATTTCCGGCTGACCCGCGGCATGACGCTGGGCGCGCAGGGCGTGGTCATCGACCCGCAGGAGCGTATCCTGCTCGTCCGGCACGGCTATCAGCCCGGCTGGCGCTTTCCCGGCGGCGGCGTGGAATGGCGCGAAACGCTGGAAGAGGCGCTGGCGCGCGAACTGTTCGAGGAGACCGGCGTGCAGATTGCCGGGCGCCCGCAACTCCACGGCATATTCGGCAACTTCACCACGCTGCCGAGCGATCATGTCGCCCTGTTCGTCATCCGCGAATGGCATCGGCCGCATGTGCCGCCGCCGAACACCGAGATCGCCGAGCAGGGTTTCTTTCCCCGCGATGCGCTGCCGCCGGGAACCGTGCGGCCCGTGCAGCAGCGCCTCGCGGAGATTTTCGACGGCGAAGCCCTAAGCGCTCATTGGTAGCGCCGATGTCCTCGGCAGGCGGTCGCGGTCATGCGGCGTGTCGAAGGCGATCTCCGGGCCGACGGGAACAATCCGCGTCGGGTTGATGGTCTCGTGCGAGCCGTAATAGTGCCGCTTGATGTGATCGAGCGAGACGGTCTGCGCCACGCCCGGCATCTGGTAAAGCTCGCGGACATAGCCCCAGATGTTCGGGTAGTCGATGATGCGGCGCTTGTTGCACTTGAAGTGGCTATAATAGACCGCGTCGAAGCGCACCAGCGTGGTGAACAGCCGCCAGTCGGCCTCGGTCAGCCGGTTGCCCACCAGATAGCGCCGCCGCGACAGCCGCGCCTCGATATGATCGAGCGTGTCGAACAGGGGCGAGAAGTTCTCCTCGTAGGCGTCCTGGGTCGTGGCGAAGCCGCATTTGTAGACGCCGTTGTTCACGGTCGAATAGACGCGCTCGTTGATGGCGTCGATCTCCCCGCGCAGATCTCGCGGGTAATAATCGCCGTCTGCCGCGCCGAGATGGTCGAATGCGCCGCCCAGCATGCGGATGATTTCAGCGGACTCGTTGCTCACGATGGTTTCGCGCTGCTTGTCCCAGAGCGTCGGCACGGTCACGCGCCCGGTATAATCCGGCTTGGCCTTCACGTAGATTTCATAGAGCCGCCTGACGCCGTTCACGGTATCGCCGGTCGCGCCGGGGTAACTGTCGTCGAAGGTCCAGCCTTCGCTGCCCATATGAGGGTGAACCACATCCACGCTGATCATGTCCTGAAGCCCCTTGATGGCGCGGAAGATCAGCGTGCGGTGCGCCCACGGGCAGGCGAGCGAAACGTACAGATGATAGCGCCCAGGCTCGGCCGCAAAGCCGCCTTCGCCCGAGGGTCCGGGCGATCCGTCGGGCGTGATCCAGTTGCGGAAGGCGGATTTGTCGCGGACGAAGCGTCCGCCGGTCTTGCTGGTGTCGTACCACTGGTCGTGCCATTCGCCGTCGATCAGTAAGCCCATACCCTGTTCCTTCGCTGCGGAGTCTCTTGCGTGGCAGTCATGTCAGCGGGGCATCGCGCCGGGTCAAGGCCGGCCGGGATATGCCGGCGTCACGATCTGTTGAGGCCCGGCGCCGCGCTTTCGCGGTTTTGCTGGACGCCGCAGCACCCGCATGCTATCGGCACCGCCATGATCGTGATCGCAGCCCATTGTCACGGTGCACATGCGCAACCGCCGCGACGACGAAGCGTAGGCTTCGAGCGTTTCCGCGCGCGCGTCTGATTACGGTTGCCCCTCATCCGCTTCCGATCTGTCTCCGCCGCGCGAACGCTCTTTTTGCGTTTCTGGTGGTGTTTTGCGGTGGGACGAGATGACTATGGACAATCGGTTGATCCGGCTGAGCGGGCCGGAAGACGCGGCGTTAATCGAACAACTCCACGATGAGGCCTTTGGGCCGGGGCGTTTCGCCCGCGCGGCCTATCGTGTTCGCGAACAGGCGCCGGATAGCGGCTTCGGGCTGACCGCGTGGCGCGACGGCGCGTTGGCCGGAAGCGTGCATTTCACCCCCATCGTGATCGGCGGGCGCGGCGGCGCCATGATGCTGGGGCCGCTGGCGGTGGCGCCGCGTTTCAAGGGGATCGGTCTCGGCCGCTGGCTGGTCGAGGAAGGCGTCGCGCGGGCCGGGGCGAGCGGCGCGGCGCTGGTCATCCTGGTGGGCGATCTGCCCTATTACGCGCGGATGGATTTCCAGCGCATTCCGACCGGACAGATCAGTCTGCCGGGGCCGGTAGCACCGGAACGCCTGCTCGCCCGCGAAATCCGGGCCGGCGCCCTGCGCGAATATACCGGCCTCGTGGGCGGCGACAAGAAGGCTGCGGTTACACTCGTGCAGGAGGCCGCCGACGAACCCGCCGTCCTTCAGCGCCCAGAGGAGGTCGACGGCTGACGCAGTCAAGCGGCCGAGACGGGATCGCGCCGGGCCCGATCCGCGCGCCTTCCCCGGTCACCGCTCCTCAAGGCGCGCATCGACCGACAACGTCTCGCCGCTGTAGCGATCCACCTTGACGGTCTCGAACAGATCGCTGCCGCGCTCGCCGACCTTCTCCGCCGGACGGTCCCTGAAGAAGTTTTCGACCGTGTGGGGCGGAGTGGCTTGCTCGGCAGGCGCTTCGGCCGGATCGGTGCCGGCTCCGTTATCGTCGGGATCCTGCGCAATATCGGCCATCAGGACGCCGGCCAGGCTATCTGCCGCGGCACCTTGCGCGGAGAGCGGACGATCGCCGCTTTGCGAAACCACGAGGCTGCCGACCGGCGCAGCCTCCAGAGGCACCTCGCGAAGCGCCTTCAACTGCGCCGCGACGACATGCGCGGCGTTTCCGGCGTGGAACCCGTCCCAGCCGGCAACGAAACGTTCGGCGCGGGCGATCTCCTCGGCATTGGCGTCGTGGCCCGCCTCGTGGTAACGACGCGCGATACGGCCACGATTCTCATCGTCGGCATTGTCAGCCGCCAACGCCAGCAGCGCCAGCCCGCGCGCCCGCGCCCGTTCGCCCGATTTCGCGCTCCACAGCAATTCGCCGAGATAGGCTTGCGCGGGCGCATGTTTCTTCTGGCTCGCCTTCAGCAGCCAGCCGATCGCGAGACGGCGGTTGCGCGTGACACCGTCGCCCTCGGCGTACATCCGGCCAATCTCGAATTGCGCCTTGGGGTCGCGGAAATAGCTCGCGGCGTGGCGTATCAGTTGCACCGCCTTCTGCGGATCCGGCTTCAGGCCCACCTCCGGCACGCCCTTGCGGTAGTAGACCGCGAGCCCGCGAAACGCGTCGGAGACCCGCTGCGCGGCCGGGTGCACCCGGTCGATATCACCGTACTGGTTGACGATCATGTGGTAGTAGGTCAGCGCCTTGGCGTCGTCGCCATGTTCCTCCCCGGAGGCCCCGTAAAGGCGCGACAGATGAAGCTGAGCGCCAAGCACGCCGCGATCCGCGGCAAACTCCAGCGCGGGCAACGCGTCGGCCACCTTTTCGTCGCCCAGCGATTTCACGCCGGCGCGATAGGCGTCCTCGGCCGAAGAAAAGTTCTGTGCCGGTCCGGTTCCATTCTGCTCCAGGCCGCCCACGAGAACACCGCCCAGACCGGCGGCCGCGATTGCGACGACGGCGAGGGCCGCAGCGCCCCGCCAACCCCACTTAGATATCCGCATAACAAGACACTTCCGCTTCTGCACCGGGATGCGTGACTGCCCCCTCACGCGCTGCGCCGACGGTCTGGGCATATTTCCACAGCGCGCCGCTCTGATAGTCGGTCGCGCGCGGTGTCCAGGCCGCACGGCGACGTTCCAGTTCTGCCGCATCGACTTCAAGATCGATAACGCCCCTCTCGGCGTCGATCAGGATCGGGTCGCCATCCTCGATCAGCGCGATCGGACCGCCGACCGCCGCCTCCGGTCCGACATGACCGATGCAGAAGCCGCGCGTCGCGCCGGAGAAGCGCCCGTCGGTAATGAGCGCTACATGATCGCCCATGCCCTGGCCGTAAATTGCCGCCGTGGTGGACAGCATCTCGCGCATGCCGGGGCCGCCTTTCGGGCCTTCGTAGCGGATGATGATGACGTCCCCTTCCTCGTACTGGCGCGCATCGACGGCGGCGAAAGCCTCTTCCTCGCTGTCGAAGCAGCGCGCCTTGCCGCGGAAGACGAGGTTCTGCATGCCGGCAACCTTCACGATCGCGCCATCCGGCGCGAGGCTGCCTTTGAGGCCCACCACCCCGCCGGTCGGGCGGATCGGATTGGTCACCGGATAGACCACGTCCTGATTGTCGGGGAAGCGCACGCCTTCCAGATCCTGCGCGATGGTCTTGCCGGTCACGGTCAGGCAATCCGGATGCAGGTAGCCGCCTTCCAGCAATGTCTTGAGCACGACCTGGACGCCGCCGACCTCGAACAGGTCCTTGGCCACGTATTTGCCGCCCGGCTTCAGGTCCGCGATATAGGGCGTCTTAAGGAAAATCTCGGCCACGTCGAACAGGTCGAACTTGATGCCGGCCTCATGCGCGATCGCGGGCAGGTGCAGCGCCGCGTTGGTCGAACCGCCGGTCGCCGCCACGACCACCGCCGCGTTCTCCAGCGCCTCGCGGGTCACGATGTCGCGCGGGCGAATATCCTCGGCGAGCAGGCGCATGACCGCGCGGCCGGAGGCGTCGGCGTATTGATCGCGCGTCTCGTAAGGGGCGGGCGCGCCGGCGGAGCCGGGCAGCGCAAGGCCGATCGCCTCGGAGACGCAGGCCATGGTGTTCGCGGTGAACTGGCCGCCGCAGGAGCCGGCGCTGGGGCACGCGACGCATTCCAGTTCGTGCAGGTCCTCGTCGGACATCTGGCCGCCGGAGTGCTTGCCGACACCCTCGAACACGTCGACGACCGTGACCTCCTTGCCCTTGAACTTGCCGGGCAGGATGGTGCCGCCATACATGAACACGCTCGGCACGTTGAGCCGGACCATGGACATCATCATGCCGGGCAGGGACTTGTCGCAGCCCGCAAGCCCGACGAGCGCGTCGTAGCAATGCCCGCGCATGGTCAGTTCGATGGAATCGGCGATCACCTCGCGGCTGACCAGCGAGGACTTCATGCCCTGATGGCCCATCGCGATGCCGTCGGTCACGGTAATGGTGCAGAATTCGCGCGGCGTGCCATGTTCTTCGTACACGCCCTGTTTCACCGCCTGCGCCTGGCGCATCAGGGCGATGTTGCACGGGGCCGCTTCGTTCCAGCAGGTCGCCACTCCGACGAAAGGCTGATGAATTTGTTCTTCTGTCAGCCCCATCGCATAGTAATATGAGCGATGCGGGGCGCGGTTGGCGCCCTCCGTGACATGGCGGCTGGGAAGCTTGGATTTATCGAACGATTTAGCGTCCATGACTGACTTTCACTGACCCGTCGTTACCGCGCCGTTGCGTGGAGGTTCAATCGCGCGCAACTCCCGACTTTGCCACAAACACCTACCTCACCGTCCTCACGAACGCGTCATCGCCGGAGGGTGATTCTGCGCTGTTTGGTCATAAACCGTGTAAGGTGCACGGTTGAAATCCATTATGGCGCAAACTTGACGCGAGAGCACCAATATGTGGTGTCGCAGTCACACCGGGCGTGAAACCCGGTCGCACGCCACGCATTCCTGACGTCAGCGTTGAAATTGGGTGAACGGCGCCACTCGAATTTTATTCGGCTGGGGCGGTGTCGTCCCGATATAATGCAGCAGCCGCGACTTCGAGCCGGCCGTGCCTAGAGCGCCGGGCGAAAAAG
>JBKGZY010000011.1:0-26724 GCA_046543175.1 Dichotomicrobium sp.
TATCACCTGCGCCGATAACGCCGGGTGCGGCGGCGCCACAGATCGTGAACGCCGTCTTCGGCCATGAGCATGGCGAGGATGCCTTCGCGCAGGCCCCGATCCGCCACGCGCAGGCGCTCGCAGGTCCACGCCCGGAGCAGCGCCTCCAGGATCGCCGCGCCCGCGATGATCAGATCGGCCCGCTCGCGCCCGATGCAAGCCTGACGCACGCGTTCTTCGTGTTTCATCGCCGTCAGGCGCTCGGAAACCGCGCGCACCTGCTCGGCGCTGAGCCAGCAGCCGTCGACGCGGCGGCGGTCGTAATACTCCAGGCCCAGATGGATGCCGGCGATCGTCGTCGCCGTGCCGGAGGTGCCCAGCAGATGCGTGTTGCACTCCGCGATGCGACCCGACACGCCATGCGTGGTATCGAAATCGCGCAGCGCCTGATGCACCTCGTTCACCATCGCCTCGAAGGTCGTCTGGTCCATCGGCTGGCCGTTGAACTGCTCGGCCAGATTGACCACCCCCACCGGCAGCGAGGTCCATGCGACCACGCATTCCTGCGCCCAGAGCCGGTCATGCGGACGCCTTTTCTGGGCGTCCTTCACGCAGCGCAGGTCCAGCAGGATAAGCTCGGACGAGCCGCCGCCGATATCGAAGACCAGCGCACTGTCGCTCTGGCGGTCGATCAGCGAGGCGCAGCCGCTGACCGCCAGACGGGCTTCGGTTTCCCGGTCGATGATCTCCAGTTCCAGCCCCGTCTCCTCGCGCACGCGGGCGACGAATTCCTCGGCATTGCTGGCGATCCGGCAGGCCTCGGTGGCGATCAGGCGGGAACGCTGCACCCCGCGGCGGAACATCTTGTCCGCGCAGACCTTCAGCGCGTCGATCGTACGCGCCATGGCGCCTTCGGACAGCGCGCCGCTGCGGGTCATCCCCTCGCCGAGCTTGATGACACGGGAAAACGCATCGACGACGATAAAGCCGCGGCGCGAAGGGCGCGCGACCAACAGGCGGCAATTGTTCGTGCCGAGGTCGAGGGCGGCGTAGACGTGCTCGTCCGGCGCCAGGTCGCGCGGTCCGTGACGCCTCTTGGTGTGTGGGGAGCGGGCGTCCGACAACGAAGCCTGTTTCGCACCGTTGAATTTGCCGTTGGGCTTGCGCTCCTGTGCCCCACCACTCACAAAAATTCGCCTCTTGCTTCAGATCGGTATGGTCGCAGGCGATTCGGCAATTCCGGAAACCGCAGTGAAGAGACGCGCCGCATGCTGTTCCGGGCCTGGCCTGCCGCAAAAACCGCGACACATTCATGCTATCGCAAACACTTTACCGTTTTCGATGTAAAGGTAAAGCATTTGTATCTGCGCCGAAAGTCGATCACCGGCGCGAAAACCGGCGAGCGGCTGGCGCCCATCCGCCAGCCGCCGGTTGCCGCCTCGGATACGCGATCAGTTGCACTGCTGCTCGCGCTCCGCGGCCTTGATGAGTTCGACATTGTCCCATTCAAGCTGGGAGAGAATGTCCTGCGAATCGGACGTGCAGTCGCTGTTGTCGAAATACTCCTGACCGCGTGCGCTCTGGAAGCAGTAGCCGTTGCGGTTGAATATCTCGTTGCGTGCAATCCACAATTCCTCGCAGTCCAACTCGGAGAGATCGGCCTCGGTCAAGGCGCGTTCCGAACTGTCGGAGAATATGTCGCTCGGGCCCGTCTCCTCCTCCGCAGCCTCCCCAGCCGGTTCGGACGTCTGCGCATCCCCATCCTCCGACATGCTCTCCTCCATATCGCCGGAGTCCATGCTGTCGGACTCGGGAGCGGCCGGATCGGCTGGCTCGTCCGTGCCCTGATCGTCCGTCATCTCCATCTGGTCGCCATTGCCGGGATCGGCCTCGGTCTGGTCGTCCCCGTTCTGCGCCCACGCGCCTGCTGCGAAGCTCACGGCAAACAGGAACGCGGCGATATATCCAAAACGCTTTATTGTCATTATTCCCACCACCTCTTGAATTGTGCTAAGGGCTCACCGCTCGAAGCGCCGGAGGGTGAGTCGCATACGGCCCGCCTGCCGACGTCTCGCAAGAATGTTGCGGCCGTTAACGGTTCGTACACCTAAGCGAAGTTAAGCGCAATCAAGGCAAGCTTGTGAAAATCCGTACCCTTGCTTCCGGGCTGACCCATCTGGTGTTCATTTCGCTGTTCGTGCTCGGCGTCGCCAAGCATGCGAAGGGGCCGGGATCGGCCGATGCCGGGGACACGCCACGGGCAGAGAGCGAAACGAACGATTCGCCCCATGCGAAAACGGCAAGCATGGTGGCGGCCCATCGGACGGTTGAGCTTGCCGCAAAACGCGAGAATGCGGCTGGCGACACCGCGCCGGGTGTACCGGACGTGCCCCCCCTGGAGACGGAGGGCAGCAACCCGGATACTGCCGCCGATACAAGCAGCGAACCGGCGGCACGCGACGGCAAAACGGCCGACGAAGACCCGCCGCTGTCGCGCAATGAGCGCCTGATGCGCCGTCTGGTCGCCGCCTATCCCGAGTTCCTGGCCGGGTATGAGGGCAATACCATCATCTGGCACGACGGAACGCGCATGCCGTTCGATGATGGCCGCGACAAGAGCTTCAAGCAACGGCTGACCGATCCCGACCTGGAAGACCAGTTCTACACGGAATACCCGAGGGGCCTGCGCGGCGTGCCGCCGCTGGAAGACATCGATCCGGGGCGCGTACGCTACGAGCCGTTTTTCGTCAAGATGTATGGCGACTGCAAGCAGGACAAGGCGGCAATGCGCGACAATCTGGAAGAGGTCGTCTGGCTTCCGGACAACTACGGCAAGACGCTGCGGGTCACGTCGGTCAACGGCGTCGCCGATGCCCTGCGCGAGGTGTCGGCCGCGCTCGACAAGCTGCCCAAGAAATTCATGAAGTATCTCCGTCCCAGCGCCGGCACCTACAATTGCCGGACGATCGCCGGAACCGACCGCTTCAGCGTTCACGCCTTCGGCGCGGCGTTCGACATCAACGCGAAGTACGGCGACTACTGGCGCTGGAGCCAGACGGAGCCCGGCGAATCTCTCGTGTACCGCAATCGCGTCCCATGGGAGATCGTCGAGATCTTCGAGCAGCACGGGTTCATCTGGGGCGGCAAGTGGTATCATTACGATACGATGCATTTCGAATACCGGCCCGAACTGCTGAACGCCGAGCCGCGCCCCCCCGCGCCGCTGCCGGAGAAACGCCGGCGCCCGCCGCGCCAACAGGCCGAGCGATGAGCGGGATGGCGCCGTCCGGCCGGTCCTGAGCCAATGTATGACCCCTTTGAACTCGCGATCATCGGCGGGGTGTTCCTGCTGGCCGGGACGATCAAGGGCGTGGTCGGCCTCGGGCTGCCCTCGGTGAGCGTCGCGCTGCTGACGGCGACCCTCGGGCTCGCCAATGGGCTGGCCCTCATCGTGATCCCCACCTTCGTGACGAATGTCTGGCAGGCGGCCTATAGCGAGAACCTCGCCGCCGCGGTGAGACGCCACTGGCTGTTCCTCGCTTCCGCCGTGGTGATGGTTGTCCCGGGGGCCGCCGTGCTCACCTATGTCAGGCTCGAACTGCTGTCGGCGCTGCTGGGTGTCGTGCTGGTCGTCTACGCCCTCGCCACGCTGGCGCGTTTTCGCGTGAGCGTTCCCCCGGACCACGAACGCTGGGCGGGAACCGTCTCCGGCGCAGCCACGGGGTTGATTACCGGCATGACGGGCTCGAGCATCGTTCCCGGCGTGTTCTATCTCCAGGCGCTCGGCCTGCCGCGCGCCGAGCTTGTCCCGGTGATGGGGATGCTGTTCGGCGCCTGCGCATTCGTGCTCATGCTGTCGCTTGGCCGGATCGGGATCGTCACCGGCGAGACGCTCATCGTGTCCGCCGCCGCGCTGATCCCCGCGCTGGCGGGCATGGAGATCGGCCAGCGGCTCGGCAGGATGCTGTCGGAGGCGGTGTTCCGGCGCGGGCTACTCTGCGCCCTGCTCGCCCTCGGTCTGTACATTGTCGCGCGGGCGCTCGGGTGAAGCCTGCCGGTACTGGCGGGAAAACCATCTGAGAACGTTCGGCAGGGCCGTCTCGCGCCACAGCTTCCATGCGTGACCGCCATCGGTGATGCGCAGCTCGGTTGTCAGACCCGCTTCGCGCAAATCCGTGAAAAGCCGGAACGTGCCGACATAGGCCCGGAAATAATCGTCGTCGCCGGAGGTGAGATAGACCGGCGGCGCGCAGCCGCAGTCCTTGAGCGCGGGAAGGTAGGCGCGGGGATGCGCCGCCATGAACCGCTCGGGATCGAACGGATCGCCGAACGCGCCGGCGAAGATGCCCTGCTTGTCCTCGGGCAGTTCGAAACCGGAATCCACCCGGTCCCACAGGGCCGCGCTCATGGCCGCCACCGCGGCGAACCTTTCGGGAAACTTGAAGGCCAGCCGCAGCGCGCCGAAGCCGCCCATCGAGTGCCCCGTTATGAAACGCCCGGCAGCGCTGCTTTCCGCGGGATAGGTGCGATCGACATGGCCGACCAGGTCGCGCATGATCGCCGTTTCGTAGTTCCCCGCGCCGCCGCGACCGGCGTTGTCCACATACCAGCTCCGTTTCGCCGCCGGCATCACCACGATCATCGGCGTGATCTCGCCCGCGGCGATCAGGCGGTCCATCGTGGCCTCGACGTCGCCCGCCCTCGGATAGGACCGCTCGTTATCGCCGACCCCGTGCAGCAGATAGACGACCGGGAACGTCGCACCGGGAATGCCCTCGGCATCCGGTGGCAAATAGACTGAATAGGCCAGCGGCGCATCGAGGGCCGGACTGTGGAAGCGTTGGGAAAGCCTCAACTCGGCCTGCGCGTCGCCCGGCAATGTCAAATGGAATAGAAGCAGCGATAAACCGAGTAACAAGCCATGTTTCACGCGCATGCTCTGCAATCCAGCGTTGTATCGCGCCGCCGTGGCGTCGAACACCACCTAAACCCTTGAGAAACAATATCAGTCTGGCTTACCCGAATATGACGTGCTAGCCTCCAATCGTGCGATAATTATGCACATTGTCCCGCGTCAGGATTTAAGGCCGTTTTCGCGGCCTCTTCGGGAAGACAATGCAGTAGAATCAGGAGGCTCCTCGTGTATAAGCAAATAATGGTTCCCGTGGATCTGACACATGCCGATCATTTGCAAAAGGCTTTGAAGACGGCTGCCGATCTCGCCAAGCATTACGGCAGCCCGGTTTGTTATGTCGGTGTCACGCCGGAAACGCCCAGCCCGGTTGCCCACAACCCGACGGAATACGCCCAGAAACTTGAAGCATTCGCCAACGAGCAGGCAAGTCAGCACGGCCATCAGGCATCGGCAAAGGCCTATGCCAGCCACGACCCGGCCATCGACATCAACGACACCCTGCTGAAAGCGATCAAGGAAACGGGCGCCGATCTCGTGGTCATGCAGTCGCATGTGCCGAACGTGACGGACTATCTATGGCCGTCTCACGGCGGTTCGGTGGCTTCTCACTCGGATGCGTCGGTCTTCATCGTCCGCTGAGAGTGGATAACCTGGAAAAATCTGAAACGGAACACAACAACAGAACAGGGGAAGGAAAGTGACAACTGATACAGATGTGGAAGCGGTCCCCAGTCCCGAGGGGCCGGCAGATATCATCGAGACCGATTACGAGATCGGTCAGGACAATATCACCCCTAAAGTCGGGCCTTTCGGCCTCGACATCCATAACCCGGTGTTCCTCGTCTCCGGTCTGGTGATCATCGCCTTCGTGCTGATCACGATCATCTTCCAGGACAGCGCGGGGCCGGCCTTCGAATCCTTGCGGGAGTTCCTCACCTCGAACCTCGACTGGTTCTTCCTGTCGGCAGGCAACATCTTCGTCCTGGTCTGCATCGCCTGCATCATCCTGCCGATCGGCAGTGTCCGGCTCGGCGGGCGCGACGCCACGCCCGATTACAGCTATTGGGGCTGGTTTTCGATGCTGTTCGCCGCCGGTATGGGCATCGGCCTGATGTTCTTCGGCGTCAGCGAGCCCATTTCGCATTACACCTCGTCCGTGGCCGAGGGCGCAGGCGCCGCAGATAGCTGGGCGCCGCTGGCCGGTGCCGCTGAAGATCCCGAAGCGGCCAAACGCCTCGGCATGGCCGCAACGATCTTCCATTGGGGCCTGCACCCGTGGGCGGTCTACGGCATCGTGGCGCTCGGACTCGCCCTGTTCGCGTTCAACAAGGGACTGCCACTGACGATCCGCTCGCTGTTCTACCCGATTTTCGGTGAGCGGGTGTGGGGCTGGCCGGGCCATATCATCGACATCCTGGCCGTGTTCGCCACCCTGTTCGGTCTGGCGACATCGCTCGGCCTCGGCGCGCAACAGGCGAATGCCGGTCTGGATTACGTCTTCGGCGTCCCGAACACCGTCAATGTGCAGGTCATCCTGATTATCGCGATCACCGCGGTGGCCCTGATCTCGGTGCTGCGTGGCCTCGATGGCGGCGTGAAGGTGCTCTCGGAGATCAACATGGTCGTGGCGGCGGCGCTGCTGCTGTTCGTCATGTTCGCTGGCGGCGTCGCAACCGTGCTCGGCGGCTTCTTCAGCAATCTCGTCGCCTACGGCCAGGAACTGATCCCTCTGTCCATGCCGTTCGGCCGCACGGACGACAACTTCCGCCAGGGCTGGACGTCGTTCTACTGGGCCTGGTGGATCGCGTGGTCGCCGTTCGTCGGCATGTTCATCGCCCGTGTCAGCCGCGGCCGGACGGTGCGCGAGTTCATGATCGCCGTGCTGCTCGTTCCGACCATCATCTCGGTGTTGTGGATGACCGCCTTCGGCGGCACCGCGATCAACCTCATCGAAAACGCCGGCATGTCCGGCATCGCCGACGCCGCGCTGGAGTTGAAGCTGTTCGAGATGCTCAGCGGCCTGCCGCTGGCGATGATCACGTCGTTCATCGGCGTGGTGCTGGTGATCGTGTTCTTCGTCACCTCCTCGGACTCCGGCTCGCTGGTGATCGACACGATCACGGCCGGCGGCAAGGTCAACGCGCCGGTCTCCCAGCGTGTGTTCTGGTGCACCTTCGAGGGTCTGGTCGCCATCGCCCTGCTGCTGGGCGGCGGTCTCACGGCCCTGCAGGCCATGGCGGTGTCGACGGGCTTCCCGTTCGCCATCATCCTGCTGCTGGCCTGCTACGCCCTGTTCAAGGGGCTGTATTCCGAGCCCCGCGGCAAGGCCGCCGCTACGGCATAACGGACAATGGCCCGCCACGTTCGCGTGGCGGGTTTTCATCGAGGCATAAGAAAAGGCGGCTCGCGGGCCGCCTTTTTGCTGTTGCGATTGTGTCGGCCGCCGGAGCGGCCCCCGGCCGGCGATCAGGCCGCGTGCGATGCGATCGGCTCGGTCAGCAGCGCATACAGCGTATCCTTGTCGCTGGACGCGCGCAGCTTCTGCGCCACGCTGGCCTTGCTCAAAAGCCGCGAAATCCGCGACAGCGCGTTCAGATGATCGGCGCCCGCCCGCTCGGGCGCAAGCAGCAGAAACACCAGATCGACAGGCTTTTCGTCGATCGCCTCGAATTCCACCGGCTTGTCCAGCCGCGCGAACAGCACCGTCACACGGTCCAGCCCCTGTATCGTCCCGTGAGGGATAGCGATCCCGTTGCCCGTGGCCGTCGAGCCCAGACGCTCGCGTTGCAGAAGCGTGTCAAAGATGTCGCGCTGGGCCAGCCCCGTCATGGACGCGGCCTTCCTGGCGACTTCCTGGAGCACCTGCTTCTTGCTGTTGGCCTTGAGAGCCGGGATGATGCCGTCGGATGAGATCAGATCGCTGAGATCCATGGTCATTCCCTTCAGTTATCCCTCGGACTTCGTCGAGGCGCCGGATACGGTGCATGGCGTTGCGGCGTCCGTTCGCGTCTCGGGGCGGCGATCTGTGAGCGATCCACCCGCAAACAGACAAAACCTCATAGCCTCGCCCGGCACAGTCGCCTGTCACGCCACAGCGCGGACAACTTCCATTGTAGCGGCGCGCTCATCCTGCGTCACGTAACAGGGCATATTGACTCGGAAACACTAACGTTTTCGCCGTGATATTCGCGTGGCGGGCTCGCCGGAACAGGCGGTCTCGGTAAACTCGCAACAGTCCCTCTCGACGCTGCCGGACGGTAGTCAAGCCTTGTCGCCAAGTCAATTCCGTTGGTCTTACACTTTGTTGCAGATGACATGGCGCGCAATATGTCGCCGCGAATTTATTTTCGCCCGTGCCCGTTTCGGCCGCATCAGGCGATCCGTCGGGAGCTAATCGCACTGCATGACTTCCAGCTTTTTCGACCGGCGGCGCTCGCGAGAGGAGGGAATGCGCATCAGATCACGATACTTGGCGACCGTGCGCCGCGCAATGTCGATCCCGGAAGCCTTGAGCGCGGCCACGATCTGATCGTCGGAAAGCACGGTTTCCGGCGTCTCGGCCTCCACGAGCTGCCTGATGCGATGGCGCACGGCTTCGGAGGAGTGGGCGGGCGCGCCATCGGCCGCCGCCACGGCGGATGTGAAGAAATAGCGGAATTCGAACTGCCCGCGCGGCGTGGCCATGTATTTATGGGCGCTGGCGCGGCTGACGGTCGATTCGTGCATGTCGATCTCGCCCGCGACATCGCGCAGCGTCATGGGCTGGAGATATTCCGCGCCGTGACGGAGGAACCCGTCCTGGCGTCGCACGATTTCCTCGGCCACGCGCAGGATTGTCCGCGCGCGCTGATCCAGGCTTTTCACCAGCCAGTTGGCCGCGTTCAGGCAGTCGCCGAGAAAGGCGCGGTCGTCCCGGCCGGCGCGCGCCCGGACGGTGGCCAAATAGGCGCGATCCACCAGCAGGCGCGGCAGCGTTTCACTGTTCAGCTCGACGAACCAGCCGCCGTCGGCCCGACTGCGCACGAACACATCCGGCGCGATCTGGGCCACCGGCGCGCCGCCGAAACGCAGGCCCGGTTTCGGGTTCAGCCGCCTGATCTCTGCGATCATGTCGCGCACGTCTTCGGTCTCGGCCTCGCACAGACGCGCAAGCCGCGGCAGATCCCGCGCCGCGATCAGGTCGAGATGACGCAGCAGCCTGGCGATCATCGGGTCGAACCGGCCAAGCTCGCGAAGCTGGAGTTCCAGGCATTCGGCCAGGTCGCGCGCCCCGACGCCGGCCGGATCGAAGCCCTGCACCAGCGCCAGCATGCGTTCGACATCCGCCGCCGCCACACCCAGCCGCTCGGCCAGCCGGCCGGTGTCGCCGCGCAGATACCCGGCTTCATCGATCATGTCGATCAGGTTCAGCCCGATCATGCGCTCTTTCGGGCTTTCTGCGGCAAGGTTCAGTTGCGCCTTGAGATGCTCGTGAAGGCTCGGCCCGTCCGGCGGGGCGAAGTCGCTGGGCGGCGGCTCGCCCGAGGGGCTCATGCGTGTCGGCGCGAAGCTGGACCGGCCCTCGTCGCCCGGGACCACGTGCATTCCCGGCACCACTTCGCCGTTCGCTGTCCCGGCGCCGCGCTCAGCGTCCTCCTCGCGTTGCAGCAGGGGGTTCTCCGCCAGTTCCTTATCGATGAAAGACGCGAGTTCCAGGTTGGACAACTGCAACAGCTTGATCGACTGCTGCAATTGCGGCGTCATGACGAGCGATTGGCTGGGCTTCAGCTCCAGTCTGAGCGCCATCTCGTGGCTCAACTCCTTGAACGCGATACGAACCGAAACGGCCGGCTACATCGAGAACTGGTCGCCGAGATACACCCGGCGGACCTCTTCGTTGGCGATAATCTCTTGCGGGGTGCCCTCGATCAAGACCTGACCTTCATAAATGATATAGGCCCGGTCGATCAGTTCCAGCGTCTCCCGGACATTGTGGTCGGTGATGAGCACGCCGATGCCGCGGCTTTTGAGGTGATGGACGAGATTGCGGATATCGCCGATGGCGATCGGATCGATGCCGGCGAACGGCTCGTCGAGCAGCATATACGAAGGCCGGCTGGCCAGCGCGCGGGCGATCTCGACACGGCGGCGTTCGCCCCCCGAAAGCGCGATGGCCGGAGATTTGCGCAGCCGCGTGATGCGGAACTCTTCGAGCAGCGCGTCGAGCTGGCGCTTGCGCTCCTTGCGGCTGGGCTCGACGATCTCGAGGATCGCGCGGATATTCTCTTCCACCGAGAGACCGCGGAAGATTGACGCCTCCTGCGGCAGATAGCCGACGCCCAGGCGCGCGCGGCGATACATCGGCAACTGCGTCACGTCGGCATCATCGATCACGATGCGCCCGGTATCCGCCGGGATCAGCCCGGTAATCATGTAGAACACCGTGGTCTTGCCCGCACCGTTCGGGCCAAGCAGACCGACCGCCTCGCCGCGGCGGATGTTCAGGCTGACCCCGCCGACGACCTGACGATTCTTGAAGCTCTTGGTCAGCCCTTCGGCTTCGAGCGTGCCGGCGACCTCGCGATAGGAGCGCGGATGCGGCGTGGCCTCGACCGGGCCGGAGGACCGGCGACGCGGGCGCTGCGGTGGGGGCGCGGGCTGTTTGCGCCGTTCGATAAAGGCCATCAAGTATCGTCCGCGTCCGGGATCAAAGCGTTAGTCAAGGGTGAACGAGATTAGCACAATCCGCCGTTGCATCGGGGCGAAATTCAAAACGCAGCGCCAGTTACAAGGCCAGGCCCGCGCCGGCGTCTCAATCCCGGTTCGGCTGGAACAGACCGCGTATGCGCTGTTTGCCCGATTCTCTCTCCACGTCGAAGCGACTCTTGCCGGTTGTCAAGTCGATGACGAGGCGGTCGCCGCGCAGCACATTCTCCCCTTGAGACAGCACCACATTGCCGCCGATCGTCACGACCTGCTTGTCAACATCGAAATTGGCCCATTCGCTGGTGGCCGTCTGATCGTCCTTCGTCGTCACCAGCACCTTGCCCGTCGCCTCGATGCGTTTGATGTTGGCGTTGCCGCCGCCGGCGTCGGTTTGAGTCTCGCCGGTGTTCGCCGACGCGAGCTCGCCGCCCGCGGCGCCGGTATAGTGCACCGCGAGTTCCTTCGCCTTGAGCGAAAAGCCGCCCTGGCGCGCCACGACATTGCCCTCGAAGGTTGCAATCTTTTTCTTGTCGTCGACTTCCAGCGCATCCGCCTCGATATCGATCGGCTCGTCGGTGTTCGCCTGGTAGTTCTGGAAGCTGCTGCCGATCCCCTGAGCCGCGGCCGGGGCGGCGTATCCGCCGGCCAGGACGCCCAAGCCGATCGTCAGGACGGCGAGCGCGCCTTTCATCGAAGTCCCGGTCATGCCGTTTTCACCTGTATCGCCCATCATTGACTGCCCGTCCCCTGTTGTGGATCGAGGCTCACCTTGACCTGGCCTTCAAACACCGCGTGCGCTTCACCGGTATTCAACCGAAGGCTCTGCGCCGTGATCCGGCTGCCGCGAAACCGCATCGACACCGGGGTGTCCGAGGTTATGAGCTGATCCGAAAAATGAATCGTGGCCGAGCGCAGTTGAACGGACAGCCCTGCCCGGCCATTGATATCCACACCTTTGTCGAAAGTGAGCTGTTTCAACTTGGTATCGAATATCCCGCTCCGCGCCGCAAGCTCGGTGGTGTCGCCCTCCGGCGAGACGAGCGAGCCCGAAATCGTGTCAAGCGCGATGCTGTGCGGGGACTGCACGTTCTGGGTCGCTGTATCCGCGAGGATCTTGTAGCGGCCATAGCTCTCATGCACGCCGGAAAGCTCGGGTTTTTTCATTGTCAGATTGCCGGATTCGACCGCGACGTCGTCCAGCGACGCCGTGGCTCCGCCGACATCGAAGGACATCCGCGCGGGAATGAAATACAGGCTCACCACGGCCAACGTGGCCAGCGGCAGGCACAGCTTGAGCACCTTGACGGCAACCGAATGCCGACGGGCAGCGCGGAAGGCGCGCGCGCGCTCGTCATCTGACAGGGCAACGGCCAGACCGCCGGACCGGCCCGCAGTGTTGGCATCTACAGACATGCACCCCTCGATTGGCACCGCGCCCGGACCGCCCTGGCGGTCCGATTCAGACATTTGCCTCCCATCGCAGCATCCGCCGTAGCAAATGTCTGAATCATAAGGACCACTAGCAACTTATTGAATCTCGTGGGGCTTTTGAATTTGACATTTGAGCGGGAGCCTGGCCGCAAGCGGGACTCAAATGTCAAATTCGCTCCACGAGGCCCGATGCGGCCCGAATTGCATACAACGCGAGGAATATGTTGACAGTTGGACTTGTCGGTGCGGGCGAGATGCTTCACGAATGGCTGAAGATGTCGCGCTCTGCCCAGCCCAGCAAGTCGAGTTGCGCGCGCGCCGGCAGGAACGCGAAGCAGGCGCGCGCGATCTCCAAGCGGCCCTCCCGCTCGAGCAGCCCGTCAAGCTTGTCTTTCAGCCGGTGAAGATACAGGACATCGGAAGCCGCATAGGCCTTCTGCTCCTCGCTCAACACCTCCGCGCCCCAGTCGGACACCTGTTGCTGCTTGGAAATTTCCACGCCGATCAGGTCGCGGCACAAGTCTCTCAGCCCGTGCCGGTCGGTGTAGGTGCGCGTCAGGCGCGAGGCGATCTTCGTGCAGTAGACCGGGGCGGCGAACACGCCGAGGTAATGCCCCATGACGGCGATATCGAACCGCCCGTAATGGAACAGCTTGAGGACTGCGGGATCGGCCAGCAGCCTGCACAGGTTCGGTGCCTCGTAGGCGCCCGGCGCGAAGCGCACGAGATGCGCCGTGCCGTCGCCGGTAGAAAGCTGGGCCAGGCAGAGCCGGTCGCGCCGCGGCTCCAGCCCCATTGTCTCGGTATCGACGGCGACGCTGGTTCCCAGGTCAAGCCCGTCGGGGAGGTCATGCTCGTAGTAATGGATCGTCATGAGGTTCGCTGGCTGGGCCGGGACAGGGCCTTGCCCCGCCGCCGCGCCGGGTCGAAAACATATGCAAACTGCCCCGCCTGAAGCCGAAGGCGCGGTGCGTCGCGGTCTCGTTTTGGTTAGCGAGCATGAGCGAAGGCGCACGCGAAATCAAGCCGCGGGCATCGCCGGTCCGGCCTGTCACCAGCTTTCAGGCTGCGGGCTCAGATGCGATCGCCCGGCGGGTCGGCGAGAAAGCGGCGCTCGGCGAGGTAAGGATGGATTTCCACCGCGCGGCGCAACGCCTTCTGGCCCAACTGGACGCGCCCCTGGCGAAGGAGGATCATCGCCTTGCCGGCAAGCGCCCCGAAATGCTTTGGCTCGCGTTCGAGCACCTTTTCCACCGCTTCGAGCGAGCGGTCGTACCGGCCCATTTCGAACAGCACTGTCGCCTTCTGATTCCAGCCTTCGGCGTAATCGGGCAGCCGCTCCGTCAGCTTGTCGGCGACCTCCAGCGCCTTGTCGAGATTGCGCGCGCGCCGGGCGCGGAAGATTTCCTCGATCTGCTCGCCAGCCTTTTCGTCCGGCCCTTCGGTCCAGAGCCGCCAGATCTCGTTGGCGATACGGTTGGCTTCCTGCGGGCTCTGCGACAGCTGGAGTTGCCGATACAGCCGCTTCAACTCGCCGCGGTCGTGAACGGACTTGCTCCTGTCAGTCGGCTCCGCCAGCACCGCATTCGGGGACAGCGATCCGCCCCCCAGCGCCATGCAAAGAGCCACGCACAATTTCGCCGTCAGCCTACCCATCTGGCAAGCTTAACACGAAACACCCGCCTCTGCGACGCACGGATCACATCGCGCGCGCAACGGCAGGTGTCGCGAACGCCCCGGCGCCGGAGACGTTGCCTGGATAGGCAAGCAGCCCGCAGCTTGGACCGACCGACTGTCAGGCCTGAGGTGTTTCGAGCTTCGGCGCCGTCGCGATGGGATCTTCGGCCCGGCGCGACTTGCCCTCGAAGAAGGCCCCCTGCTCGATCGCCAGCGACTTGTGGAACACGTCGCCTTCGACGTGAGAACTGGCCTGGAGCGTGACGCGAACACCGCGGATCGATCCCATCACGCGGCCGCGGACCACCACGTCCTCGGCAACGATGCCGCCGGTGATTTCCGCCTTTTCGCCAACGATCAACGAGGCGCAGTGCACGTCTCCCTCGATCTGGCCGTCGACCTGGACCTCGCCCTTCGAGATAACGTTACCCGTAATCGCGAGGTCTTCGCCAATGATCGATGGCGCGACGCGGTCGCCCGTCTTGGCGTTGGCATTGCGCGCCTGACCCGGCTGGCCCTGCTGCGGTCCGGCCATCGGCGCGTTCGGCGGAGCCGACGGCGTGGGCGACGGGTTTGCCGCGGCTTTGCTCGTCGTCTTCAGGATTGGCTTTTGTTCAGAGTTACTCATGGCGCTCTCTGTTCTGGTTGCTGTCAGGCCTGATGGCTCGCGTATCTCGTTATCGTCCGCCCGCCAGCGGAAAGGATTCAGAACCCCAATCGATGTTCCGGGCCTGACAACCCGGAATCCCTTCCACATCGCGTGTCTACGGAGCGGCAGAGCGCGTCATCCACGACAACGCGGCCCCATGATCCATGCCCCCGGCGAGATCGACTTTCCGCCCGCCTCATCGATAACGGCGCGCACCTTATCCATAACGGACGTGCCTGTCATGGGGTAACTTCGGTCAATCTGCGTAATTTTTCGAAGATTTGACGTGTCTGTTGCGAATCGATCAGGCGTTTCGGCGCCGTGGCCGCCAAACGGCGTTTCTACAAGGCCTTCACTGCCGCCAACACGGCCTCGGCATGGCCCGGCACCTTCACATTGCGCCAGGCCCTGGCGATCCTGCCGTCGCGGTCGATCAGGAAGGTGGATCGCTCGACGCCCATATAGGTCCTGCCGTACATCTTCTTCTCGGCCCAGACGCCATAGGCTTCGATGGCCTGTTTCTCCTCGTCCGAGGCGAGCGTGACCTTCAGGTCGTGCTTGGCCTTGAACTTGTCGTGCGACTTGACCGGGTCGGGCGAGATACCGATCACCTCGGCGCCCGCGGCCGCGAACGCGTCGGCGAGGGCGCTGAAACCCACGGCCTCTTTCGTGCATCCCGACGTGTCGTCCTTGGGATAGAAATACACGACGACCGGCTTGCCCCTGAAATCCGCCAGGCTGAGCGTGCCGCCACCGTCACGGGGCAGTTGAAAATCGGGCGCCGTATCACCTTCCGAAATCATGGCCATGCCTTCCTTTTGACGCTTTTTACTCCTGTAACATTTTGACAACTTCCGTGATGAAAGCTGCCACTGGTTCAAAGCGCATCTGGCGTCCCGGCGCAAGTGTCGTGCGCGGCCAGCCACAGCCAACCGAAGCCCCGCAGCGCCTCGCGGAAGGCTGACGCGCCGTCTCCGGCCGGCGCCGCCAATTCACCGGCATGGGCACAGCATGAGCGACGCGTACAGGCAAGGGCGGTTCCGGCGGGCAATCGATGCCTGCAAGGATATGGCCGCCCCGGCCGGACGGCAGCTCGCGCGCTACGACGCGAAGATGCGCGCCCTCGCCCTTCGCGTACCGGAGCCGACGCGCATGCGTGTCGGCAGGGCCTGCAAGCGGTGCGGACGGCTTTCGCTGGAGATCTGTACCGGCCTGATCGTGGTTGGCGTCGTCGCGCTCGTGCTCGTCTACGGACGCCTGAGCCAGGGGCCGATCTCGATGGCCTTTCTGGTCGAGCCGGCCGAGCAGTCGGTCAACGGCCAATTGCGCGGCCCCAGCATCGATATCGGCGATGCGGTCGTGCGCCTTTCCGACAGTGGCGGCATCGAATTCCGGCTCAAAACCGTGCGGCTTTACGACCGCAGCGGGGTGGTCGTCGCAGAGGCGCCGTTCGCCTCCGTGGGGCTGAGCGCACGCGCACTGCTCACCGGACGGCTGGCGGCGGGAAGCGTTGAACTCATCGGACCACGCGTTCTTCTGCAGATCAATGAAAACGATAACATCGCGCTGTCCGTGGACGCCCGCTCACAAGACACACTGCCTCAACCCATTCCCGTGCCGGCGGCTCCCGACGCCGGCCAGCAAGCCCAGCCGGACAAGCGCGCGATCCCGCTCGCGCCCGCGGTCAACAAGCTGTTTGACGGTCTCGGCGTAGGCGAAGACGGCGGCTCCTATCTCACGACCTTCGGTCTTCGCGACGCGGAGTTCTTTCTCGCGCGCGCCGAAAGCGTAACCCGCTGGCAGATCCGGCAGTTCGAGGTGGACCTGGAACGCAGCGGCGGCCAGAGCATGCTGCTCGGACGCGCCAGCGTGGGAGACGATGCGCGGGCCTGGGACATGACCTTCGAGATCGCCCAGAACGATGGAGACGACAGGCTGTCGCTCGGCCTCAGAGTCGACAACCTCGTCCCGCGGGACCTGGGGACCGAGTTCGCGATGCTCTCGCCGCTTCGCAGCCTGGATGTTCCGGTTACCGCCTCGGTGAGCGCGGAAATGGCCGCCGATGGCTGGATCCGGGCCGCATCGGGTGAATTCGAGCTGGGAAGCGGGCGGATTTTCGCTCCGTGGAACGAAAACGAACCCGCGGCGATCGACAGCGGCACCGTGCAGTTCACCTATTCGGACGAGGCCGGGCGGTTTGAGCTCGAGCCTTCCACGCTGCGCTGGGGGCAGAGCCGAATGACCCTGGTCGGCGCCGTGGAGGCCGGGCCGCGCCCGGAAGGTGCCGCGGCGGATTCGCCCCGTGACTGGACCTACCGGTTCGCGACGACGGACATCGCCCTTGCGGCGGAGCAGTTCGGCCTGCCCGCCATCCCCATCGACGGCGTGACCGCGCAGGGGCGCCTGATCGATGGCGGAGGCAGGATCGAGCTTGAGCGTTTGCGGGTGCAGGCCGCCGATGCTTTCGTAGACCTGAAGGGCGAGATCGCGGATGCGCCCGGCTCACCGGCCGTCCGAATGGCCGGGCAGATCAGCCCGATGCCCGTGGCGTTCCTCAAGCTGATCTGGCCGAAGTTCGTCGCCCCGGGTGCGCGCGAATGGATCGGCGAATCCGTCAGCGCGGGCCAGATCACCGGCGGGGAGATCGACGTGGACATCCCCGGCGGCGTTCTCGCCGAGCTCGAAGAGGATGGGGATCTGCCTTCGGAAAGCGTCAAGGTGCGCTTCGGCACCGACGACCTGGAAATGTCCTACATCAAGGGGATGCCGAAGATTCGCACCGAAGAGGGCACCGTCATGCTCCTCGGCCGGCGCTTCGTCTTCAATGTGCCGCGCAGCATCATCCCTGTCCCCGGCAACAAGGCCGTCGAACTGGTGAACGGCCAGTTCGTCATCCCCGATCTGCGCCAGCACTTGCCCGACGCCGAACTCAATTTCCGTATCGCTTCGTCCGCCGGTGCGGGCTACGCGCTGCTCAACCACGATCCGCTGAACTATGCCGGAGCGGTGGGCTTCGAGCCGAAGGCGCTGAAGGGCGATCTCGAAGGCGCGTTCGGGCTGGAATTCCCGCTGCTCGAAGACCTGGATTTCGAGGATATCGGCATCCGCGGGCGCGCCACGCTGGAAAACCCTGAAGCCACGGGGATCGCCGGCGATTTCTCCGTCACCGGCGGCGAACTGGTCTTCGACGTGAACGACAAGGCGCTGAACGCCAATGGCGATCTCATGGTGGAGGGCATCCCCGTCAATGTCGACTGGCACCGCATCTTCGGCGCGCCCGATGCCCTGCAACCGGGTCTGCGCCTGAGCGCCAATCTCGACAGCCAGGACCGGGAAAAGCTGGGGCTGGATGTCAACCACGTCCTGCGCGGCGCCGTCCCGCTCAACCTGTCGATCGCGCAGCGCGAGGGAAACCGGCAGGTACGCCTGGAAGCCGATCTGACCAACGCCGAAGTGTTCTTCATCAACGTCGCGTCGCGCAAGCCGCCAGGCGAAAATGCCGTGCTCAGCTTCGACATTGCCGAGGATGACGAGAAGCGCACGGTCCTCGAGAACGTACGCATGGTGGGCGACGACATCGCCATCACTGGCTCGGTGACGATGGGCAAGGACGGGCTGCCCCGCGCCTTCGAGTTCCCGACCTTCTCGCCCAACCTGCTCACGCGGATGCAGGTGTCCGGCATCCGCGATGCACAGAATGTCTGGCGCGTCGAGGCGACCGGAGACAGCTACGACGGGCGCGAATTCTTCCGCTCGCTGTTTTCCAAGGGCAAACTCGCCGAGGATCAGCCCGAACGCCCCGAGCGCGACTGGGGCATGGATATCAAGGCCAAGATCGGCACGGTGCGCGGCTACAACAACACGTCGATCAGCAACCTGACGGCGCATATCCGCAAGGATTCCGGGGAACTCACCAAGCTGAGCATGAATGGCCGGCTGGCCGGCAAGGCGCCGCTTGCCGTGCGCCTGCGCAAGGAATCCGGCGAACCGCGCTATCTGCTCGCCGAAGCGACCGACGCCGGTGCCGCCTTCCGCCTCGTGGGCCTGTACTCGCGCATGGCCGGGGGCGAGATGTCGCTGCGCGTCAACCTTGACGGGCTCGGCGAAGCCGACCGCATCGGGACGCTCTATGCCTGGGATTTCAAGGTTCTGGGCGACGAGGTCGTCGATCAGGTTCTGTTCGGCGACGGTACCGGCATCGGCGCGGTTTCAAAGCAACAACGACGGCTGCCCCGCAAGCGGCGCACGCAGATCGACTTCAACACCATGCGCATCCCCTTCTCGGTCGGCAACGGCCAGTTCATCCTGCGCGACGCCGTCATCAACGGCCCGCTCCTCGGGGCGACCATGCGCGGGCGGCTCGACCTCAAGCGCGACCGGGTCAAGCTGTCGGGAACCTATGTGCCGCTTTACGGGCTGAACGCCGCCATAAGCTCGGTTCCCATCATCGGCGACCTGCTCACGGGGCGCAGCGGCGAAGGCATTTTCGGCATGACCTTCGCCGTGCGCGGCGATATCGACAACCCGGAAGTGCTGGTCAACCCCGTCTCGGCTGTCGCGCCCGGCTTCCTGCGCCAGATATTCGAGTTCGACCAGTCGCCGCCGCGCATCTCGCCCGAAGAACGGCAATCCTCCAACGCCCGTTCCGGCACGAGCGGTTCGCCTTCGCTCACGCGCTGAGCAGTCGCCTCAACTACCCTTGGTTGCCAGCGAAAAGCGATCTGATATGCTTTCCTGACCGACAGGAAACTCTGTGCCCGATCTGTGCGGCAGGTCATGGGCATTCCCGTTTACATCGAACCAGCGAGCGTCATCCCCTTATATGTGCGGCATTTGTGGAGAAGTGACCTTCGACGGCACGCCCGCCGATCTATCGACCCTGGACAAGTTAACCGCCTGCATGGCGCCGCGTGGCCCCGATGCCCAGGGCGCCGTCGCCTATGGCGCCGCCGGGCTGGCCCATCGCCGGCTGAAGATCATCGACCTGAGCGAGCACGCCCGCCAGCCAATGACCGATCCGTATCTCGGGCTGACGATCGCCTTCAACGGCTGCATCTACAACTATGAAGAGTTGCGCGCCGAACTGATCGCGCTGGGCTACGCATTCTTCTCCCACAGCGATACCGAGGTCATTCTCAAGGCGTTCGCGGCGTGGGGACCGCATTGTGTCAAGCGCTTCAACGGCATGTTCGCTTTCGCCATCCACGAGCGCGAGACGGGCCGGCTGTTCTTGGGGCGCGACCGGCTGGGCATCAAGCCGCTTTATTTCGCGGAGACGCGCGGCGGACGCGCGCTGCGCTTCGCCTCCACGCTGCCCGCGCTGCTTGCCGCCGGCGACGTCGACACCAGCATCGACCCGGTCGCGCTGCACCACTACATGACCTTCCACGCGGTCGTCCCGCCACCATTCACGATGGTGCGCGGCGTGCGCAAGCTGCCGCCCGCCACCGTGGCGATCATCGAGCCGGACGGCACGCGCAACGACCATATCTACTGGGCGCCGACAATGCAGCGCGAGGCGCGCGACGCGGACCTGCCGGCCTGGGCCTGGCGCGACCTCGTGCACGAAACGCTGCGGGCAGCGGTCAAGCGCAGGATGGTGGCGGACGTGCCGGTCGGCGTCCTGCTTTCCGGCGGGGTGGATTCCAGCCTGATCGTCGGTCTGCTGGCCGAGGCCGGACAGAACGATCTCAAGACCTTCTCCATCGGTTTCGAGACCATGGGCGGCGAGGAAGGCAACGAGTTCCGCTATTCCGACCTGGTGGCGGAGCGATTCGGCACCGAACACTACAAGATCCAGGCGACCGGCGACCGGCTGATCCGCGCGCTGCCCAAGGTCATTGCCGCAATGTCGGAGCCAATGGTCAGCCACGACAATGTCGGTTTTTTCCTCCTCTCCGAGGAGGTCTCGCAGCACGTCAAGGTGGTGCAGTCCGGCCAGGGCGCCGACGAAATCTTCGGCGGCTATCACTGGTACCAGGCGCTGGCGAACACCAACGATCCGGTTTCCGATTACGCCCGGGCCTTCTTCGACCGCGACCACGAGGACTACGCCGAACTCATCAATCCGGAGCTCGTGGACGGCGATTACAGCCGCGAATTCGTCGCCGCGCATTTCGACCTGCCGGGCGCCGACACGCCGGTCGACCGCGCGCTGCGCATCGACACGATGGTCATGCTGGCCGACGACCCCGTGAAGCGCGTCGACAACATGACGATGGCCTGGGGGCTGGAGGCGCGGGTGCCGTTTCTCGACCACAAGCTGGTGGAACTGGCCGCGCGCATCCCGCCCGAACACAAGCTGAAAGACGGCGGCAAGGGCGTGCTCAAGGATGTCGCGCGCACGGTCCTGCCACCCGAAGTAATCGACCGGCCGAAGGGCTATTTCCCGGTCCCCGCGCTGAAGTACATTCAGGGGCCGGTCTACGAGATGGTGCGCGACGTCATGCATTCGCGACGTGCACGCGAGCGCGGCCTGTTCCAGCAACCCTACGTGGACAAGCTCCTCGAAAACCCGGCCGAGCACATTACCTCTCTGGGAGGCTCCAAGACCTGGCAGGTCGCCCTGCTGGAATTGTGGCTCCAGGAAAACGGCATTTGACATACGCGCATTTGAAAGAACCGGGGCCGGGCGATACGGCCCCGGCGAGCGAAAGGCGGACCGATGGGTGAGCGTGACAAGCGCGTCAGCCCTGAAGATCTGGCCGCCATGGCGTCGCTGAAACATTGGGGCGCGCGGCCGGAAGACGTTCAATCGAACCTGACAACGCGAAACGCCATCGTCGATTGCGGCTGGGGGCGGCTGATCTTCGGCCAGACCTTCGACGACCTGGGCGAACTTGCGGAATCCCTGCGCGAGGAGACCGAGGGCCAGCGCGACGTGGCGTTTTACGTGCGCGATCCGCATGTTCTGCTCTCGACCGCGCCGCAGACGCTGTTTCTCGACCCCTCGCACACCTTCCGGCTCTACCTGACGAATCTGGAGGGCGACGCGCCAGACCCGCACGGCTTCCGCATCCGCCCGGCGCGCCCCGACGACGCGGAGGCGATCAATGTCATCTACCAGTCCCACGGCATGGTGACGCTGCATGACGGCTTCATCGACGAGCTGGACGCCGACAACCCGGTCAACATGCTCGTGGCCGAGGATCCCAACTCGGGTGAGCGGCTGGGCGTGGTCATGGGCGTCGATCACGTCGCCGCCTTCGGCGATCCGGACAACGGCTCCAGCCTGTGGTCGCTTTGCGTGGATCTACAGGCGCCGCATCCCGGTGTCGGCCGCGCGCTGGTGCTGGCGCTCGCGCATCATTTCCGCGATGCCGGGCGCAGCTTCATGGATTTATCCGTGATGTATGACAACGAAGAGGCCATTCAGCTCTACCGCAAGCTCGGCTTCGAGCAGATCCCTGTCTACTGCATCAAGCGCAAGAACCCGATCAACGAACGGCTGTTCATGGGACCGGCGCCGGAAGAACAGCTCAACATCTACGCCAAGATCATCGTCGACGAGGCGCGCCGGCGCGGAATCGCCGTGGAGATCGAGGATGCGACGGCCGGGCTGTTCCACCTCTCCTTCGGCGGGCGTTCGATCTCCTGCTGCGAGTCCTTGAGCGACATGACCAGCGCCGTTGCCATGAGCCGGTGCATGGACAAGGCGCTCACCCAGCGGCTGCTGCGCCGCGGCGGGCTGAAAGTCCCCGAGCAGATCAAGGTGGAAAGCGACGAGGAGGCCGTGAATTTCCTGCGCCGCCACCAGCATGTCGTCGTCAAGCCGGCGGAAGGCGAACAGGGCCGCGGCGTCTTCGTCGATCTCACCGGCGAGGCGGATGTCCTCTCTGCGGTGTCGGAGGCCCGCGCCCTGTGCGCGACGGTGCTTATGGAGCAGTTCGTGGCGGGCAAGGATCTGCGCATCATCGTGATCGACCGGCAGGTGATCGCCGCGGCGATCCGTAAGCCCGCCGCCGTCGTCGGCAATGGCGTCCACGACATCCGCGACCTCATCGAAAAGCAGTCGCGCCGCCGCGAAGCCGCGACGGGCGGCGAAAGCCGCATCCCCATCGACGACGAAACCCGGCGCAGCGTAACGAGCGCCGGCTACGCAATGGACAGTATCCTCCCCGAAGGCGAGGAACTCATCGTGCGCAAGACCGCCAATCTGCACACCGGCGGCACCATCCACGATGTCACCGACGCGCTTCATCCCGAACTGGCCGACGCCGCATTGACCGCCTCGGACATTCTCGATATGCCGGTCGTCGGGCTGGACTTCATCGTGCCATCACCCTCCGAGCCGACCTATTTCGTCATCGAAGCGAACGAGCGGCCCGGTCTCGCCAACCACGAGCCCCAGCCGACCGCGGAGAGCTTCATCGACTTTCTGTTCCCGCAGACCGTGACCAAGGACAGGGCCGTTCGCTCATGAGCCGCATCGAAGACCTGAAGATGGATACCGGCTATCTGCTGAGCACGCTCAAGACGCTGCTCAACACTCCGAGTCCGACGGGCATGACGGATCTGGCGGTCGGGTTCGTGTGCAGCGAGCTGAACAGGTTCGGGATCGACTTCGAACTGACGCGGCGCGGGGCGATCCGGGCGAACCTGCCTGGCAAGCGGGAGCACCCGGACCGGGCGGTGTCGGCGCATCTGGACACGCTCGGGGCCATCGTCAAGCGCATCAAGCCGTGCGGGCGCCTTGAGATTTCGCCGGTCGGCCACTGGTCGGCACGCTTCGCCGAGGGGGCGCGCGTTACGGTCTTCATGGACGAGGCGCGCAAGGTCCGCGGCACGATCCTGCCGCTCAAGGCGTCGGGACACACCTACGGTGAAGCTGTCGACGAACTTCCGGTATCCTGGCAGAACGTCGAGGTGCGCCTCGACGAGCGGGTTTCCTGCGCCAAGGACACGCTGGCGCTGGGCGTGAATGTCGGCGACCTCATCGCTGTCGATGCGAACCCGCAATTCGCCGGCAACGGCTTCATCAATGCGCGCCATCTCGACGACAAGGCGGGCACGGCGGCCGTCCTGACGGCGGCCAAGGCGGTGGTGGACGCGGGCGTGACGCTCCCGCTCAACTGCCACCTGCTTTTCACCATCTCCGAGGAAGTCGGCGTCGGCGCCTCGCATATTCTGCATGGCGACGTGGCGGAGATGGTCTCCATCGACAACGGCACCATCGCGCCGGAGCAGAACACCTCGGAATACGGCGTCACGGTCGCGATGCAGGATTCCAGCGGGCCGTTCGACTGGCACCTGACGCGCAGCCTTCTGCATCTGTGCCAGCGTTTCAACATCGAGCACAGCCGCGACGTGTTCAACCACTACCGCAGCGACGCGGCGGCCGCGATGGAGGCCGGCAACGACATGCGCGCCGCGCTGATCTGCTTCGCGCTCGACGCCTCGCACGGTTACGAGCGCACCCACGTGGACTCGCTGATCGCGCTGGCGCGACTCATCAATGTCTACATGCAAAGCCCGCGGCTGTTCGAGCGCGACGAGGAAGCCCTTGGCCCGGTGGGCGACCTGCCGGCCGGCGAATACGAGCGCATCGACGAACCCGACGCGGATTCCGCATACGGCGTCGAGACATCCGGCGCGGCGCACAGTGACATGCCGGATCGCGAACCGGCGGTGATGACGCCGTCGCATGCGGACCCGTACGCCGCGGCCGATATGCCGATGCCGCAGGGCCAGCCCGACAGTGCTCCCGCCGGCCGCGATCCCGGTCATCGCCTGGACTGACCCGCGCGCCCTCATCGAAACCGCCTTGCCCCTTGAACCTCTAGTGACTGGAGCTATTAGGTTTGGCGCAGCAACGGATTGGCGAGGGAGACCATGGGCGCATCGTGCTGCGGAAGCGAAACGAATTTCGAGGGGCTGTCGCCGGACTACAAGCGCCGCCTCTGGGCGGTGATCGCGCTGAACGCAGGCATGTTCATCGTCGAGATGCTGGCTGGACACCTCGCCGGGTCGCAGGCGCTCCAGGCCGACGCGCTCGATTTTCTCGGCGATTCCCTCACCTATGGCCTGTCGATGGCCGTGATCGGCGCGAGCCTGCGGGTGCGCGCCTCCGCCGCGCTATTGAAGGGCGTCAGCCTGCTGGCGATGGGGCTCTGGGTGTTCGGCTCTACCGTCTACGCGGTGTTCGTGCTCGGCGTGCCGCAGGCGCAGGTCATGGGCGCGATCGGCTTCCTCGCGCTGGCGGCCAACATGGTCAGCGTGCTGCTGCTGGTCCGCTACAAGGAGGGCGACGCGAATGTGCGCTCGGTCTGGCTGTGCTCGCGCAACGATGCCATCGGTAACATCGCGGTGATGATCGCGGCCCTGGGCGTGTGGGGCACGCAGACGGGCTGGCCCGACGTGATCGTCGCGGGTCTGATGGCCGGGCTGTTCACCTGGTCCGCCGTGCAGATTCTGAGCCAGGGACTGGGCGAATGGCAGAGCACGCGCGCCGTGGCGAACCCGCGGCGCGTCACACCTGAAAGAACAGGCTGATGAGGAAGCGGAGCGACATCAGCGCCAGAAAGATGGCGCAAAAGACCTCCAGCCTGCGCCGCGACAGCCCGTGCGCAACGCGCACGCCGAACGGCGCGGCATAGACGCTGACCGGGCCGACGATCGCCACGCCCAGCAGGCTGACATAGCCCAGCGAGCCGGGCGGAAGAAATTCGCCCAGCCCCCAGCCGGCCCAGGCATAACCGACCGCGGCGGGTATCGCGATGATGGGCCCCAGCCCGGCGGCCGTCGCGACCGCCTGATGGATGGCGCGGCCGTACAGGATCATGTAGGTGGTCAGCGGGACCCCGCCGCCAATGCCGACGAGGGTCGAAACCGTCCCGATCCCCCAGCCGACCGCGCGGTCGACGCCCCTGCCCGGCATCTCCGTGCCCAGGTTCCATCGCCCCCGCCCGAAATACAGGTTGATCGCCATCAGCGATGTGGCGAGGATATAGACGACCTTCAGGAAGGCGGCCTCGACAAAGCCCGCGATGATCACCCCGGTCAGCACGCCGATGAGGACGGGAAGCGCAATGCGCCGCAAGAGGTCCATATCCACCGCGCCGTGATCGTAGTGCGACTTGAACGATCGCAGCGATGTCGGGATCATCACGGCTATGGCCGTCCCGACCGCGAGGTGCATCCGCACCTCCAGCGGCACCTCCAGGAGATTGAACACCTCATAGAGGATCGGCACGAGGATGCCGCCCCCGCCGATCCCGAACAGACCGGCGAGAAACCCCATGAGGACACCGCTCGCCAGCAGCGCGGCGACAAGCCAGGCGAGTTCGCCCCAGGGCAGGCTGATCTCCATGACTTGGTCTCCGAGGCGAACCGACGCGTAGAACGGTTTTCCGATCCGGTTTGAGCGGAAAACCGCTCTCGAGAGGATGAAGCGGAGGGCCGGTCAGCCCGCCGCGCGCAGGGCCTGATCGTGCCGGGCGGTGTCCATTATCGCGAGCGCCTCCTCGACCAGTTCGGGGCCTGCACCGTCACGCGCCGCGTGCTCGCTCAGATGCCGCCGGAAGGCACGCGCGCCGGGCAGACCCTGCACGAGGTTGAGAAGATGCTTCGTGATCGCCGGAAGCCGGACCCCCTGGCCCAATTCCCGCTCGATATACGGCAACAACTGGCGAACGATTGTCAAACGGTCAGGGCGAATAGCCGCCATGCCGTAGAGCGGGCCGTCGACATCGGCCAGCACGAGCGGATCGGCGCAGACCGCCCGGCCCAGCATCGCGCCGTCGACATGGGGCAGGTGCGTCTGAACCGCCGCGACATCGGGAATGCCGCCATTGATGATGATGTTCAGGTCGGGCCGCGCCGCCTTCAGCCGGTAGACGCGGTCGTGGTCGAGCGGCGGCACGTCGCGGTTCTGCTTCGGGCTGAGGCCCCTGAGCCACGCCTTGCGCGCATGGATGATGAAGGTCTCGCAGCCGCCCGCCGCGACCGTCTCGACGAAGTGATCGAGCGCCGCTTCGCTGTCCTGGTCGTCGATGCCGATGCGGCATTTGACCGTAACGGGGATATCGACCGCCGCGCGCATCGCGGCGACGCATCTCGCGACGAGCTCCGGCTCGGCCATCAGGCACGCGCCGAAGCGCCCGCGCTTAACGCGGTCCGACGGGCAGCCGATGTTCAGATTGATCTCGTCATAGCCCCGGTCCGCGCCGATGCGCGCGCAGGCCGCCAGTTCCGCCGGGTCGCTGCCGCCGAGTTGAAGCGCCACCGGATGCTCCACGGGATCGAACGCCAACAGCCGCTCACGCGGGCCGTGAATGATCGCGCCGGTCGTGACCATCTCGGTGTAGAGCAGCGCGCGCCGGCTGATCAGCCGCATCAGGTGGCGGAAGTGCCGGTCCGTCCAGTCCATCATCGGCGCGACGGCAAATTT
>JBKGZY010000012.1:0-26646 GCA_046543175.1 Dichotomicrobium sp.
GGTCAGATCGCGCCGCCATTGGCACGGATGACCTGACCGTTGACCCAGCCGCTGTCCGGGCCGGCCAGAAATGCGACGAGGCCGGCGATGTCATCCGGCTGCCCGAGCCTGCCCAGCGGGATCGTGCCTGTAATCCGCTGAACCAGCTCTTCGGATTTGCCCCGCATGAACAGCGCCGTTTCCACCGGCCCGGGGGCGACGGTGTTCACGGTGATTCCGCGCGGGCCCAGCTCTTTCGCGAGAATATGCGTCATGGCCTCCACACCGGCCTTTGTGGCGGCGTAGAGTCCGTATCCGGGCTGATAGAGACCGACCACGCTGGAGGACATGCTGATAATCCGGCCGCCGTCGCGCAGCCTGCGCGCGCCTTCGCGCATGCCGCGAAAGACTCCGCCGAGATTGACGGAGACATGCGCATCGAACTGGGCGTCGTCGGCTTCGGCCAGCGGGGAGAGCGTCATGACGCCGGCGTTGTTGACGAGCACATCGACGCCGCCGAAGGCACTTTCGGCGGCATCGAAGAGGTCCGCCACGCCGGAGGAGGCCCCCATATCCGCGCGAACCGCGACGGCGCGCCCGCCATCCGCCTCAATGTCACGCACAACGTCAGCGGCGCCGGCTTCATCCCGTGCATAGTTGACGACGACCGAAAATCCATCGCGGGCCAAGCGCTTGGCGAGCGCCGCGCCAATGCCCTTCGCGGCGCCGGTCACGATCGCCGCCTTTGCTTGCTGTTCCATTTCACAGAATTCCTTGTCCCGCGGGCGCGATACTTGTCCCAAGGGCACGATATAGGTGGCTTGCCGGGCCGTACGATCGCGCGTGCGTCGCCGCTGCCATGTCAGGAGAGCGGCAGGATGCGGAACGGCAGCTTGCCGCCTTTCGGCGTGAGCGTCACCGTCGCGGCGATCTGCGCGGGCACCGGCCCGACATATTCCAGCCGGAAGCGGCGCAGGAGCTGGGTGAGCGCCAGCGTGTTCTCGATCAGCGACAGCGCCCCGCCGACACAGGCCCGCTTGCCCGCGCCGAACGGCAGATAGGCATACTTGTTGCGTGCCCGCGCGACTTCGGGGCGGAAGCGGTCGGGGTCGAATCTCTCCGGCTCGTCCCATATACGCGGGTCGTGATGCACGATGTAGGGGCACAGCACGATCTTGTCACCCGGCGCGACCTTGTGCCCGTCCAGCTCGTCCTCGGCCACCGCCTGGCGGATCATGCTCCAGATCGGCGGATAAAGCCGCATGGTCTCCTGCAGGACCGAGCGTGTGTAGGTCAGCGCCTGCATGTCCTCAAAGGTGGGGACGCGGTCACCGTAGACCTCCTCGCCCTCCGCGCGGATGCGCTCGGCCACCTCCGGGTAGAGCGAGAGCAGGTAGAAGCACCAGGTGAGCGTGAGCGCGGTCGTCTCGGTGCCGGCCCAGAGATACTGCTTCATCTCGTCCATGACCTGGCGCTCGTCGAACTCGGGGACATCCGGATTGTCGACGGCCTCGCGCATCATGGTGAGCAGCGTGCGCTCGCGGTAATCGCGCGGAGCCGCGCCCAGCACCATGGGCGGCACCGAGAGCCAGTGGCCGATCGCCGTGGCGGCATCGGTATCCGAAGGCACTTCCTGCCACTCGCCCTTGACCTTCTTGAGCCGGACCTTCTTGTGGTTGAGCACGTCGGTGTAGCTCTTCACCGCGGAGAAGATGATGTGCGGATTGAACGGCACGTCGCGGTCGAACAGCGCCTTGCAGATCATGTTGGCCGCCAGCGACCAGGTTTCTTCCAGCAGGTTGACCGGCTCACCCGTTTCCGCCAGCCCGGCCCAGCGCTCGGCGCGCTCGTTCACCGAGGCGAGCAGGTAGGGCATGTATTCGGTGTACATCTTCGGCTGGAAGGCGGCCTGCTGGGGCATGCGGATCTTCTGCCAGAGCGCGCCATCCACGGTGATCATGCTGTTGCCGAAGATCGGGCGCAGCCCGTCGAAATATTTCCCATAGCAGTCGTAACGCTTGACCAGCACCTGCTTGAACAGTTCGGGATCGCTCAGGAAATAGATGCGCTCGTCGCGCAGATTGATCCGGATGCAGCCGCCGTATTTCTGGCCCATGCGCACCAGCGCGGGCATCGGGTCGTCCTGCTTGGACAGCATCTGGAGCTTGAACCAGACGGTTTCCGCCTCGCCCAGCCCCTGAGCGTGTGTTTGTACGGCATCCATTTCGTGTAGACCTTTCGCCGGTCCCCCGTCGCGCGTGCGGCGCAGCAAACTGCCTTGTCGGATACCACCATCTGCGCGCGGCTGTCTACTCGTCCGAAATCACGTCCCCACTGTTAAAATCACGTTGCCGATCTGCGTGCCGGACTCCACGTGCTCGTGCGCAGCGACGATCTGCTCCAGCGGATAGGCCGCGGCGATGCGCGCCTTGAGCGTGCCCGCCTCAAGGAAGGCGTTTATGGCCTGCGCCGCCGCATCCCTGGCCGCCTGCGGCATGGCGTAGACGAACACGAGCCGGATGGTCGTGTTGTTGAACATCAACGGGTAGTAGGCGAGCTCGGGCGCCGGGTTGGACATAGATGCATAGGCAGCGACGACCCCGCCGGATTTCAGGATGTCCGTGGTCAGGTTTATGTGACTGGCGAAGTCCACGTCGACGATCCGGTCGAGCATTGCCCCGCCGGTGGCGGTCAGCACCGCCTCGACGAGATTCTCCGTTTTGTAGTTGATGATCCCGTCGGCGCCGTCCTGTTTCGCGGCCGCGGCCTTTTCGTCGCCGCTGACGGTGGTCAGCACGCGCGCGCCGTTTGCCTTCGCCATCTGGATCGCCATGGAACCGACCGCGCCTGCGCCACCGGTGACGAGGACGGCCTGCCCCTCGACCGGCCCGTCGGCGAACAGGGCACGGTGCGCCGTCATGGCCGGCACGCCCAGGCACGCGCCCTCTTCAAATGAAACACCGTCCGGCAGCGGCACCACCTGGTGCGCGTCGACCGCCGCGTGGCGCACGGCGGTGCCTTTCGCCCCCTGCCCCATCCCGTCGGCAGTTCGGTTCACGTTGTAGAGCCACACCCGCTCGCCGACGCGCGCGCCCGGCACGCCCGCGCCCACCGCCTCGATGACGCCGGCGCCGTCGCTGTGCGGGATGGTGCGCGGCACGGCCAGCGGTCCGAGATTGCCGGCCCGCGTCTTCACGTCGGACGGGTTGATACCCGAAGCGCACACGCGCACCAGCACCTCGCCCTCGCCCGGCTCGGGCATGTCCATCTCGCCCAGTTTCAGCACGTCCTTCGCCGCGCCGCGTTCGGTGTAATACGCTCCGGTCGTCAAACCCGCTCCTCCCTTGCAGCGCGCATGTCTCAAACACGTTCCGACCCGATTGAATCGGCTCAGCCCTCGTCATCACCGGGTTTGACCCGGTGATCCATTCCGAGGGCAAAGAGCGCCCTTCTGGATTGCCGTGTCAAGCATGGCAATGACGTTTGGTCGTCTTAAACACGGGCATGGTGTGGTTCTGAACGAGCGGCCCCTCATTCCGCGCCGTCCTGCTGCCCGTCACAGGCTTTCAGAACGCGCTTCGGCGCCTGCGCGCGCCAGACCCGGATCAGGTTGACCCTCACCCATTCGAGGTCGAGTCTGTCGGGGCGCATCAGCACCAGCGGCGAGCCCTTGTAATGCGCAGTGACGAAAAAGGTGTCCGGCTCGGCCTCCACGAGTATGTCGCGCTCCTCGATCGGAACCTTGAACACCAGCGCGTCTTCATGCGGGCTCCACCAAACCCAGAGCTTGCCATGCGTTTTCAAAGCGGGCTGACCGTAAGAGGTCGTCTCCTCCACGCCGGGCAACCCAAGCCCCAATGCCACCTCCTTGACGCGTTCCCAATCGCCTTGCCTCTCCGGCTTCATAGCGCACCCCGCTCTGCGACCTGCCCTCACCGTGCATGTGGACGAAACGGGACCCCTGTCTGGGGCGGCAGCTACTCCGCCGCCGCCGGCACCGCGCCCAGCCCGCCGGCCCGCATCGCCATGTCGCCGGCGACGGCCCGGATCTCCGCCGACAGGGCCTCGTCGTCGAGGGCGCGGGCAACCACCATGCCGCCGACGCAAAGCGTCGCGATCGCCACCGCGCGCCGGCGGGCATCCGCCTGTCCTTGCTGGCTGGCCTGGAACAGGCCGATCAGCCCCTCCAGCACCTCCCGGTAGGCGCGCTTCACGCCCTTGCCGGTGCGCGCCACGTCCGAGGGCAGCGCAATCAGCGGACACGCGGCGTCGATGTCCTTGAGATGCCGGTCCGACAGATAACCGGAGATGATCTGGCGGGCGACCGTCTCGGGCCGGCCGCCGATTTCGACGCCGGCAACCTTCCACTGGGCGGGATCGCATTTGAGAATCTCGCCGACCGCCTCGGCGTACAACTCTTCCTTGCTGGCGAAATGGTTGTAGAAGCCGCCACGCGTCAGCCCCGCCCCGCGCATGATCTCGTCGATGGAGACCTCGGCGAAGCCGCGGCGGTTGAACAGCCTGCGCGCGCTGGCGACGATTCGGGCGCGCGTCCGGGCCTTGTGCTCGGGCGTATATGGCATGGCGAACTCCCTGGTTTTTAGCTTTCGCGGGCCGGTCGGCCTTACAGCGCGGCGGGGCCGCGCTGGGTGCCAGACGCTGGCAATGGAGCACCTCAGCCGCGTCCTTGGACGCGGCTGAGCGCGCGACCGCGCGCCGGACCTTAGGCCCGGAACCGGCGGACGGATGTCCGCCGGAAAGCAAAAGGCAAGCGCCGGAACCATCGCAGACATAAGCCTATCCCGGATCAAAAATATGTTCTTGAACATATTTTGTCCTCCCCGAGTATGCGCAGCGCATTCGCGGTTCTCCCGCACTTCAATCCGGATGAGTCGTCCGCAGATCAGGAGGCAATTCACATGAAGCTCTACTATTTCGAAACGCCCAACGCGCGTAAGCCTTGCGCCGTCGCCCGGCATCTCGGATCACCGGTCGAATTCATACGAGTCGACATCGCAAAGGGAGAGCAGAAGCAGCCGGATTTTCTCGCCATCAACCCTAACGGCAAGGTCCCGGCGCTGGAAAACGGCGAGGCCAGACTCTGGGAATCACCCGCCATCATGTGCTACCTCGCGCAACATGCCGGGTCGGACATGTGGCCGTCGGACCCTGCCAAACAGGTCGACGCCGTGCGCTGGCTCAGCTGGGACACGGCGCATTTCTCGCGCCATGCCGGACGGCTGTTCTGGGAGCGTCACGTCAAACCCGGTTTCGGACTTGGAGAGACGAACCCGGACGAGGTCGAGGAGGCGGAAGGCTTTTTCAAACAGTTTGCCGGCGTTCTGAACGATCACCTGAAGAGCAGGAGCTACATCCTCGGCGACCGGCTGAGTGTGGTGGATTTCGCCGTCGCGTCATTCCTCCCGACCGCCGAGCAGGCGCAATTGCCGCTCGACGGATTCGGAGAGATCGGACGCTGGCACGCTGGTCTCATGGAACTGCCGGCTTGGCAGGACCCGTTCCCGGCCTGAGCGCCTCCGCTCACAGCTAAAGGCTGATCCGTTCCGATCGAGCTGGTTCAACCATCGCCACCCGCGGGCAGAAGCGAAGCGATCCAAACCCAGGCACCGTGCCGTTGGATTGCTTCGGCCCTACTGGCCTCGCAATGACAGCCGCGGCCAGCGTCATCCCGGACGCGACGCAGCGCGTCAGCGGTGCGGCGCTGATCCGGGATCGGGTCAGGCGATTCGGAAAACGATCCCGTGTCTGCGCAGCGAGACTGAGTCTCGCAGCGCGCACGGGATGACAGCGGGCCTTGCAATGACGCGGTCCAGTTGATCAGAAAATGCTCTACTCCTTCGCCGCGATACGCGCGGGCATGGCAAACGGGCGCGCGGGCGCTATCGCCGCGCTCGCGGCGATGGCCTCGGCCGCCCGGACCATCCGTCCCTCGCGCCCGAGCGCCTCATCGGCGAAGCCCACAAGCCGCCGGTTGGGCTGGGCCGTCGGCGAGGTGTCGCGCAGCAGCCGCGCGATCTGTGCCTCGTCGGTTTCGGGGTTGAGCGCGCAGGCGATCGTGAAAGCGGCCGCGGTGGACCGGCTCACCCCCGCGAGGCAATTGATGAGCAGCGGCGCTGCGCGGTCCCAGGACACGGCGAAGTCGATGATCGCGCTCACATGCTCAGGCAGCGGCGCGCTCAGCCCCGGTTCCGGCGCGGAAATGTCATTCATCTCGAGGCGCAGATGCCGGTGCGCGGGCACGCTCGCCGGCCGCCCGAGATGACGCATCGCCTCCTCGTTCACCAGCGAAATGAGATGGCCGGGACGTACGCGCGCAACCATCGCCTCGACGGCGTCGAGTGGGCAGACATATAGTGTTTCCGGCGGCGGCATGGACATGATCTGGCCCGTCTTCAGGCGCGCTTTTCCAGATGACCGGCGGCCGCAGGCATGTCAAGCCGGAACGGTTCGCTTCGACGAACGGGGCGTTGCACCTGCGCCGCGACGCCGACATAATGCGGCCACTGACAAGAGCTTTGCACAATGTCCCGGGAGGAGCCTTAGAGATGTCCGAAAGCAAGATTTATCCGGTGCCCGACGACTGGGCCGAGACGGCTTACATCAACCGGGCCCAGTACGAGGAAATGTACCGGCAAAGCATCGAGAACCCGGATGAGTTCTGGCGCCATCACGCCTACCGGATCGACTGGATGAAGCCGTTCACGAGGGTGAAGAACACCTCCTTCGATCCGCACAACGTCGATATCCGGTGGTTCGAGGACGGCACGTTGAACGTCTGCGCCAACTGTGTCGACCGTCACCTGCCCGCGCGCGCCGATCAGGTCGCCATCCTGTGGGAAGGCGACGAGCCGGACATGGACCTCAAGATCACCTATCGCCAGCTCCACGAGCGGGTGTGCCGCTTCGCCAACGTTCTGAAAAACCTCGGCATCAAGAAGGGCGACCGGGTGACGATCTACCTCCCGATGATCCCCGAGGCCGTCTACGCGATGCTCGCCTGCGCGCGAATCGGCGCGATCCATTCGGTCGTCTTCGGCGGCTTCTCGCCGGACGCGCTGGCGGGGCGCATCAATGACTGCGACTCCAACCTCGTCATCACCGCCGACGAGGGCGTGCGCGGCGGCCGCACCATCCCGCTGAAGGCCAACACCGACAAGGCCCTGGAGAAGACTTCGACGGTGCAGAACGTGCTGGTCGTCAAGCGCACCAATGCCGAGGTGCCGTGGGCCGACGGGCGTGATGTCTGGCTGCACCGTGAGATGGAGCAGGTCTCGGCCGACTGCCCGCCGGAGGAAATGAGCGCGGAAGACCCGCTGTTCATCCTCTACACCTCCGGCTCGACCGGCCAGCCCAAGGGCGTGCTGCACACCTCCGGCGGCTATCTCGTCTTCACCTCGATGACCCACCAGTACGTCTTCGACTACAAGGACGGCGACATCTACTGGTGCACGGCTGACGTGGGGTGGGTGACGGGCCACTCCTACATCGTCTATGGCCCGCTCGCGAACGGCGCCACCACGCTGATGTTCGAGGGCGTGCCGAACTATCCCTCCGCCTCGCGCTTCTGGGAGGTCGTGGACAAGCACAACGTCAACATCTTCTACACCGCGCCGACCGCCATCCGCGCGCTGATGGGCGCCGGCAATGAGCATGTCACCAAGACCAGCCGCAAATCGCTCAAGCTGCTGGGCACGGTCGGCGAGCCGATCAACCCGGAAGCGTGGCAATGGTATTACGACGTGGTCGGCGAAGGCCGCTGCCCGGTCGTCGACACGTGGTGGCAGACCGAGACCGGCGGAATCCTCATTTCCCCGCTGCCGGGCGCGATCGACCTGAAGCCCGGCTCGGCCACCCTGCCGTTCTTCGGCGTGCAGCCGGGGATCGTGGACAACGAGGGCAACCCGCTGGAAGGCGCTGCGAGCGGCAACCTCGTGCTGCTCGATAGCTGGCCGGGGCAGATGCGCACGGTCTACCGCGACCATGACCGCTTCGTGCAGACCTATTTCAGCACCTATCCGGGAATGTATTTCACCGGCGATGGCGCCAAGCGCGACGAGGACGGCTATTACTGGGTCACCGGCCGCGTGGACGACGTGCTCAATGTCTCCGGCCACCGCATGGGCACCGCGGAGATCGAATCCGCGCTCGTGGCGCATCCAAAGGTCTCCGAGGCCGCCGTGGTCGGCTATCCCCATAACCTGAAAGGCCAGGGGATTTACGTCTATGTGACGCTCATGGCCGGCGAGCAGCAATCCGACGAATTGTTGCAGGAACTCCGTCAATGGGTTCGCAACGAGATCGGCCCGATCGCATCGCCCGACCTCATCCAGTTCGCCAGCGGCCTGCCCAAGACCCGCTCGGGCAAGATCATGCGCCGCATCCTGCGCAAGATCGCCGAGGACGACTTCTCCAATCTCGGGGACACCTCGACGCTGGCGGATCCGGGCGTCGTCAACGAGCTGATCGAGCACCGGCAGAACCGGCAGTCGGCCTGAACCTGAAAACATTGCAGGGCGGCGGCCCCAGGGCCTCCGCCCGTTCCGCCTACCCGCCGTGACCCTGCGACACGGCAATCGGCACCGCAGGGCCGGCGGGCATGTCTTTTTTCCGGCGCAGCAGTCTCTACATCTCGTCTGCGGGCGAAAGGCCGCGCAGGGAGGCATCATGTTCGGACGCAGTTATTACCTTTTTTCGTTGCTCGGCTTCCGCATCGGGCTGGACGCCTCCTGGTTCATCCTCGCGTTCCTGATCGTCTGGTCGCTGTCGACGGGCTATTTCCCCGCTGTCATCCCCGGGCTGGCGCAGTCGACGTATCTGTGGATGGGCGTGCTCGGCGCGCTCGGGCTGTTCGCCTCGCTGATCTTCCATGAACTCGCGCATGCGGTGGTGGCACGGCAGTACAAGCTGCGCATCTCGGGCATAACGCTGTTCGTGTTCGGCGGAGTTGCCCAGCTCGAAGAGGAGCCGCGCACGGCGAAAGCCGAATTCCTCGTTGCCATTGCCGGGCCGATCGCGAGCATCATCCTGTCCGGCCTGTTCTTCGGGCTGACGGCCTCCGGCCTGCTGGGGGGTGTCGAGCCATTGCTTGCGGTCGTGGCTTACCTGGCACTCATCAATTTCATTCTCGCCGTGTTCAACATGGTGCCGGCCTTCCCGCTCGACGGCGGGCGTATCCTGCGCGCGATCCTCTGGTGGTGGAACGGCAACATGTCCAAGGCCACGCGCATGGCGGCCACCGTCGGCGCCGGACTCGGCGTCGCGCTGATGGCCTTCGGCGCCTACAACGCCTATACCGGCGCCGTCGTGGGCGGCATGTGGCAGATCCTGATCGGCTTCTTCATCTATCGTGCGGCCGGCATGGCTCGCGAGCAAGCGAGCAGCCTGCCGGGACCGGGCGCCTCGCATATCGGCCAGATCCTCGACGCGGATCCCGTGACCGTTCCGGCGGACGCATCGCTGGAGACAGCCGCGGAGCAGTACTTCTATCCGCTCCGCCCGCGCGTACTGCCGGTTGCCGAAGACGGCCGGATCACGGGGACCCTGAGCCTTGGCGACTTCGCCCATGTGCCGAAGGCCCAGTGGGGCGATATCCCGGTCAGACAGGTGATGCAGCCGCTGAGCGATCAGCCCATGGCGCGCCCCGGCGAGCCGGCCAGCGAAGTGCTCAAGCGCATGGTCCGCGAGGGCCACACCCATGTCGTGGTGGTCGATACCGGCCGCGTGGCCGGCGTGCTGAGCCGTCGCGACATTACGGATTTCGTCGGGCCGAAGGACGAGCACGGCGGCGCGCCGGCCGCGGCGGGCCAACGGGAGTAAGGCACGCAGCCCCTTGCATTCCGCCGGCTTATCCGCCATAAGAGGGGTCTCGGGAAGCGCTTGCCGCGCTTTACCGTCAATTGGTCAGCGGGTGTAGCTCAGGGGTAGAGCACAACCTTGCCAAGGTTGGGGTCGTGGGTTCGAATCCCATCGCCCGCTCCAATTCAGAAGCCCTTGCAAATCAAGGCGTTTTCTTTTTCAGGACAACCATGTTCCCGTCTTGTGCTTGTTGCGTCGCGTTGCATGAATCCCCGCCGACGCAACACGTTGTGGCGAGGAAATAACGGGCAAACGGGCGGTTGCGCGTTCTCCCTTTGCCCTGTCCGTCAGACTGTTTCCATCACACAGATGGACAAAACACCTACTCGGAAACGAGCAGAGCGCAAGGGAATTTGGCAAGACATTTTGCAATATTCACTCCCTGCTGCGCAGCAGTCGAAGTTTCGTCGAGCACATTATTCCATGAATATCGTGAAATAGTATCCGGCAGCTTCAGCGTCGTCTCTTGCCATCTCTCCACGGGCACCCGAGGTTCGGATAATCCTCCGAGCAGCCCGAGGGGCAGGCGCGGCGCCATTGTAATGACGGCCTCGGGGCCGAGCACCCGCGCGAACGCCACAAGGTTGTCGGCCCGTGGGCCGGAAACTGGCAGCGGCTGGTAATCGCCTTCGGCAAACAGCCGCGGTTTGCGCGCGCGCAGCGCCAGGCCCGCCTGAAGAACATGCATCTTGGCCGCGCCAGAGCGCCAATCGCTCATCAGCGCCGCCGGATCGTCCGCCCCGCCCGTCTGCACCAGTTCGTGCCGAACCTCGAAATCCACCGGCCGGCGGTTATCCGGATCGACCAGGCTGAAATCCCATAATTCGCAGCCCTGGTAGATGTCCGGCACGCCCGGGGCCGTCAGCTTGATGACGGTCTGGCTCAGGCTGTTCAGCGCGCCCGCGGCGAACAGCGGCTGGCATGTCGCCAGGAAGTCGTCGAGGAACGACCGCGCGTGCACCGGATCGAGCGCGCCACGCGTGAACCACTCCACGACGCCTTCATACGTCTCGTCCTGCGCGGTCCAACTGGTGAAGGACTTGGCTTCGCGCACCGCCTTGAGCATGAACCGCACCATCCGCTCAGCCAGCGCGTTCAGGCCGTCAGTATCGTCCGGCGTCAGCATCGGCGGCCACACGCCCAGCAGAGCCTGGTAGAACGCCCACTCGGTCTCGGGATCGAGGGCCAGCCCCTCGGCCTCGCGCAGCCCGGCATTGAGCGCCGACCACCGCGCAACGGCTTCGGCCCACCCCTCCGGCATCTCGCTGATCGCGTAGATGCGCGCGCGGGCATCCTCGGCGCGTTTCGTGTCGTGGGTGGAGGTCGCGCTGAGGCCGAAGGGCTGCCGCACCAGCCGCCGGCGCATGGCGGCGTGAAACCGCTCGGGCGCGGCGCCGAAGCGCTCCGGCTCGCCGCCGACCTCGTTGAGCGCGATCAGCCGGTTGTAGCGGTAGAACAGCGTGTCCTCCAGCGCCTTGGCCATCACCGGCCCGGTGGTCTGCTGAAAGCGGGTGGTGAATTCGAGCGCCGTCGTCTGATCCTCCGCCTCGGCGAAGTCCAGAAGCAGCACGCGCTTGAGAAAATCGAGCGCGCCTTCGTTGTCGACCTCGCGGGTGGTCTTGGCGGCTTCGGTGGCGGTCTCGATCAATTCGCGGTCAGCCTCGGCGGGCCCGGCCACGTTCACGTAGGTGCGATAGACCGGGAGCGCGGCGGTCAGTTCCACGATCGCGCGGCGCAGCGTGTCGGAACCGTAGTCGCGTGTCATCGGGTCCTTGCCCGCCAGCGACAGCGCCATGTCCTTCAGCCTGTCCAGTTCCCCGGCGAGATTGCGCGCGAGCAGGCGGCGCTTCGTCTCCAGCGCGAAGGCGTGAAAGTCGATCTCTTCGCCGAGGAAGGCATTATAGGCGGCCGTCATCTCCGCCTCCCTGCGCGAATCCACCAGCAAGTCGGCCAGCGACAGGATGAACTCGTAGCCGGTGGTGCCGTCGGCGGGCCAGTCCGCGCGCAGGTCCTCATCCGGGCCGAGAATCTTCTCGACGATCAGGCAAGTCGGTTCGCCCGCAGCCGCATGTAGCTTTTCAAGATAGATTTTCGGATCGGCGAGGCCGTCCACGTGGTCGATGCGGATGCCCTGAACCTCGCCCGCGGACACCAGTTCCAGCAGCCGCGCGTGCACGTCATCGAACACGCTTGCCCGCTCGACCCGCAGCCCGACCAGATCGGCAATCTCGAAGAAGCGGCGATAGGTCAGCGTCTCGCGGGCGGCGCGCCAATGGGTCAGGCGCCAGACCTGCGCCTCGTGCAGTTCGTGGATCGCGTCCAGGTCGGCCACCGTCTCGGCAAGCGCCCGCTCGACCGACTCGCCGGTCGCCGCATCCGCCGCGCAAGCATCGGCCAGCTCCTGCTTGAGCGCGCGCGCCTCTTCCGGCGCAACCACGATGAAGCGACGCGCGAGCTCCGCGAAACGCTCGCTCTCGATCCGCGACAGGAACTGCGCATAGGACGGCGGGGTCAGCGGCAGGCGCATCGACCCGTAGCAGAAGCTGATGCCACCATCGGCATGATCAAAAGACAGGCTGAATGCGCCGCGCTTCAGTTCCTCACCGTAATTCGCCGCAAGCGCCGGGATGATGAGCTTCGGGGCAGACCAGTCGATGTCGAAATGCTCGGCATACTGGCTTGCCGCGCCCCATTCCAGCACATCCAGCCACCAGGGGTTGTGCGTGCTCGCGCCCATATGGTTCGGCACGAAATCGAGGATCAGCCCCAGCCCGTTGTCCTTCAATGCGCGGCACAGAGTCTTGAAGCCTTGCTCGCCGCCCAGTTCGGGGGCAAGCCGCGTGACGTCGACGACATCGTAGCCATGCGTGGAGTCCGGCGCGGCGGCGAACACCGGCGAGGCATAGAGATGGCTGATGCCCAGTTTCGCCAAGTAGGGCGCGATTTCCGCCGCCTTCTCGAAGGTCATGCCGTCGCGGAATTGCAGGCGATATGTGGCGCGGGGCTTGGTCATGGCGACCTCGGGCGCTCGGCGGCGACCGCTCGCGTAATGGCGTGGAAACCCGGCGCGCTTGCCAACTCTTCCAAAGCGCGCGGAATTTTTCGCTGCCAGTTCGGGTGATCGTGGATGGTGCCGGGCACGTTCGCGGGGTCAACGGCCCCGGTGAGATCCTCGAGTTGGAGGGCGACCAGCCGGCAGGGGGTGCGCGCCAGGAACCGGGCGAAGGCGAGCGAAAGTTCCTGCGTCAGCGCCTCGGGCGGCGGCGACTCGCCGCGCGCGGCCGGCGCGAGATCGTCGGGAAGCACGCCGCTTTCCGCCAGCGCGGCCAGAAGGCGCACGCGATCGGCTTCGCGCTCCGCACGGTCCGCCGCGCCTTTTTCTGCATCATCAAGGCCGATCTCGACGCGCATATCTATGTCATGCGCCGTCCACCAGCCGCGCAGGGTCGGCAGGTCGTGTGTCGAGATGCAGGCCAGCGCGTCGCGCTCATACGCCTCGGCGCGCTTGAAGCGACCGTCCGGCTCGCGCTCGAAGAACAGCACGCGATAGCCCAGCACGCGGGCGGCGCGCATGACTTCGCGGAAGTTCGGCGGGACGGTACCGAGATCCTCGCCGATGACGATGGTCCCGGCCTCCCGCGAGGCGCGCGCCAGCGCGTGGAGCATCCTGTCGAGCGGATAATGGACATAAGCACCGTCCGTGCTCGGCAGCCCGTCCGGGATCAGATAAAGCCGCATCAGCGCCATGGCGTGGTCGATCCGCAGCGCGCCTGCCGGCCCGATCGCTTCACGGATGATCTGCCCGAACAGCCGCCCGTGATCTGCGTCCAGCGCCGGCGGCGAGAGTGGCGCGAGGCCCCAGTCCTGGCCTTCGGCATTGAAGGCATCGGGTGGTGAACCGACGCGCACGCCGCGCAGAACGTTCTCCGGCTCGCTCCATGTGGAGGCCCCGTCGGGTGCGACGCCGACGGCGAGATCAAGATAGAGCCCGACCCGCATGCCGGCCGCGCGTGCCCGGGCCTGCGCGTCGGCAAGCTGGCGGTGCGCGATCCATTGCAGCCACATGTGGAACAGGACGCGCTCTTCATTCTCGGCGCGGAAATGCCGTACGGCGGCACCGGTCCTGTCCCGGAACGGTTCCGGCCAGCCATGCCAGCCGCAGGACTTCCCCTGCGCGACCATGGCTTCGGACAGCGCCTCGAACAGCGCGAAGTCGTGCAGCGGCGCGCCGTGCTCCCGCCGGAACGCCTCGAACTGCGCTGACGCGGCGCTGTCGCCGTTCAGGCCGGCCGCCTGGTCGTGCGCGAACGCGGCTTCCAGCGCGGTTCGTTTCAGACGGCTCACGCGCGGATAGTCGACGAGATCGGTCGCGCGCACGGCCCCAAGCTGAGGAGGATTGGGTGGGGTCGCGCCTTCGAGCCGGTCAACCGCGATATAGAGCGGGTTGAGGAACCGCCGGCTGGACGGCGCATAGGGGCTGAAATGCCGCGGCTCGGCGAAGAACAGCGCGTGCAGCGGGTTGATCCCGATGAAATCCGCGCCCAAGGGGCCGGCCAGTTCGGCGAGCCGCGCCAGGTCATCGAAATCGCCGATGCCCCAGTTCCGCGCGGAGCGCAGGCCGTAGAGCTGGCAGGTGATGCCCCACGCCTGTCCGTGCTCGAGCCAGTCGGGGATGTGGCAGGCCGGCGCCTCGATCGCGGCGAGGCTGCGGCGCACATCCTCGTCGGTTTCCGCCGGGACGCCGAGCACATCGAGGAGGCGGCGCTTGCAGTCGTCGCTGGGGAACCGCTCGGCGCCCATCTCGTCGGTGTAGGACAGGCTGATGCCGTAGGCTTGCGCGAGGCGGTCCAGCTCGGCCGTCATGGCGCGCCCTCCGGTGGCGCGAGATGAATGATGGCCGACCAGGGCAGCAGGTGGCCTTCGCGCAGCGCATCCGCCGCCCCCGAGGGCCGGTCAAACAGGAGTCGACCGCTCGCAGCCGCGCTGAAGAGCGCTGACGCGTCCGCAAGATTGGCGGCGAGGCTCAGTTCGCTGCCGTCGCCCAGCCGCCACGCGACGTGCAAGCAGCGGCCATCAACCTCCTGCCGGGTCGCGCAATGCCCGCCGACGCCGTCGAGCCGCGGCGCGATCTCCCGCTGCCGCAGCGCCAGCAGACCCCTGACGTAATCCAGCCGGGCGCGGTGCTCCGGCGCGTCGCGCTTCGCCCAGTCCAGCTTGGACCGATCGAAGGTCTCGACAGCGTTCGGATCGGGAATCTCCGTGCGCGCATACGCATCCTGAAAGCTCTTCCACTGCTTGAACTCGCCCCGCCGACCTTCGCGCACCGCATCGCCCAACTCGCCATGCAGGTCGGTGAAGAACAGGAAGGGCCGCGTCTCGCCCCATTCCTCGCCCATGTAAATGAGCGGGATCTGCGGGCTGAGCAGCAGGATGGCGGTGAGCGCTTCGATCGCGGCGGGCGCGGCGAGCGTGCTCAGCCGCTCACCGAAGGCGCGGTTGCCGATCTGGTCATGGTTCTGAAGAAAGTCGATGAACGCGACCGGCGGCAGATGCGCGCTCGGCTCGCCGCGCGGCGTGTCGTGGAGGAAGATGGACCGCTCGCCCTGATAGACATAGCCGGTGGCCAGCGCGCGGGCCATCTGCGCGGCGGTGTCCGGCGGGTAATCCATGTAGTAGCCCTCGGACTCGCCGGTCGCCAGCACATGCGCGACATGGTGCCAGTCGTCGTTCCACTCGGCGGTGCAGAGTTTCGGGCGGCCCTCCTCCCGCGCGAACAGATCGACGACATTGCGGCTGTCCTCGGTCGTCAGGTGAATGTGCCGGTCGGTGATGCGGGCACGGACTTCCGCCGCCAGCTCCTCGATGATCGTTGGCGCGGACGGATCGTGAATCTGGTCGATGGCGTCGAGCCGCAGCCCGTCGAAGCGGTATTCCTCCAGCCAGTAGAGCGCATTGTCGACGACGAACTGGCGGACTGCGGGCTGCGTGTAGTCGATCGCCGCGCCCCAGGGCGTCTGGCGCTTCGGGTTGAAGAAGTCCGGCGCGTAGAGATGCAGGTAATTCCCGTCCGGGCCGAAATGATTGTAGACGACGTCGAGCAGGACCATCAGGCCGCGCGCATGGACCGCGTCGACCAGCCGTTTCAGCCCCTCCGGCCCACCATAGGCCGGGTGCGGCGCATACAGCAGCACGCCGTCATAGCCCCAGCCGCGCGCGCCGGAAAACTGCGCGACGGGCATCAGCTCAATGGCCGTAACGCCGAGATCGGCGAGATAATCCAGCCGCGACTCAACACCCGCGAACGTGCCGTCCCCGGTGAAGGTGCCAGTATGCAACTCGTAGACGACCGCCTCGTGCCAGGGCCGCCCGGTCCACTCCGGCGCTCGCCAGCCATAGGCGCGCGGATCAACGAGCCGCGAAGGGCCGTGAACATCGCCCATCTGCGCGCGCGCTGCAGGGTCGGGGACACGGGTGCCATCCGCCAGCTCGAACCAGTAGCCGGTATCCAGCGGCACGATGTCGCTCGTCACCTCGAACCAGCCGTCTCCTTGCGCCTGCATCGCGCATTTCGCATCCGAGCCGTGTGCCACGACTGACACCGTTTGCTGCGCCGGCGCCCACAAGCGGAACCGCGCCCGGCCATCGGCCAGCGGTTCGGCGCCCCAGTGACGCACGAAAGCGAAACTCCGGTTCATCCCGGTCGGCCTTCGAACAAGAGCACGCCGCGTCCCGGCACGGTGACGGCCTCGCCCGGCGCGGTGTCCGGCTCCTCCGGCTCGATCAGCCCGCGCGCGGAGTCCGCCAGCAGCGTCCAGCCGGTCACGGCTTCGGGCTTCGTTGTCTGATACGCGATCGGCTCGTGATGCGCGTTCAAAAGAATCAATACGGGCGAACTCGCCGCCTGCGCGAGCATCACGCAGACGCTGCGGGAAAAGCCGTTGCTCCAATCATCTTCCTGCATCTCGGCACCGTCCGGCCGCAGCCATGTGACATCCCTGGTGCCGTCGGCCATCACGGGTTCGCCGTGCTGGAAGTCGGGCTGGTGCAGGAGCGGACATCGCTCGCGCAGACGGACAAGGCCGGCCGTATACGCCAGAAAATCCTTGTCGTCCGGCTTGATGCCCTCCCAGTCGAGCCAGGAAATCTCGTTGTCCTGGCAATAGGCGTTGTTGTTGCCCTGCTGCGAGCGACCGACCTCGTCGCCCATCAGCATCATCGGCGTGCCTTGTGATACGAACAGGGCTGTCAGCAGGCCGCGGCGCATCTGCGCGCGCAGGTTGACGATGTCCGGATCGTCGGTCGGGCCCTCCACGCCGCAGTTCCAGCTTCGGTTGTCGTCGTGCCCGTCCTCGTTGTTCTCGCCGTTCGCCTCGTTGTGCTTGTCGTTGTAGGTATAAAGATCGGCGAGCGTGAAACCGTCATGCGCGGTCAGGAAATTGACGCTGGACCACGGGCGGCGGCCCTGCTTGTCGAACAGCTCCGCCGAACCGAGCATCGCCGAGGCGACCGCCGGCTGATAGCCCTCCTCACCGCGCCAGAAGCTGCGGAGATTGTCGCGGTACTGGCCGTTCCACTCCGCCCAGCCGGGCGGGAAATTGCCGAGCTGAAACCCGTTGTCGCCGACATCCCACGGCTCGGCGATGAGCTTGACCCGCGAGAGCGTGGGGTCCTGTCCGATCGCGTCGAGGAAGGTCGCGTTCGGCTCGAAATCGCGCATCTCGCGCCCGAGCGAAGTCGCCAGATCGAACCGGAAGCCGTCGACATGGCACTCCTCGACCCAGTAGCGCAGCGAGTCGAGGATCATCTGCAGCACGCGCGGGTGGCGCTGATTGATGGTGTTGCCGCAGCCGGTGGTGTCGAAGTAATAGCGCGGCTCGTCCGCGAGCATGTAATAGCTGGCGTTGTCGATGCCCCGGAACGAAAGCGTCGGGCCGAGGTGGTTGCCCTCGGCGGTGTGGTTGTAGACCACGTCGAGAATGACCTCGATGCCAGCTTCGTGCAGCTTGTGCACCATCAGCTTGAATTCGTCGATGTTCCCACCGCTCTGGAGATAGGTCTCGCGCAGCGCGAAGAAGCCGATGGTGTTGTAGCCCCAGTAGTTGCTCAAGCCCCGTTCCACCAGGAACCTGTCATCGACCGATGCCTGAACGGGCAGCAACTCGACGGCGCTCACGCCGAGCTTCACCAGATGCTCTATGACCGCCGAATGCGCGAGGCCGGCGAAGGTTCCACGTGCCTTCTCGGGCACCAGCGGGTGCCGCATGGTCATGCCGCGAACATGGGCCTCGTAGATGACCGTGTTGGCCCACTCCACCTGGGGGCGTTTCTCGCGCCGCCAGGGGAAACTGAAGCGCTGGCGCGCGGCCGCCTCGACCACGGCGCATTTGGGCATGAACGGCGCTGAGTCGCGCTCATCGAAGGACAGGTCCGCCTTGTCGTCACCGACCTTGTAGCCGTAATGCGCGTCGCTCCATTCCAATTGCCCGCTCAGCGCCTTCGCGTAGGGGTCGAGCAGCAGCTTGTTCGCGTTGAAGCGGTGGCCTTCTTCCGGCGCATAGGGGCCGTGGACACGGAAGCCGTAAAGCTGGCCGGGACGCAGCCCCTTCACGTAGCCGTGCCAGACCTCGTTGGTGTATTCGGGCAGCGGGATGCGCGCTTCCTCGGTCTTGCCGCCCTTGTCGAACAGGCAAAGCTCCACCCCCGTCGCGTTCGCGGAAAACAGGGCGAAATTGACGCCCGAACCATCATGTGTCGCGCCGAGCGGGTATGACAGCCCGGCCGAGACGCGCCCGATATCGATTGCCACTTGTTCAACCTTGTCAGCTTGAATGAGGGGTCAAAACGATTGTCGCGAGCGGCGGCAGCGTCAATTCCAACGAGGCGGGCTGGGAATGCGCCGCCTTGTCGGTCGCATGAACCAGCCCGAGATTGCCCACATTCGATCCGCCGTAATGCGCGGCATCCGTGTTGAGCCGCTCCTGCCACGCCCCGGCGAGTGGTACGCCCACCGTGTAGCGGTACTGAACCACCGGCGTGAAATTGCAGACGACCAGCGCCGGCGGCGTCTCGCCCGTTCCCTTGCGAAGATAGGCCAGCACGCTGCGCTCGGCGTCGTTCGCCTCCACCCAGTCGAAGCCGGCCGGTTCGCAGTCCAGCTCGTGCAGCGCGGGGAGGCTGCGATACAGCCGGTTCAGGTCGCGCACGAGGTCCTGAACGCCACGGTGCTCGGGAAGCGACAACAGGTTCCAGTCCAGCGCCCGATCATGGTTCCACTCGCGCTCCTGGGCGAACTCGCCGCCCATGAACAGCAGTTTCTTCCCCGGATGCGTCCACATGAAGGCGAGATAGGCGCGCAAGTTCGCGAATTTCTGCCAGCGGTCGCCGGGCATCTTGCCGATCAGCGAGCCCTTGCCATGCACGACCTCGTCATGGCTGAGCGGCAGGATGAAATTCTCGCTGAAGGCGTAGATCAGCCCAAACGTCAGTGACGCATGGTGATAGCGCCGGTGGAGCGGGTCCTGCGCCATGTAGGACAGGGTGTCGTGCATCCAGCCCATGTTCCACTTGTAGCCGAAGCCGAGGCCGCCGGCTTCGACAGGGGCGGAGACCATCGGCCAGGCTGTCGACTCCTCCGCCGCCGTGATCGCACTGGGGAACGCGCTGTAAACCCGCGTGTTCATGCCCTTGAGAAACTCGATGGCTTCGAGGTTCTCGCGCCCGCCGTGGACGTTGGGCACCCATTCGCCGTGCTCGCGGCTGTAATCGAGATAGAGCATGGAGGCCACGGCATCCACGCGCAGCCCGTCCACGTGATAGCGGTCGAGCCAGAACAGCGCGTTGGCGTCGAGGAAGTTGGCGACCTCCGGCCGGCCCAGATCATAGATCAGCGTGTTCCAGTCCGGGTGAAAGCCGCGGCGCGGGTCGGCGTATTCGTAAAGCGGCGTGCCGTCGAAGCGCGCAAGACCGTAAGCATCGGACGGGAAATGGCCGGGCACCCAGTCGATAATCACGCCGATGCCTTCCTGGTGGCACTGCTCGACAAACCGGGCGAAGCCGTCGGGCGAGCCGTGGCGCGCCGTGGGCGCGAACAGGCCAATGGGCTGATAGCCCCACGAGCCGGTGAAGGGGTGCTCGCTGATGGGCAACAGCTCGATATGGGTGAAGCCCAAATCCTTGACATAGGTGACGAGTTCCCGGGCGAGCCGGTCATAGTCGAAGTAGGCGCCGTCCTCGCCGCGCCGCCACGAACCGAGATGCACCTCGTAGATCGAGATCGGCGCGGAGCGGGTCTGCGCATCCCCTCGCTTCGCGAGCCACTGGTCGTCGCGCCAGCTCTCACGCACCGTCCCCACCACTCGCGACGCGTTCGCTGGCGGGGCTTCCATCGACAACGCCACGGGGTCGGCTTTCTGCGGCAGGACTTCGCCGCGGGGGCCGATGATGTCGAACTTGTAGAGCGCGCCGATCTCGACGCCGGGGATGAATATGTCCCAGATGCCCGCCGTACCGTGCCGGCGCATGGGGTGGCGGCGGCCATCCCAGCCGTTGAAGTCGCCGACGACGCTGACCCGCTGCGCGTTCGGCGCCCACACGGCGAAGGCGACGCCGGCAACCCCCTGCATCTCGACAGGGTGGGCACCCAGCTTGGTGTAAAGCTCACGATGGGTGCCTTCGGCCATGAGGTGGATGTCCGTTTCCCCGAGGATGCTGGCGAAACGGTAGGGGTCGTCGCGCTCCCAGCGATCATCGCCCCGGAACAGCCGCAGCTTGTAGTCTGGCCGCGGCGGCACGGCCGGCAGCGCCCCGGCAAAGAACCCGCCCGGATGCAGCCGTTCCAGCGGGGCAAGCGCCTCTCCGGTGCCCCGGTCGATCGCCTCGACGCGTTCGGCTTCCGGCGCGAAGACGCTCAGCACACACGTATCGTCAGACAGCCACTGCGGCCCGAGCACGGCGAAGGGTTCGCCGTGGCGTCCGGCCACAATCGCCTCGATATCGCTGTTTGCCGGATAGCTGTTCACGCATTCACCTTTCGACATTGGTGCGACGGCGTCACGCTTTGGAGATCAGTTCGAGCGCGCCGCGCACCGGAATCGAGAGCCATGTGGGCCGGTTCGCCGCCTCGTAGCCGATCTCGTAAAACACCTTCTGAAGAAGGAAGATGTCGAGTTGCCGCGAGAAGGTCTGCGGGTCTTTCGGCAAGCTGGGCATATCGCCCGCCGTCGCCTTGTAAATCTGCACGAATTCGTCGCTCGCGCGCCTGCGCCAGTTTTCCGCGGCGGCGATGGTCCGTTCGGGCAGTTCGGGCACGCGGCTGGCGACCCGGTCGAGCGCGGCGAAGGCGGCATAGTCGATCGAACGGAGCATCCCCGCCACATCGCGCAGCGGCGAGGTCTTCGCGCGGCGCTCCTCCAGAGGGCGGCCCGGCTCGCCCTCGAAGTCGATGATGACCACGTCGGTCTGCGCGACAAGCACCTGGCCGAGGTGAAAATCGCCGTGGATGCGGGTTTTCGCGCCCTCCGCCGGCGTACTGGCCAACCTGCCGATATGCCGCTCCAATTCGCCGCGCGCGTCCTGAAGCTCGCCGACGATACCTGCCATGTTCGCGTCATGCGCGGCGGCACGCTCAAGCGCCAGAAAGGCCCGGCCCATTTCGTTCTGCAAACCGCCGACCCAGGCAGCGATGTCGTCCAATGTCACCGGCTCGCGGGCAAAGGCCGGGTCGGCCGTGTCGATGGCGAAGGCCCGGTGCAGTTCCGCGGTCCGCTTGCCGAGCACGCCCATCAGATTGATCGGGAACGTGTAGGGGAGGTCGTCGCCGCCCTCCGCCTCGTCGTTCTCGGTGGTGGTCAGCGCGTGCTCCTCGAGCGCGCGGTCCAGCCCATCGACGATCGCGTTCCAGCAGTCGCCCTGGTTCTGCACGAAGTCAAACAGCGCCGTCAGCGCCATCGGCGCGCCCTCGTTCGGCTGGTATTCGATATAGCCGCGCAGCGCCGGGGTATTGTCGTAGCGGGCGATGTGGCTCAGGAAATGCGCGATCTCGACTTCCGGCTGAATGCCGGCGCGCAGCCGCCGGTAGATCTTCATCATCAGCCGCCCATCGACGATCGCGGAGACGTTGCTTTGCTCGCCGCCAATCAGCCGGACTTCGGCTTCGTCCGGCAGCGGTGCGAAATCGCCGACCGGCTTGAAGGCGATCGTTCCCTCCGCCGCATCGATGGTGCGGGCCTCGCGCATGGCGCTGACAAAACTGCTCAGGAGGCCCTCCGTCTGGCTTCCATCCATGAGCGCGCCCATACGTGGCCCCTGCCTGAGCCTGGCCATCTTTGCTCCGCTCGGACCGGCCGCGGGTTCGTGCCATTGCGCGGCGAAGGGCAGGAAGTAGGTCTGGGTCTCGCCGCTATCCAGCTCGACGTCGATTGTGTTCAGCGGGTAGCTCTCTTGCCCGGCGGAGAAGATCGCGAGCGGCTGGAGCCGCACGCCCCTGATTCCGGCGTCCTTTCCGCCGAACCAGCGCTGATGCGCAAGGAATTCCGGCAAGCAGTCCCGCTCCAGATGGGCCCGCTCGCGACCCTCCAGAACGCTCTGCCAGTTCTCGGTCAGAACCACCGTGATGAATTCGTGCTGCGGCTCGGCCGGCGTGATGCGCCAGTGCGGTTCCTCCGCCCCGTCCGCCAGAACGAACCAGTAAAAGCCGTAAGCCGGCAGGGTCAGCATATAGGGAAGCTCGCCGATCGACGGGAAGGCCGAGCTGCCGGTCAGCTCCACAGGCACGCGGCCGTGATGGGCGGACAGATCGAGTTCAACGGCCTGTGCCGAGCGCGCCAGATTGAAGACGAACAGCAGCGTCTCGCCCTTGTGCTCGCGGAGATAGGCCAGCACCTTGCGATTGCGTGGGTACAAGAAGCGCAGTTCGCCGCGGCCGAACGCCGAATGCGACTTGCGAACGGCAATCATCTTGCGCATCCAGTTCAGAAGCGAGGACGGATCGCGCTGCTGCGCCTCGACATTGATGGCCTGATAGCCGTAGATCGGGTCCATGATCGGCGGCAGGTAGAGCCGCTGCGGATCGGCGCGTGAGAAGCCGCCATTGCGGTCGGCGGACCACTGCATGGGCGTGCGCACGCCGTCGCGGTCGCCGAGATAGTAGTTGTCGCCCATGCCGAGTTCGTCGCCGTAATAGATCACCGGCGTGCCGGGCATCGACAGCAGCAGCGCATTCAGCAGTTCGATCTTGCGCCGGTCATTCTCCAGCAGCGGGGCGAGCCGGCGGCGGATACCCAGATTGATGCGCGCGCGCTGGTCGGTCGCATAGGTCTGCCAGAGATAGTCGCGCTCGTCATCCGTGACCATCTCCAGTGTCAGCTCATCGTGGTTGCGCAGGAACAGCGCCCACTGGCAGTTGTCGGGGATGTCCGGCGTCTGGCGCAGGATGTCGGTGATCGGATAGCGGTCCTCCCGCGCAACGGCCATGTAGATGCGCGGCATCAGCGGGAAGTGGAACGCCATGTGGCATTCGTCGCCTTTGCCGAAGTAGGGGGCCGTGTCCTCCGGCCACTGATTGGCTTCGGCGAGCAGCAGGCGGTCGGTGTAGCGTTCATCGACGGCAGCGCGAATGCGCTTCAGCACCTGATGGGTCTCGGGAAGGTTCTCGTTGTTCGTGCCCTCGCGCTCGCACAGATAAGGCACCGCGTCGAGCCGCAGCCCGTCCACGCCCATGTCGAGCCAGAAGTTCATCACCCCGACGATCTCGCGCAAGACTTCAGGGTTGTCGAAGTTCAGATCCGGCTGATGCGAATAGAAGCGGTGCCAGAAATAGGCCTGCGCGACCGGGTCCCATGTCCAGTTGGAGGTCTCGGTGTCGAGGAAGATGATCCGCGTGCCGGCGTAATTCTTGTCGGTATCGCTCCAGACATAGAAATCCCGCTCCGGAGAGCCGGGCGGCGCCTGGCGCGCGCGCTGAAACCAGGGGTGCTGGTCGGAGGTGTGGTTGATGACCAGCTCGGTAATGACGCGAATGCCGCGCCGGTGCGCCTCTTCCAGAAAGCCCTGAAACTGTAGCAGATCCCCGTAGTTCTCGTTGACGCTGAGGTAATCGGCGATGTCATAGCCGTCGTCGCGCAACGGCGAAGGGTAGAACGGGAGCAGCCAGATCGTGTTGACCCCCAGCTCCTGCACATAGTCCAGCCGGCTCATCAGCCCGGCGAAGTCGCCGATGCCGTCGCCCGAGGCGTCCTGAAACGCCTTGACATGGAGCTGGTAGATGACCGCGTCCTTGTACCAGTCACTCAGGCTGCGATCGATCGCGCTTTCGCCCGTCTCCGCGGCGCTCGCGACGGCTTCGGCCAGTTCGGTCGAAAGTTCCGGGGTGGTCGTCATCGCGGGTCTCCCGGCGGCAGCAGGCGCCAGGCCGCATAGGGCCGCACATCCGGGTCGAGATGCATGTGCTGGACCTTGCCGGTCCAGGTAAAACGCGCGCCGGTGATGAGGTCCTCGACGCCGATAGAAGCGTCATCCGGCAGGCCGAACTCCCACAGCGGCACCTCGAAATGCGCGCCCTGCGGGTGGAAGAAGTCGAGATTGACGGCGAACAGCAGGAAGTCGCTCAGGTCGTCCACCATCTTGCCGTAGTAGATGATCTGGTCGTTCCAGGCATTGTAGAAGCGGAGATTGAAGAACTGCTGAAGCGCCGGATGCTCGCCCCGCAGCCGGTTGATGAGGCGAATATCGTCCTTGATGTTGCCCGGCCGGTCCCAGTCCCAGGCGCGGATTTCATATTTCTCGGAATGGAGATATTCCTCCCTGCCCGGGATCGGCGTGCCCTCGCACAGCTCGAAGCCGTTATAGATGCCGTAGTTGCAGGCCAGCGTCGCCGCCAGCACCAGCCGCGCCTGATAGCCGGGCCGTCCGCTGGTCTGAAGCGGAATCGGGTTGATGTCCGGCGTGTTGGTGAAGAAGTTGGGCCGGAAATATTCGCGGCTTTCGCCGCGCGTCAGCTCGCTCAGATATTCCGTCAGCTCGGCCTTGGTGTTGCGCCAGGTGAAGTAGGTATAGGACTGGTTGAAGCCGAGCTTGGCCAGCCGCTTCATCACCTTGGGGCGCGTGAAGGCTTCGGACAGGAAGATGGTCTCGGGATAGCGCGCCCGTACCTCTTCGATCAGCCACTCCCAGAACGGGTATGGCTTGGTGTGCGGGTTATCCACCCGGAAGATGCGCACACCCTCATCGGCCCAGAACAGCACGACATCGCGCAGCGCGAACCACAGCGAGGGCAGCGCCTCGCGGTAGAAGTGGACATTGACGATGTCCTCGTACTTCTTCGGCGGGTTCTCGGCGTGCTTGAGCGTGCCGTCCGGGCGCCAATCGAACCACTCCGGATGCTCGGTGATCCACGGGTGGTCGGGCGCGCACTGGATGGCGAAGTCGAGCGCGATCTCCAGCCCGTGCTTCTCGGCGGCTTTCACGAGGCGGCGGAAATCCTCCAGCGTGCCCAGTTCCGGATGAATGGCATCGTGCCCGCCTTCCCTTGAGCCGATGGCGTAGGGGCTGCCCGTATCGCCCGGCCCGGCCACCAGCGCGTTGTTCCGCCCCTTGCGGTTTTCCCGGCCAATGGGGTGAATCGGCGGGAAATAGAGCACGTCGAAACCGAGATCGCGCACATATGCCAGGCGGGCGATGACGTCGTCGAACGTGCCGTGGCGCTGCGGGTCGCCGGATTGCGAGCGCGGGAACATCTCGTACCAGGCGCTGAACGCGGCCCTGGGCCGGTCCACCCAGACGGTGAGCGTCTTCGGATAGTGCGTCAGATGCGTGCGCTCGGCGACCTTGCTCATCAGGTCGACCGCTTTGTCCGTCAGCATCGCGTCGAGCTTGTCGGCTTCGCTCGGCGCGTCCCGGATACGGCTGTAGAGCGCGCTCAGCGCCGTCTGTTCGGCCTTGCTGCCGTGTGCCGCGGCCGTCACGGCGCTCTCGACAAGCATCCGTCCTTCTTCCGTCTCGGTGGAAACGGACTGGCCGGCCGCGCGCTTCTTCTCCACCTCGTCGCGCCAGGTGGCGAACAGGTCGCGCCAGGCAACGATCGTGTAATGATACCGGGTGTTCTCGGTGAGCGGGACGCTGGCGCGCCAGCGATCGTTTTCCAGAAAATCCATGCGGACTTCGGACCACTCCGCGTCCGCCGCACGGCGGAACAGCACGGCCGCGTCCAGCTTGTCGTGGCCGTCAACGAAGATGTCGGCTTCGACCGTCAGCTCGTCGCCGACGACCCGCTTCACCTCGAACCGGCCGCAGTCGATCTCGGGCCGGACGCCTTCGATGGCGACACGGCTCTGCGCCAGGTGATGAAGAGTTTCCAGCGATTCAGCGTCTTGGTCGGATGACGTCTCGAACTTCAAGGGGATGTCTCTTGCGGTTACCGACGCGTCGGCGCCCTGGACTCGGCCACCGCTCCGCCTGCCGCGGCGGCGTTTCTCTCGATTTCCACACGGCTGATAGTGGCTGACACGTGGTCAGCACACCTCACATGTGGTCTTCGCTCTCGCCGGCTCTCCCCCCTCGGCTGCTTGCCCCCATTAAAACGTAAAGCCGGGGGAATGTCACTATGGCCACAAGCGTGAACCGGACCCGTTCAAGAGTAATCGAATATTGGCGATGCCGGACAAGGGTGGTCTCGCTGTGCCCCGGTGCAGATTTGCCGTTCGCGGCGTATCGGCTCACAATGGCCCGGCACCAAGCGGGGAGCCGGACATGAGCGATCTGAAACGCTACGGCGCCATTGTTCTCGCCGCCGGCCTG